>JBFILW010000001.1:0-47276 GCA_041612005.1 Gemmatimonadota bacterium
CGGCCCCTCGCATGGGTACCGCGGAGGAGAGACACTCCTCCGCGTGCATCAGAAGATCGTGTAGATGAAAGGGGCCAGCGCAGATCCCTGAGCAAAGATCAGCAGCGATCCCACCATGAACAGCACCAGGACGATCGGCATCAGCCACCACTTCTTCCGAACCCTCATGAAGTCCCACAGCTCTTTACCGAGACTTTTGCTCATATGTCCCCTGTCTTGCTCGTCGTCAGACGTTCAATGTCAGAATTGGCGAGTGATGTCGCCGCGTCCATTGCCTTCGCGGGAAACCCAGTAACCCGATTCCGTACGCTGCTGATGCAGTGGGTTGCGGGCGACCAGGCGCCTGATCACGCCGGAGGGCGTGATCACGAGAAAATACACGATGCTCATGAAGACCGGCGTCGTGACCTTCGATATTGCATGCGCCATCCCCATCCAGGCCGAGTGCACCGGTCCCAGCCGACCCGGAATCGCCAGGCCTGCGAGAATCAACAGGGCGCTGATCCCCGCCAGCACCATCGGCACCATCTCGTGTCCCCGCCACCATGAAATGGAAGCGATGACGAGGAAGGCGATCCCGACTGTGAGGCCGAATTTACGGCCTTCGGCCGGGGTCAGTCGAGCTCGAACTCGTCTCTCCAATCCCCCTCCTCTTTCCATTCCGGCTGCTCCCGCTTGTCGAGCAGGAACGGCCACAAAACGAGGTAATCCATGTTCGTCCGCATGAAACACTGATAGGCGTCTTGGGGCGTACAGACGATCGGTTCGCCACGAACATTGAACGAAGTGTTGACCACCAGGCCGCATCCGCTCCGGCGCTCGAAGGCGCTGAGCAGCGCGTGATAGTGCGGGCTCTGTTCGGCGTCCACGGTCTGTACGCGCGCCGAGTAGTCCACGTGCGTGATCGCCGGTATGTCCGAGCGAGGCACGTTGAGCTGCTCGATCCCGAACAGCCTGCGCTGCTCATCGCTCATCGGGATTTGGCGCTCCTTTTTCACCGGTGCAACCAGCAGCATGTAGGGCGAGTCCGAGTCGAGCTCGAAGTAATCGCTGACTCGCTCACGTAGCACGCTTGGCGCGAAGGGCCGGAAGCTCTCCCGGAACTTGATCTTCAAGTTCATCTGTTCCTGCATCTTCGGGCTTCGCGGGTCACCGAGGATGCTGCGGGCCCCGAGCGCACGCGGACCGAACTCCATGCGTCCGTCGAACCAGCCGACGACATTCTCGGTGTCGAGCAGCTCGGCCGCGCGCTCGACCAGGTCGCCTGCTTCCAGACACTCATACGGTGCGCCGACCGATTCGAGGAAGGCTCGGATCTGGTCTGGCGAGTAACCCGGACCCAGGTATGCGCCCCTCATCGAGTCCATGCCCGAAGTTACGGTGCGAGGCTGCTCACAATGGCGGTGCCAGATGAGCTGGGCGACACCCAGGGCGCCACCCGCGTCGCCGGCGGCAGGTTGAATCCAGATGTTCTCAAAGGGACCTTCGCGCAGGATGCGGCCGTTGCCCACACAGTTGAGCGCCACGCCGCCAGCCAAACAGAGGTTTGGCGAGCCGGTCAGCTCCCGGGCGGTACGCGCCATGCGGAGCATGACCTCCTCGCATACCACCTGCACCGAGCGGGCGAGGTCCATCTCCCGCTGGGTGATCAACGACTCGGGCTTACGAGGCGGACCGCCCATCAGCTTGTCGAACGCCCCGTTCGTCATCGTGAGCCCGGTCAGGTAGTTGAAATACTTCTGGTTGAGGCGGAACGAGCCGTCCGCCTCCAACTCCATGAGCTCGCTGAGGATCAGGTCGACGTATTTCGGCTCCCCGTACGGAGCGAGGCCCATCACTTTGTACTCGCCGGAGTTGACCTTGAATCCGGTGTAATAGGTGAACGCGGAATACAGCAGCCCCAGCGAGTCGGGCCAATGGAGCTCCCGCAGGATCTCGATATCGTTGCCCGACCCCTTCCCGATCGAAGCCGTGGCCCACTCTCCGACGCCGTCCATGGTCAGGATGGCGGCCTCTTCGAAAGGCGACGGGAAGAAGGCGCTGGCAGCGTGGGACTCGTGGTGCTCTGCGTACAAGATCTCGCCCTCATAGCCCAACGCTTCCCGCAGCTGGCGGTCCATGTAGAGCTTGTCCTTGATCCACAGCGGACCCGCCATCAGGAAGGAGCGCAGCCCACGCGGCGCGACGCCGAGATACGTCTCGAGGATGCGCTCGAACTTGAGCAGCGGCTTGTCGTAAAAGCCAACATAGGTCAGCTGGTCGGCCGTGATCCCTACCTCGTCGAGGCAGAACTGGACGGCACGGGCCGGATAGCTGGCATCGCCCTTCTTGCGCGTGAAGCGTTCCTCCTGCGCGGCGGCGACGATCTCACCGTCGCGCAGCAGACAGGCGGCGCTGTCATGGTAGAAGGCCGATATTCCCAGTATGTAGTTGCTCTTGTCCACGTCGCTGCGTCTGTCAGGTGCGTATGAGTCGAAGCCGTCCGTATGCAACCCGGCCCACGTCGGCGCTACTTCAGATCGCGTCGCGAGGTTGCAATTGCAAGAGGCAAGCCGCTCCTCAGCTCCGGTCGTTGCCCGTTCTCAGGCCGTTTAGGCCTGTTCTTGAGGGGCGCCCTGACTGGCTCCACCTCTCGATGCGGAACGAGGCCGGCCGTATATGTGGCAAGGATGCGGCAGCTCAGGTCGTGTCGCCGGCGGGCTCCGCTACCCGCGCCACCCGCGCCACGAGAAAGGCGTGCAAAGCGTCCGCGACGATTCGGTGTCCCTCCGCAGCATAGTGCGAGTTGGCCGGCAGGTAGGCCATATCCGGATCCGCGGATTGAATTGGATCCGTCAGGTCCACAACCGCCGCACCGTGCTCTTGGGCGATCCGGATCACCCAGTCCCGACGCCGCTGTTGAGCGGGCGCGGTCCACGGTCCCGGCACATAGGCGTACACGGGAACGGCGCCGTGGGCCTCGACGAGTGCGACCAGGCTGTCCTGGATCGCCTCGTTGAGCTCCCACTCGGCCTGGCTCAGCGGGGCACTCCTGGCGTTCCCGCCCTTGAGGGCGAGCAGCAGCCCGTTGTAGAGGTAGGAGCGCTCCCACGGCTTCGGCTTCGGGTAGTCCACGGCCACCAGACCTCCATCCCGGAGCTCGAGGCGCGGAATCGCGTAGCCGAGGCCGGAGTAACGGGGGCGCACGCGACGAAAGTCATCAAAGGACGGGGCCACGACCACCACGTCCGGTCGGGCCACGGGCAGTACGGCTTCAAGCGCGAGTAGCATCAGGTCGGGGCCGTATCCCGGGATCGCGATGTTGTCGATGCGCCATCCCGGCTCCAACTCCTGCAGGTAGTCCGTGAACCGCTCGCCCTCCTGCACACCCTCGCCAAACGTATACGAGTCTCCAAGGAAGAGGACGCGGATTCGCTCGTCTCGCTCCGAGATGTCGTGCGCGTTCCGGAAACCGTGCGCGTCCGAGTGCACGGTGATCGTGCGGGGTGCGGCAGGCGGGTATTCGTACGTCGCGGTCCTGTTCGGTCGGAGTGCGTACCCGTACCCTGGCTTCGCCTCATACAACTCGGGCTGCCTCGATTGAGGCGGGTAATCGGGTGGCCGATACTTACCGGACACCCGCAGGGCAAGCTCGGCGCCTCCGACCGCCAGCATGATTGCGACCAAAAGCAGGAGAAGGTTGGTCCTCACCGAACACCAGGATTCGTCGGACGGGAAGCGCCGGTCTCCTGAGCCGCGGGGCTCACGGCCAGCGCGGCGTGAAGCGCTTGCGGCAACATTTCCTCCGCTTCGGCCGCGAACGCCGCCTCGAACCCATGGCGAACAGCACCAGTCACTGCGTCCATTCCGAGCTCGACGCCTTCCCCGGAGAGGCAGGTCATTTGAACGCCCTCGATCCCGCAGGGGACGATGAGCCGGAAGTTCTCCAGGGGTTCGGGGCTGACGTTGAGCGCGAAACCGTGCCAGGTGACCCAGCGGCTCACGTGCACTCCGATGGAAGCGATCTTGCGGGCTGCGCCGCCCGCGACCCTGATCGGCAGCGAGTCGAGGTCACCGTCTTCGCCGACCCACACACCGGTGAAGCCGGGAGCCCGGAAAGCGCTCAGGCCGAGCTCGGCCATGGCGACGATCAGCGCCTCTTCGAGACGCCGGACGTACCAGTGGAGGTCCCTTCGATACCGCTTGAGATCCAGGATCGGATAGCCGACGAGCTGTCCGGGACCGTGGTACGTCACGTCTCCGCCGCGCTCGATCTCGACGACATCTATGCCCCGTGCCGCCATAAGCATCGGGGAGGCAACGAGATTCTGCTCGCTCGATCCCCTCCCCAGGGTGACGACCGGCTCATGTTCGAGCAGGAGAAGAAGATCGTCTTCCAGCTCTCCGCCGATTCGATGGCGAGCCAAACGCCGCTGCCAATCCAGGGCTTCTCGATAAGGGACTCTGCCAGGGAGCCGGCAGATCAGAATCGGCTGCCGCATGTGATTAGATGTCGATCGCTCGACCGAGCGCCGCCATCGCCGCCTGCATGATGCCCTCGGACATGGTCGGATGGGCGTGGGGGAAGCCGGCGATCTCGTCCAGCGTCACCTCGAGCATGCGTCCCAGGCCTGCTTCGTCGATCAACTCGCTCACGTTGTGACCGATCATCTGGCAACCCAGCACCTCGCCGTACCTGGCGTCGGCGACGATCTTGACGAAGCCCTCGTTGCTGGCGGCCGTGATCGCGCGGCCGTGCGAGGTAAGCGGGTACTTGCCTATCAGTACCTCGTGCCCCGCTTCGATCGCCTGCGCCTCGGTCATTCCGATCGTGGCGATCTCAGGGTGGCAATACCCGACACTCGGAATGTTGTCGTATTTCATCGGGTGCTCGGCCACGCCCGCGATGTGCTCGGCGGCGACCAGCCCCTCGTGCGACCCTTTGTGCGCAAGCATCGGCGGTCCGGCCACATCTCCGATCGCGTATACCCAGGCGGCGGTCGTGCGGCACCATTCGTCGATCTTGATGAACCCATCCTCGACGGTCACGCCGGCTTCTTCCAGCCCCAGACCGCTCGTTACCGGCTGACGGCCGATGGCCATGAGAACGACATCGGTCTCGATCTCTTCCGGGCCCTTCTTCCCTTCCACCGTGAGCAGCATCGGGCTCACGTCGCGGTTCAGGCTTACCACGCGGGTTTCCGTCATGACCGCGATTCCACGCTTCTTGTAGGAGCGCGCGAGGGCTTTGCCGATCTCAGCGTCCTCGAGAGGCACCAGAGTCGGAAGCGCTTCGACAACTGTCACCTCCACCCCGAAGGCGGCGAACACATCCGCGAACTCGACACCGACGTAACCGGCTCCGACCACGACCATTCTCTGGGGCAGAACGCGGAGCCCGAGCGCCTCGCGGCTCCCGATTACCTTCTCGCCGTCGATCTCGAAGCCGGGGAACGACTTCATTACCGACCCGGTCGCGACCACCGCGTGTCGGGTTTCCAGGACACGCGTCTGCCCATCGGCGTCGTCGACAGCGACTTTTCCTTCGCCTGCCAGCCGCCCGCTCCCGATGATCGAATCGACCTCGTTCTTTTTGAGCAGGTACTTGACGCCGCCGGACAGCTTCTCGCTGATCGCCCGACTGCGATTCACCGCGGCGCCCATGTCCAGCTCGATACCCGCAGCGCGCACGCCCATCTCTTCGCCATGGCTGCCGAGATTCTGAGCGAGCGCGGCGCTCTCGAGCAGCGCCTTGGCCGGAATGCAGCCCCAATTGAGGCATGTCCCGCCCATGCCGCCCTCGTAGGAGTTGTTCTCGACGCAGGCCGCTCGCAGCCCGAGCTGGCTGGCCCGGATCGCGCACCAGTAGCCGGCCGGCCCCGAGCCGAGGACGACGACGTCGTAGATTTCGGACATGGATTCGCTCCGCTTGGGTGGAGTTTGCGCCTTTGCGGGCGCTGAATCAGCGACCCGCCAGGGTCAGAGGACCATGACGAGCGGATTCTCCAGCATCGCCTTGAATGTCTCCAGGAAGCGCGCGCCCACCGCGCCGTCGATCACCCGGTGATCGCACGACATGGTGACGCGCATTCGCTTCTGAGCTTTGATCTCCCCCTCGACGACGACGGCTTTCTCCTCGGTGCGCCCGACGGCGAGGATTGCCGCTTCGGGCGGATTGATGACCGCCGTGAACTCATCGATGTCGAACATTCCGAGATTGCTGATCGTGAAGGTGGCACCCATGTACTCTTCCGGCATGAGTCGGCGGTTGCGGGCGCGCTCGATCAGATCCCGCGACTCGACCGAGATCGTCTCCAGACCCTTCCGGTCCACGGCCCGGAGCACAGGCGTGATCAATCCGTCTTCGAGCGCCACCGCCATCCCCAGATCCACGCGGCCGTGGCGACGGATCGCGGCATCCTCCCAGGAGGCATTCACCTCCGGATGGCGCACGAGCGCTTCCGCGGCGGCTTTGAGCAGCAGGTCGTTGACTCCGATCTTTCCAGCTTCGAGTCCCGCGTTCAGTTCTGCCCGCATCGCGAGGGCGCGACCCATATCGATCTCGGTGGTGAGGAAGAAGTGAGGAACGGGACCGATGGACTCAACGAGGCGGCGGGCGATCGTCTTCCGCATCTGGCTGTGCTCGATCGCTTGCTCCACTAGCCTCGGGGCGCCGGAAGTGGCCGGAGTCGGAAGAGGCGCAGTTGTGGTTCCAGCCCCTGGCGCCGCCGCGGGCGCGGCGCCAGCCCGCAGCGCGTCCTCTACGTCGCGCTTCACGATCCGACCCGCCGGGCCGGAGCCGGGAATCGCCGCCAGCTCGATCCCGGCCTGTTGGGCCATGCGGCGCGCCACGGGAGAGGCCCTCAGCCGTCCGTCGCCGTCGGCCGCGATCGGCTGGCTGGCGATAGGCTGCGGGGCAGGTTTCGGAGGCGCGGCCACCGCGGCGGGAGGCGGCTCGGCGGTCGGCGCAGCGGTGGATCCAGCCGAGGCGGCGGCCTCCGCGCGTGCTTTCGCCAGCAGGGCGTCGATGTCCTCGCCGGGATCCGCAATCACACCGATCAGCGTTCCCACCGGCGCCGTGGTGCCGGCCGGAACAAGGATCGCCCTCAGAACGCCGCCGCCCATCGCCTCCACATCCATGTTGGCCTTGTCGGTCTCGATCTCGGCCAGAATGTCACCCGCTCGGACTTCGGCGCCCTCCTCGACTTTCCATTCGATCAGCTTGCCCTCTTCCATCGTCGGGCTCAGCTGAGCCATTACCACCTTCGTCGCCATCGGCCAGCTTACTCCACCACCGAATGGTTTCGGTAGCAGACGTGCCTGACCGCGTCGACGACGAACTCGGGCTGTGGAAAGACCAGCTTCTCGAGGTTGCGGGCATACGGCATTGGGACGTCGAGACCTGACACTCGCGCAATCGGGGCATCCAGGTAATCGAACGCCTCGCGCTGGATGTCATCGACCACCTGGGCACCGACGGCGGCGAACGGGGTGGCTTCCTCGACTACGACGACCCTATTCGTCTTGCGCACGGAATCGAGCACCGTGTCCACATCCAGCGGTCGGATTGTACGGAGATCGATCACTTCGACTTCGATTCCGTCTTCTACAGCCAGTGTCTCGGCCGCGCTGATCGAGGTGTGCACCATCTTCGAGTAGGTGACGATGGTGACGTCGTCTCCGGCACGCGCTACATCCGCGACCCCGATCGGCGTCACGTGATCACCGTCAGGCACCTCACCCTTCATGTTGTACAGCCGCTCGCCTTCCACGAAGATCACCGGATCGTTGTCCCGGATCGCGCTCTTGAGCAGGCCCTTGGCATCGGCCGGCGTGGCCGGCGAGCAGACCTTGAGCCCGGGCACGTTGGCGTACCACTGCTCGGGCGCCTGCGAGTGCTGTGCCGCCAGCTGGAGCGCCGCGCCGCCCGGTCCGCGAAATACGATCGGGATGTTGAACTGCCCCCCGGACATCTCGTAGAGCTTGGCGGCGTGATTGACGATCTGATCGAAGGCCAGGTGGGCGAAGTTCCACGTCATGATCTCGACCACGGGGCGAAGTCCCACCATTGCCGCGCCCACGCCCATACCCGAGAATCCGTGCTCGGCGATCGGCGTGTCGCGCACTCTCCACTCACCGAAGTCCTCCAGGAGTCCCTTCGACACCTTGTATGCGCCGTCGTAGACGCCGACCTCCTCTCCGATGAGAAAGACGCGATCGTCCCGGTCCATTTCCTCGCGCAGCGCCTGGTTGAGCGCCTCGCGGTAGGTGATCACCGCCATGCGTCTCTCCGGTCGATTCCGTTTCGGTATTCGTCCGCATAGACGAAATCGTACATCTCCGACGCGTCCGGGAGCGGGCTGTTGTCAGCGAATTCGGCCGCCGCTTCCGCTGTGTCGATCGCCGCCTGATCGATTTCGTCGTACTCCTCTGCACTCAGGACGCCGGCATCGATTAGGCGCCGCCGAAACGAGATGATCGGGTCGTTCTCGCGCTCGGCCTCGACTTCCTCTCGCGTCCGGTAGACGCCATGCGAGGGATCAGCGATCGAATGACCGACGTAGCGGTAGGTGTTGACCTCCAGGAACGTGGGTTCCTTCTTGTCGCGGGCAATTGCGACCGCTCGCTCCATGGCGTCACGGACCGCCATCACGTCCATGCCGTCCACCTGTTCCGAGTGCATCCCGTCGTACGTACATGCGCGCTGCACGATGCGCTCGGCGGCGGTGACACGATCGATCGCCGTTCCCATGCCATACATGTTGTTCTCGCACAAGTACACTACGGGCAGCTTCCAACGGGCGGCCATGTTGAACGACTCGTGGAAAGCGCCGATGTTGACCGCCGCTTCGCCGAACGTGCACAGGCAGACCTGATCCCCGTCACGATACCGGATGGCGTAACCGACGCCGGCGGCGATCGGAAGGTGGCTTCCGACGATGCCGTGGCCGCCGAGGAAGTTGAGGTCTTTCGCGAACAGGTGCATGGAGCCGCCGTGACCGCCCGACACTCCATCCGCCCGCCCGTACAACTCTGCCATCACGCGTCCCGGGTCCATGCCCCGAATCAGCGCGTGCGCGTGTGAACGGTACGAGGCGATCATGTAGTCGTCGTCGCGGAGGGCGCTGATCGCGCCCACGGCAACCGCCTCCTGGCCGATGTAGAGATGGCAGAAGCCGCCGATCTTGCCCATCTGGTAGGACTCGGCTGCCTTCTCCTCGAAGCGCCGCGCGACCTCCATCTCGCGCAGGAGCTCTTTCAGCTCAGCGTCCGATAGGCCGAGAAATTGGTTTTCGTCGCCCACTTCCGTGACCTCCCGCTCGCTCGTCGCCATTACACCGCCTCGGCGGCGCCCAGCTCGAGTACCTGCTCGCGGGCGTGGTAACTGCTGCGGACGAGGGGACCGCTCTCCACGTGGCGAAAGCCGATCCGCTCCCCGTAGCGCTTCCACTCGTCAAACTCCTCGGGGGACACGTACCGGTCAATCGGCAGGTGGTCGAGGGAAGGCCTCAGATACTGCCCGATGGTAAGGATGTGAACACCGGCGGCACGGGCGTCGTGCATGAACTCACGGACGTCGTCCGCCTGCTCTCCCAGGCCCAGCATGATACCGGTCTTGATGAGCACTTCCGCGTCGAGCTCCCCGCCCAGCCGGAGCACGTCGAGCGATCGCTTGTAGCGCCCCCCAGGGCGCGCGGTGCGGTGGAGCCGCCGGACGGTCTCCATGTTGTGGTTGAAGATGTCCGGCCTCGCCTCGATCACCGTGGCAACCGCCTCCACATCGCCACGAAAGTCGGGGGTTAGCACCTCGATTGAGCAGTCTGGCCGACGGTTGCGCACCTCGGTGATCGTGTCGGCGAAGATCTTCGCCCCTCCATCCGGGAGGTCGTCGCGGTCGACGGAGGTGATCACGACATGTGAGAGGGCGAGCTTCTCGATCGCCTCAGCGACCCGGCGCGGCTCGTCTTCATCCAGCTCCTCCGGGCGGCCGTGGGCGATCGCGCAGTAGGGGCAGTTGCGGGTACAGACGTCCCCCATGATCAGAAAGGTGGCCGTGCCGGAGTCCCAGCATTCGCCGATGTTGGGACAGTGTGCTTCCTCGCACACGGAGTGGAGGCCCATTTCTCGCATCAACACCTTCAGGCGGCGGTAGTTGCCGCCGCCCGGCGCACGCACCTTGAGCCAGCGCGGCTTCCGGTCTGGCCACGGAGTGGCTGTCGAACCGCACGCGCCGTTCACTGGCGTCGGTTGCCCGTTCGAGTGCAGGATCGTGAGTTGTCGCATCATCCTAGCAGGTCGCTGAAGAACCCCGGGAGTGCCGCAAACCGGTCTGGCCGCAAGCTTTAAAACATACCGGGTGCTTCATCGCGAGTCCATAACGCGGGGCCCGCAATCTCGTTGCCGGCGACGAAGGGCAGGCTTATCTTTTGCACTCGTCTACACTTGAAGTTCTCTGGCACACAGGAACACAGAGCACAGCGAGGGAGTAACGATCCCATATGCCGTACATCATCGCGCAACCCTGCATCGACACCAAGGACGCATCTTGCGTGGACGTGTGTCCTGTTGACTGCATTTACGAGGGCGAGGACCAGTACTACATCCATCCGGAGGAGTGCATCGACTGCGGGGCTTGCGTGCCTGAGTGCCCGGTAGAGGCGATTTTCCCGGACGACGAAGTGCCGGATGCTTGGAAAGAGTACATTGCCAAGAACTACGAGCGCTTCGAAGTGCCCCTCCCCTCCTGAGCCAGCGGCGGTCGGAGGAGCTGTTGGAACGAATCATCGACATCGACGGCTCGGAATGGTGCGTGCGCGCGGTGGGCGTCGACGCGAGGCACGAGGGCGCCGACCTCTGGCACCTGGCCCGCGTTCGTTTCGAGCCCCGAGGAGCGCTCGGCGCGGCCCGCGAGACATGGCTGCGGATGGAGGAAGACGTGCCGGCTATCGACGTCCTGGACCAGTACTTAGACGCGCAGCTGCTGGAGGCCTACCTGATCGCGGAGGAAGTGTTGGAGGAGGGGCCATAGGCGGGAGGGACAGGCGGTTCCGGTGGATAACATCGGACTTTCCCACGCCTGGACCGGGCGGCTCTCCGGTTTTCCACACTTGAAGCCCGAATAAAAACCGTATACCTGACGGACTTCACGGCAATCTGAGCACGCGAGAGGACATAGAGACATGCATAGGAATTCAGGACTCGGGGGTGGGGCCGGACTAACTCTAACAGCGTTCATGGCGCTGATCGCGGGAGCCCTTGCGGTGCCGCCGGGCGCAACGGCTCAGGAACGCGATGCCGCAGCTCTGGCGGCGCCGGAGCTTCCCTTCGGCAGCACCGCCTTCGTCTCGGTCGAGGACAACGGATCGGAGGACTACTTCGAGGTGGTGGTCGGTCCGGTCGCGCTCCCCGAAGGTGGGGCGCATGTGCGCCTGCCGATCCAGATGATCGACATCCCCGTGGACGGCTGGTTGCACGGATTCGAGATCGTCATGACGGACGGCGAGGGCAACGAACTTCCGTCCCGTCTGCTCCACCACATCAATTTCATCGATCCCAACCACCGCGAGCTCTTCGCTTCGATCCCCCGGCGGATCATGGCGGCCGGACAGGAGACGAGCAGCGAATCCATGCCCTGGTTTCTCGGCTACCCGGTGGACGCGGACCAGCCGATCATCGTGAGCGCCATGTTCGGCAACGAGTTTGCCGCCGACTACCCGGAGGTCTACGCCCGGGTGCGCTTCGACTACAGTCAGGAGGGTGAAGGCCTGTTCGATCCATGGTTCGACGTCTACCCGTTCTACATGGATGTGATGGGACCCGTCGGGCTGAAGGACTTCCCCCTGCCTCCCGGCAAATCGAAGCAGTCATGGGAGGGCGCTCCGGCGGTCGACGGAAGAATGCTGGCCGTGGGCGGGCACGTGCACGATTACGCGGACGAGATCCGCCTGGAGGACGTGACGACCGGCAAAGTCGTGTGGCGGGCGGAACCAATCGTCAGCGAGAGCGGACAGACAGTCGGATTGCCCGTTTCCAAGATGTGGTGGAAGCTTGGCGTCAAGCTGCAGGCGGACCACACGTACCGGATCGTGGTCGAGTACACGAACCCGACCGGCGAGACGATCGCCGGTGGCGGGATGGGCGCGATCGGCGGCGTCGCGTGGGTCTCACGCAAAACCGAATGGCCGGCTCTGGACAAAACGAATGCGGAATACGTAGCGGATCTCACCAACACGCTCGAGGCGCCGGTGAAGCTGGCGCATGGGCACGGGCACGGCGGAGATGACGCGACAATGAAGATGGACGGGATGGACATGGGCGAGCCCTTGGGTGCGGCAGAGACCGCCGCCGATGAACACGGTGATCATAGCGAGCACATGAGCCCGGCCAGCGATAAGGCCGAGACGTCCAGCGCGCACGAGCACTCGAGCTCGTAGCGTCCCTACAAGCTGATCGGAGTCACGGCGGCCTGCGGGGAACCAGCCGGGCCGCCACGTGACCTGGCTGATCCTCGCCGCCGGATCAGCGTTCTTCTACGCCCTCCAGGGGGTGTGGACTAAGCGAATTTCGGAGCGGGTGCCGCTCATCGCGGCCACCTGGGCCATTTTCCTTTTCTCCTTCCCGCTCATCGGGGTCGCCATGCTGGTGGAGGGCGTCCCGGCCGTGGGTCCGCGGTTCCTGCCAGCTGTGCTGACCACCACGGTGCTGTCGGTGGTCTCCTTCTCCCTTTATGTCTCGGCCATTCACCGTAGCGACATCGGACTCACATACCCGCTGCTTGCACTCACCCCCGTGCTACTTGTGCCGGTTGAGTGGGTGTTGCTCGGCGACGTGCCGGGATGGGGCGGGCTGGCTGGTATCGCACTGGCCGTCGTCGGCGTGTATCTGCTCAATTACGGCCGCCGGGAAGGCGGCCTACTGGAGCCCCTGCGAGCGATCGCGCGGGACTCCGGTGCGCGGCGGATGCTGGCCGTGGCCATGCTGTGGGGGGTCGGCGCGGCGCTCGACCGGGTAGCGGTCCTCGACTCATCGCCGCTCTTCTACGGGACCGTGCTCACGGGGCTGACCAGCCTCGCGTTCCTTCCGATCGTGCTGCTGCGAGGCGATGGGTTGGCGGCTGCGCTACGACCCGGTATCCGGTGGGCGCTCGCGGTTCAGGGAGGCCTTTTTGCGGCCATGTTCGTGTTCCAGATGGCGGCGATCGACCTCACCCTCGCCTCTTACGTGGTCTCCGTGAAGCGGAGCGGCGCGATCATCACCGTGATCTTGGGGGCACTTCTGTTTCAAGAGAAGGGCACGCGATACCGGCTGGCCGGCACGGGGGTGATCCTGCTCGGCGTGTTCCTGATCGCGCTCAGTTCGGGAAGCTGACGTTGGTTAGGACGGCCAACGCGTCTGGAAGCCGGCCATGAGCGCCTCCGGATCCTTTCCGCGCCGGCGCAGCGGCTCGAGCGCTTCTTCCGCTCCGGCATCGTCTCCACGCTCTCTCCGCACAGTCGCGAGCAGGAGGCGGGCGGGCAGGTAGCCGGAGTGCAGCGCCAGGGCGCGCTCTGCCTCGGATTCAGCTCTCGGAGCGTCACCGGCGAGGCGCGCGGTCATGGCGAGACCATAGTGGGCCTGCACGTATCCCGGATCGACCGCGAGGGCCTGCTCGAAGCGTTCCCGCGCCGTCTCGAGGTCCGTCCCTCCACCGCTCGGCGAAGTGAGCTCCGCGACGCCGAGATTGCTGAGTGCCGCGGCCCGGTACGGGTAACGCTTTCCGAGGTTGAAGAGCGGCTGGATGCGGTCGAAGCGCTCAGCTTCCTTGATACCGTCGAGAAACGCCTCGAGTTCTGCAGTGCCAGCAGACAAGTCGCCGCGCTGAATCGCGCGCACACCTTTGCGAAAGCGGCGCGTGCGCCATCTCCACCACCGACCCGGCGCGAAAAGGAGCGCGACCACACCGATCACGATAAGCGGACCGGGACGCAGGAGCGCGAAGAGCAGCACGAGGCCGACCGCGCCGAGTATGAGAAGAGCCCCGACGGGAAGCGGGGCCCACTTCATGCGGCGGCCGATGTCAGCAGGCGGTCACCCGGAGCGTCCCGTGTTGAGGACGTTGATCTGATTGAAGCGCGCCACCGGACACCCGTGTGATACGGGGTTTGACTGTCCGGGCTGGCCCTTACCGTCGTAGAAGCTGCCGTACGTCATGTAGGTCGAGGGTCCGCCGATCATGTCCATCGAATTCCAGAAATCCTCGGTGGTCGCCTGATAGGCGACGTCACGCAGCATTCTGGTCTTCCTGCCGCCCTTCACTTCCCACACGACCTGTCCGCTGAACTGGAAGTTGTAGCGCTGCTGGTCGATCGAGTACGAGCTGCGGCCCTCCATGTAGAGCCCGTCGTCGGTGGCGGCGATCACGTCGTCCACCGAGAGATCCTCCTCGCCGGGGAGCAGGTTCATGTTCGGCATGCGCTGGAATGGGATGCTGGACCAGCTGTCCGAGTGCGCACAGCCGTGGCTGTGCTTCACTCCTGTGTACTCGGAAATCCAGTCGACCTGTTCGCGCGTCGTCTGGTAGTCCACGAAGATCCCGTCCTTGATCATCATCCACTCGTCGGCCTTCACGCCTTCGGCGTCCCAGCCCACGGAGGCCAGTCCGCCGGGCGCCGTCCGCTCGGCTTCGAGCTGCATGAAATCGGGTCCGTAGCGGAATTGGTTGAGCACCTTCGAGGGTGGGGCGAGGAAACTGGTGCCTGCATAGTTGGCCTCATACCCCTCGGCCCGGTCCAGCTCGGTCGGGTGGCCGATCGATTCGTGAATCGTGAGCCACAGGTGCGTCGGGTGAAGAATCAGATTGTGCTTGCCGGGCTCGACGCCGGCGGCGCTGAGCTTCTGGGCCGCTTCCGCCGCCCACTGCTCCACCTTCTCCGGGGTGATCTCTTGCAGCACGTACTCGTAGCCACGCGCGGCCGGGTAGGTGACCCAGTTTCGTGACTGGAAATCGCTCCGATCGTCGGAGATCGCGGTGATCGACATGCCCGGGTTGTTCCGGATCAGCGTCTGCGTGGCCACCGTCCCATCGGTGGTGGCGATCGTCTTCTCGACTTTCACGAAGTGGTGGCTCGAGGAGACGAAGCGGACGTGGTCCGCCTCCATCGCGATGCGGTTCATCTCCAGCATCCGATCGACCTTCTCGCCGATGGGGACGTCCCACGGATCGATCTCGTAGTCGCTCGTCCAGGTGACATCGCCGTACGACTCGACCGGCGCCAACCGGACGGCGGATCGCTCGACAGCCGCGTTGGCCTTGCCGATCGCGGCTGCCTCTCGGCCCGCGCGCGCGGCGGCTTCTTTGGTGAGCTCGGGAGTGGCGGCGAAGCCCCAGCTTCCGTTCACGAGCGCCCGGACGCCGAGGCCCAGCGACGAGCTCTCATCGACGTTGGTGATCTGCTGCTCGCGCGTCCCGATTCTCTGGTTGCGGTAAAGTCCGACCTTGCCGTCGGCATACTGCGCTCCGGCCGCGCTGGCCGCGTCGAGCGCTTCCAGCAGAAGCTCCTTGGCGGAGGCGTCAATCTCGGGTGGGGACGCAAGCCTGGAGCCCAAGGAGCGGCCCACGATCGGCCGCGCGATCGCCACGCCTCCGGCCGCCAGGGCCGTGCTCTTCACGAATTCACGCCGTTCCATGTTAGACCGCCTCCGAAACGCTGCTGAAGGTGAACTCCGACACCCGGACCGCCGGGACCTCGCGGTCGGTCCGCACGCGCACCGGCCGGCTCATCGCCTCGAGCTTCGAGAGGGCGAACAGGGGGGAGTCGTTCCAGCGGAAGTTGTTGACCGGATGCGCGATGCGTCCGTCCTCGATCAGGAAGTTGCCGTCGCGCGTCAGTCCCGTGTACAGGATGGTCCGCGGGTCGATCGAACGGATGTACCACAGCCGTGTGACCAGCACGCCCCTGCGGGTGCCTCTGATCAAGTCTTCGAGCGAGTTTTCCTCGCCACTCATGCGGAGCGAGCCCGGGAAACCGGTCGGTTGCGCGCCCTGCTTTTCGGCCCAGAAGCGGGTGTAGTAGAGGTTCTTGAGCACACCGCCCTCGACCCAGGTGATCGGCTCCAGGGGCATCCCGTCACCCGCCCACGGCGCCGAGCCCAATCCCTGTGGATCACTGCGCAGGGTGATGCGCGGGTCGATGATCTGCTCGCCGACCCGGGTGCCTCCGCCCTGTGCCGAGAAGGCGCTTCGACCCTCATCCGCCCGGCGGGCGTCGAGCGATCCCGCCAGCAATCCGATCAGATCGGCCACGGCCGCCGGCTCGAGCACCACCGTGTAGGTGCCGGGGTCCAACGGGCGCGGGTCTCGGGACATGGTGGACTTGTCGACGGCCGTGCGGTTGAGCGCCTCGTAATCGACCGTACTCCAGTCCCGTGCGCCCCGAGCAGCCCAGCCGGACCCGGTTCCGTCGTCCGTCCGCACCGTGAGCGAATAGTCGAGGCTCGTGGCAGGCTCGTATGCGAACAGGCCGGAGCTGTTGGCGAGAGCGGAGGAACCGGCCGAGCACTGGAGGAAGCCGGCCGCTTTGAGGGCACCGGTATCCTTGGCGAGCCGGATTGCCGACGCCGCGACCTCGCCTCGGAGGGCGGCGTCGAGGTCCGCGGTGGAATCGTAGTAGCCTTCGCTCGGCATGTACTCCTGGGGACCGAGGAGTGGCATGAGCTCCGGGTCCTCGGGCGCCAGACGCGCGAGCTCCGCGGCGCCGGCGACTGCCTCGGCCAACGAGGCATCATCGAGGCGATTCGTGGTGGCCGACGCCGACTGTCTTCCGAAACGGGCCGTGACCGTCGCGGATACGTTGTCCAATGTACCGGCCGTTGTAATGCGGTTGACCGCGAAACGCGTGTTGCCCCTCCAGCCGCTTCCGATGCTTACGAGCGTTTCGTCCGCGGCACTCATCTCGAGGATGTGCGCCGAAAGCGCTTCCGCCTCCTCGCGCGAGAGTCCCTTCGGGCTGGCTGTCGGGGGGCCGTGTCTGCCGGGAGTAAGGGTCTGGAACAGCTCTCTCCGTTTCACGCCTCGTTCCTCGGTGCGAAGGTGTGGTGCAGGGCAAAGCCGGTTGGCCGAAACTCGGCGATCCTTGGCGGCCGCGCAAACGGATCGCGAGCTCCAGGGTCCGCTCGCGGACTGTCTGGCGCGCTCACGGACCCATAACGTGTCGCGCGTGATTAAATTTCACTATCACACCGCGGTCCGCGACGTCCCCCGCATGGGCGTGCTCAAAGGCGATCCGTTGTGCCACGTGTACAGTGACACGTCGATCGACGAACTGATCGAGTGGGGACGGGCACAGGGCCTCAGGCCCGAGTGGATCGACCGCAAGCACGTTCTTCCGCACTACGATGCTCACGACGAGTGGCTGGAAGCGTGCGGCGAGGGAGTGACTCGATCCGAGCTGGTGGCGGACATCCGCGCCTGGCGCGATCGCGGCAAGCGACGAGAGCAGCCGGACCGGGAGTCCGCCTAGATGCAAAGAAGGGGCGGCCAAGGCCGCCCCTCCATCGAATGCAGAACGGGATCTTGCCGGCTTACGGCTACTCGCCGCCCGCTGCCATCTCCATCCGCGGGTACGACAGGTCAGGCCTCACGTAACCCGTCATCGTCTCCATGGCTCGCGAGGCGGCCATGGCCTGGCCGTAGAGCGCCTTCGCCTCGTCGCCCATCATATCCTGGGCTTTCGCCTCCATCATGAAGTGCTCGTGCTCGTTCGCCGCCGACTCCACCACCAGGTAAGCGGGCAGGTCGCTTCCCGTCATGTACTGGTAAAAGCGCCAGCCCCGCTCGATGCCGTGCTTTCCGTACAGCTCCTTGAACTGCCGGGCGACTTCCTCCATCGCCATCTCCTGGCCCGGAAGCACCTTGAGCAGCGTGTAGTGGCGCATTGGCTTGGCGGGATCGAACCCGACCATCTCCGGCTTGTACGAGAGGTCGGAACGCAGCGTCAGATAGTACATTTCCTGACGTTCGACAGACTTCATGGCGGTCGACATGATGCCCATGAACTTCTCGGGGCCGACGGTGCCGACAGCTTCCTGCCAGGTGGCGTACATGTCGCTGTGGTCATCTGGACCCATGTCGGCTACCGCATACGCGTAACCGAGCTCGGGGCCCGAAATCGTCACCCACTGCATGTCCTGCACGCCGGCAGCCGTGAAGGCATCGACAACCTTGCTCATGTTGGCCTCGTACTCCATGGCCATGGCGGGCTTCACGTGATCGGTGAAGACCGTGAACCACATCATCTCCGGCATCTGGTCCTGGGCCTGCGCCGTCACGGGCAGCGCCAGGCAGGCCGATGCCATTAGGGCAGTCAGTACGCCTCGCTTCATGGTACTTCCTCCTGATGGATGGGACGGGACAACGGAACTCTATCGGTGCAATCTACTCAGTAGGCGCGCAACTCCGCGATTGCTTCCGCGATGCCCGGAACCTGGGGCAGGATCGCGTTCTCCAGCGAGGGCGCATAACCGACCAGGGTGTCGGTGGAGCTCACCCGGCGCACGGGGCCATCCAGCCACTCGAACACCCGGTCCGCTATGCGGGCGGAGATCTCGGCCCCGATCCCCCAGGACCCGGCGTCTTCGTATGCCACCAGCACCTTGTTGGTCTTCTGGACCGAGGCGGTGATCGTCTCCATGTCGAGCGGGCTCAGCGACCGAAGATCGATGAGCTCGACGTCGACCGGCCGACCCTCCTTCTCGAGCAGCTTGATCGCTTTCCGCGTCCGCTCGACCAGAGCGCCGTACGTGACCACGGTGAGGTCGCGGCCTTCCTGTACGACGTTGGCGCGACCAAAGGGGATCATGTAGTCCGGACCCGGATACTGGGCCTTGTTATAGGTCTGCCGGTAGAGGTGCTTGTGCTCGAGGAACAGCACGGGGTCGTCGCACCGAATCGCTGTGCGCAGCAGCCCGTTCGCATCGAGCGCGTTCGAGGGGCAGATCACATGCATCCCCGGGGTGTGTGCGAAGATCGAGGCGCCTGTTTGCGAGTGGTATACGGCGCCTCCGGACAGATAGCCGCCGTACGTAGTCCGGACGACCACCGGGCACTTGAAGGCGCCGTTGGAGCGCCAGCGCATGGTCGTGATCTCGTTTCGGAGCTGGTGAAATGCCGGCCAGATGTAGTCAAAGAACTGGATCTCGCATACCGGCTTCAGGCCACGCGTGGCCATGCCGATCGCCCGACCCACGATGTTGGCCTCGGCGAGCGGCGAGTTGAAGACGCGGTCGGACCCGAACCGGCGCTGAAGGCCGGCTGTCACCTTGAACACGCCGCCCTTGCCCTTCACCTCGTCCAGGTACTGATCGCGGCTGACATCGGCCACGTCTTCACCGAACACTACGATGCGCGGGTCCCGCTCCATCTCATCCCGCAGACAGGCGTTGATGAGATCGACCATCGTGGTCTCGTTCCCGTCCGGTTGGGGCTCAGTCGCGAAGGCGTCGGAGGTCGCGTCCACGTCGGGAGAGAACAGGTTCACGAACACCGACTCGGGACCGGGCTGCGGCTGCTGCATGGCCCGATCGGCGGCCTCCGCCACGGAGGCGTCCACTTCTTCGCGAATCCGCTCCAGCTGGGCCTCGTCCGCGATCCCCGCCCGGGTCAGAGTGGCCGCGAAGTTGGGGATCGGATCGTTCTGCTCTTCCTCCTCCTGCTCGACCGCCGGCTTGTAGGCTCGCTCATCATCGGACATCGAGTGGCTGTAGGGCCGGGTCACGGCGGCGCGCACCAGCGCCGGACCCCGTCGCTCGCGGCAGTATTCGACCGCTTCCTGCATCGCCGCATAGCTGGCGAGGGGGTCGGTGCCGTCGACCTCGAGAATCAGGAGATCGGGGAACCCGGACACGACGCGGGCGATATTGCCACCGGGGGTGTTGACCTCGACTGGCACGGAGATCGCGTAGCCGTTGTCCTCGATCAGGTAGACGACCGGAAGCTTCAGGTTGGACGCCGAGCTCAGGGACTCCCAGAACTCGCCTTCGGACGTCGTTCCGTCCCCGGAGGTCACGAGCGTGACCTCATCCTCCTTGTACGAAAGGACGTTTTGGGCCAGACCCATCCGGGACGCTCGCGTTGCGGCTTCCGCGCAGCCGACGCTCTGAAGGAACTGCGTGCCGGTCGGGCTGGAAGCGCTGACCAGGTTGTAGGCCTTGTGCCCCCAGTGCGACGGCATCTGCCGGCCGCCGCTGGCAGGATCGGATGCCGCACCGACAGCCTCGAGGAACATCTCGTACGGTGTGACCCCGAGCTGCAGGCAGAGCGCCCGGTCCCGATAGTAGGTGTAGAACCAGTCGTACGCGGGACGGAAGGCCAGCCCGGCCGCAACCAGCACCGCCTCGTGTCCGGCGCCGCTGATCTGGAAGAAGATCTTGTTCTGCCGCTTGAGCGCGATCTCACGGTCGTCGATCGCCCGGGACGTGTACATGGTGCGGTAGATGTCGATCAACTGCTCGCGTGTCAGCCCGTGGGTCTCGAGGGGTGCTCTTCCCTCGACCTGTTCGACTGGCGTGGCCATGGACTCCTTCGTCTATGCAATCGCGTTGGGTTTCGTTCAGCCGTAGCCGTGAAAAATACACGACCGCGCGGCCCCTCACCACCAGTCTTGACGACCCGTACCGGTATTACGTAGCTTCCGAGAACTATATTTAGCCTAGACTAAAAATATGTTAGACAACATACGCAGTCTCGGCTTCATCGGCATTTTGGCCGCGCTCGGGATACCGTCCAGCGCCTACGCGCAGGTAGCGTCGGATAGCGAGGCGGCCGCCTGGGATCAGCGGGACGCACTCGTAACGGACCGGCCCGATTTCACCGAGAGCGCCCTGACGGTGTACCCCTGGCATGTCCAGGTCGAGATGGGATATACGGCGACCCGCGTCGACGGGAACACCGAACACTCGGTCGGTGAAGTTCTGATACGCGTCGGCCTGGCCGATCGTGTCGAAGCCCGCATCGGGCTCAACTCGTTCGCCTGGGTCGCCACCGAAGGCAACGATCCAGAGGGACTCGAGGACGTTTCGCTCGGCGTGAAGATCAAGTTTGTCGAGGCGAAGCCGGGGACGGCGGTCCCGGACGTCGGGCTCCTCCTGGGCGCGTCGTTTCCCACCGGTGCGGACGAGCTGGGCCAGGGAACTCATGTGCTGCCCGTGGTTGTGCTCGCTGCCGGGCTGGACGTGACAGATTGGATGTCGGCTGGCGCCAATGTGGGCTGGGGGTACCTGGACGATGGCGCCGGGCGGTACAGCCAGTTTGCCGGCAGCATCGCGCTCGGGTTCTCCCTCACGAACTGGCTCGGGGCCTATGCGGAATACTTCGGGCTCTTCCCCGAATTCGACGATGGACCCGGCAGCGATTTCTTTAACGGCGGCTTCACGGTCCTCATCTCGCGCGATCTCCAGCTCGACATCCGCGCCGGGTTCTCCCTCGGCGATGCCGAGGTCGACTCCTTCGCCGGAGCCGGGCTCGCGTTCCGCATCTGACCAAAACCGGACTCGCGTGAACACCGCCACCGGAGAGACCGCCTACCGCGTTGCTTTCGCGTTGATCCTGTTCTCGTGCCTCGGAGTCTCGGCGACGTATCGGCTCCGGGCTCGACGCGAGGCCGGCGCGATCCCGCGGCGTAATGAGGGCACGGAACTCATTCTCGGGCGTCTTCTGTTCGGACTTCCGCTCGCGTTCGCCCTTCTTGCGTACCCGATCCGACCGGATTGGCTGGCGTGGTCGCGGCTCGATCTTCCCGGCTGGCTTCGGATGTCGGGAATCGTCATGGGGGCAGCGCTGATTCCGGCCCTGGTGTGGATGTTCCGGAGCATCGGAAACAACATCAGCGAGACCGTACTCACGCGCGACGAACACAAACTGGTCACGCACGGCCCCTACCGCTGGGTGCGCCATCCCCTCTATACGCTGGGCAGCCTGCTGATTCTGTCGCTGGGACTGATCTCCGCCAGTGGGTTCATTCTGGCGTTCGCCGTCGTAATCCCGGCCGGCATGGCCCTGGTCGTGGTCCCCCAGGAGGAGGCGCACCTGGTCGGGGCCTTCGGGGATGAGTACCGCTCCTACATGACGCGGACGGGTCGGTTTGTTCCGAAGCTCGGCCGCGGTTCGGGGCCGACGACGTAAGGCGGCGGCAGACAGGAAGCGGGCGTTAGCGGACGGCCGCCAGCATCGCCTTGAGGAACTTCTTCGCCCCCCAGCTCAGCCGGCCCTTGTTGTAGAGGTCTCCGACCTGACGAATCGCCTCCGCCTGCGTCGGGTACGGATGGATCACGTTGGCCAGTTTCTTGAGCCCCACACCGGCGGTCATGGCCAGGGTCAGCTCGCTGATCATGTCGCCCGCATCACGCGCGACGATCGTGGCGCCGACGATTCTGTCGGTGCCTTTCTTGACGTGGACCTTCACGAAGCCCTCGTTGTCGCCGTCCAACACGGCCCGATCCACATCACGCAACTCGCGGACGTACGACCGCACTCTTACACCCTTTGCGGCTGCCCGCTTCTCCGTGAGCCCGACGTGCGCCACTTCCGGATCGGTGTACGTGCACCAGGGCACTGTGAGAGCGCTAAGCTTCCGCCGCCCCTTGAAAAGCGCGTTCTGGACTACGATCCGGGCGGCGAAGTCGGCCATGTGCGTGAACTTGTGATCGAGGGCGACGTCGCCGGCGGCGTAGATGTTCGCGTTCGTGGTCTGCAGCCTGTCGTTGACCCGAACGCCGAGACGGTCGAACTCCACATCGGCCGCCTCCAGCCCGATTCCCTCGATGTTGGGGACGCGGCCCGTCGCGACCAGGATCTCGCCGACCGCAGCCTGCCCCTCGCTCCCGCGCATCTTGTACGCGAGCACCTTCTGGCCGTCGCTTCGCTGCTCGACCGATGTGACGTTGCATTCGAGGTAGAGTTCCACGCCATCCCGCTCGAGCGCATTCTGGACTACCTGCGCGGCATCCTCTTCATCATGGCTCAGCAGGTGGCTGCCGGTGTGGAAGAGCATCACCGGGCAGCCGAGCCGGCGGAAGGCCTGCGCCATCTCCGTCCCGACTGGTCCGCCACCGACCACCGCCAGAGACGCGGGACGATCCGTGAGCGAAAACACGCTCTCATTGGTGAGAAAGCCCAGTTCGCCGAGGCCGTCGATACGGGGCATGGCCGGACGGGTACCCGTCGCGATGCAGGCACGCTTGAAGCGCAGCTCGACCCCATCGACCGCCAGCGTATCCGGACCGGTGAACTGGCCGCGTCCGATGAACACGTCCACGCCCAGCTCCTTGAAGCGACGAGCCGAGTCGTTGTAGCTGATCTGTGCCCGCAGGCGACGCATGCGTTGCATGACGGCGCCGAAGTCCACCGCCATGCCGTCCGGCAGATACACGCCCAGTTCTTCGGCCCGCCGGATGTCCGCCACCTCTCGCGCCGATCGAATCAGCGCCTTGGAGGGAACGCAACCGGTGTTCAGGCAGTCGCCGCCCATGAGGTGCCGTTCGACGAGTGCTACGCGCGCCCCGAGGCCCGCTGCCACGGCCGCCGTCACGAGTCCGGCCGTGCCGGCGCCGAGCACCACCATGTGATACCACTCCGCGGGCTCGGGATTCTGCCACGTGGGTGGGTGGACATTGGTGAGCAACTCGGAGTTGAATTCGTCCGGAGGGTGCAGGCTCGGAACGTGGGTCATCGCGGGCCTCCTCGTCCCGCCGTCCAACAGCGGGTGTCCGGGACCGGCCTGGCGGCCGGCATCCGGTGCGACCGCCCCCGTCTCGGGGCCGATCGTCGTGGTGTACGGAGGATCAGGCACATGGGAGGGACCGCCTGACTGGTCAAATGGTCACGTGCCCTTCAGTCCAGTGAGCGCGTAATGATGTAGTCGTGCCCCTTTACGTGGCAGGTGAGGCACGTGGGCACACCGAGGCCGGCTTCGGCCGGATCTTCGGGGATCATGTAATCGCCGGAGGCCGTCTTGCCGGACTCCTGATCGGACTGCACCTGATACCAGTACCAGCCGCGACCGTGGTTACTGGATGCATGCGCCTTCACGGCCACGGCCCAACCCCACGGAAGTCCGTTCTCGTCCGACATCTCCAGCACCGCCGCCGCTCCCTGGTGGTGGACCGGGTTGCGAGCCTGGACCGACCGGGCCAGCGACGGGCTCAGGAAGACTTGCGCCTGGTCTCCGTGCGGATCGACTGCCGCGTGCGCTGCCGTTTGATGCGGCCAGGTCTTGTAGGCACCGGTAGCCAGGAACGCGCGCAACTCTTGCGGGTCGGTCGGGACGGGAAGCGTGTCGGGCTGGAGTCCGGCCTCCAACGAAGCTTGTGTGGCGATCGCTTTGACGTCGCCGGCGTTCCCATCGTCAGCAAACGGCATGCTGACCCAACGGGCGGAGAGCAAGCCGGGTATCAGCACGATGAGCGAGAGTACGACAAAGGTTCGAGTGCTCGGCATGCAACAATCTACGATTTGAGCGGTACACTGGCACCGGGACGGTGCCGCTCGCATCATGTCGCACCTCGCGGGATGGTCCGTGAGGCCTTTGGGGCCGTAGCTCAGTCGGGAGAGCGCCTGCTTTGCAAGCAGGAGGTCACCGGTTCGATCCCGGTCGGCTCCATTCTTCTATCCCCGCTTTTCTCCGGAAGGCAATCGTGTCGGTTAGTCCGGACTATCCCTTCCGTCGGCTGACACCAGAGGTATCGCCCCACACCTCATTGAGGACTTTCCCCGACAGACAGTCGGAGTTGGGAGGGTTAGCATACGGGTCTGAGTTAACGGACTGGGAAGGACCTCGTGGCCAATCTCGGTAATAGTGAGGGCTAGAGTCATGCAGAAGTCGATGATCAAGAAGATGCGCCGAATGCCCATGTTCCCCTTGATGCCGATTGTCCCTCTGACGGCAATGATAACCGTGGTATCTCTATCTGTGCTGAACTATCGCGGCTTGAGGAAGTTGGAGGAGAAGGTTGATGAGCTGGGCCGATCAGGGTCGAGATCAGAAGATCCGGCGGCCAGTGAGCAAGGCATGGTAGCGTAAGATTCGGCGCCTGAGCGGCATCTTGTTATAGAGACCGAAACCGGTGTGATTTTGAATTGTACCGGAAATCTGGAAGCTCTTCCAAGATCGCCATGAAAGCCCAACACACTGAGGCTCCTGCCGGCGTCCGCCACACGCTTCCCTCGTTTCGCCAGCTTACCATCGTCGCTCAGGATCCGAGCATCGAGGGGCACGACGGGAACGTCCTGCGCTCGAAGGTCGTCGTGCCTGCCGAGGAAATGCGCTCGGGGCCGTGGGGTTATCGGACCCAGGTAGTCGACTACGATGCGACGCGCGGGAAATCGTACCGGAAAGCGACCCTCTCGGACGTCGATGATCCCCTTGCCGAGGTGGAAAACCGGGAGGCGCTGCTCCGCGATCCAACGCTCCATGCCGTCAACTGCTACGGCCTCGTCATGCGGACGCTCTCGAGGTTCGAGCGCGCGCTGGGCAGGCACGTCTGCTGGGGCTTCTACGGGCACCACCTGAACGTCGTGCCGCACGCCTTCGCCGAGGCCAACGCCTACTACTCGCGTGACGATCACGCGCTGCTATTTGGCTACTTCACTCCGAAGAGCGACCCGGCGGGACGCGTGTTCACCTGTCTGTCGCACGACATCGTCGTGCACGAGACGACGCATGCGGTGCTCGATGGTCTGCGGCCTCGCCTGATGGCGCCCTCGTCCCCGGACCAGGCCGCGTTTCACGAAGGCTTCGCCGACGTCGTGGCGTTGTTGTCGGTATTCAGCCTGCCGGGCGTCGTCGAGACGGTGCTGCGTCACGCCCTGGGAGGGCCAGCCCAGACGCTCGAGCCAACACTCGTTACCAGGGAGAAACTCAAAGAGAGCGGCCTTTTGGGGCTGGCCGAAGAGTTCGGCCGCGAGCTTCGCGGCATCCGGGGTGACGCCCTCCGTCGCTCGGTAAAGCTGGAGCCGAAACCCGACTACTACCAGGCGACCACGGGTCCGTGGGTCGAGCCCCATCGACGCGGCGAGATCCTGGTCGCTGCCGTTTTGAACACTTTCGTAGACGCATGGCTGCATGCGGTGGGACGAGTCGCCGACGTCCGGCGGGTGCCCCGGGCGACGATTGCCGCCGAGGGCGCTCGCGTCGCCGATGTCCTGCTGACGATGGTGATGCGCGCGATCGACTACACGCCGCCTGTACACCTGAATTTCAGGGACTTCCTGAGCGCGCTGCTGACAATCGACACCGAGCTGTGGCCGGATGACGAGGGGAGCAAGTATCGTCTGCGGCATTATCTCAAAGCCAACTTCAGCGGCTTCGGTATCGAGCCGGTCACGAGTCTCGCGACCCATGGCGGCTGCTGGCGCCATCCCAGCCAGGATCTTCGGTATGAGCGTAATCGCTACGAGCAGATGCGCGCGGAGCCCGATGAGGTCTTTCGCTTCATCTGGGAAAACCGGAAGGCACTCCGACTGAACGAGCAGGCATACAGCCGGGTGCTCTCGGTGCGGCCGGTGGTTCGCGTAGGCACCGATGGATTTGTCCTGCGTGAGGTCGTTGTGGAACACCTCGAAACGCTGAAGGTCGCCGCGAAGGACCTCTCCACGGTTCACCATCCCGACAAGAAGGGACACATCGAGAAGCCCGAGGGAATGCCCGACGGGCTGGAGATCAAGCTGCATGGCGGCGGAACGTTGATCTTCAACGATTTTGGCCTGCTCAAGTACCACATCAGCAACGGCGTCGGCGAACCCGAGCGACAGAGCCGGCGACTCGAGCACCTGTGGAGACGCGGTCACCGATTCGGACGGCCGGAGCGTTCGAACTTCGACGAGCTTCACAGGGCGCGAGCCCAGGGCGCCGTCGACAATCCCGGGGAGGTCTGGTAGCCATGGCTGCGCCGCGGGAGGTTCGGGTCCGTTCCTATCAGGTGGGCTTCGGCGACTGTTTTCTACTGTCCTTCATCTACAAGACGGTCGAGAGGCACGTGCTGATCGATTTCGGCAGCACCGGCAAACCGCGCCACCCGGCCGAGCTCGACGGCTCGCTCAAGAGCCACTTGCAGAGGGTCGCGGATCACATCGCCACCACCTGTGACGGCAAGCTCGATGCGGTGGTTGCGACGCATCGGCACAAGGATCACATCAGCGGCTTCGACACCAAGAGCGGTCCGGGTGCCACCATCCGCAGCCTCAATCCCGACGTCGTGATCCAGCCGTGGACGGAGCACCCGGATGCGGCGATCGATGCCGAGATGGCTCCGGGAATCACGACCGACGACCTCGCATTCGCCAAAGGACTGCAGCAGCTGGATGCGATCGCCGAATCTGCCGTGGCCCTGGCAGCGACTCTCAGGCGACGCCCGGCCCTCCGCACCCGTTACGGATCTGCACTCATCGACGAGCTCGGTTTCCTCGGTGAAACGAACCTCGCCAACAAGAGCGCGGTCGAGAATCTCATGACCATGGGGACCTCGCGCCGCTACCTCTCATACGGTCAGAATTCTGGCCTCTCCCTGTCGGGCGTCAGGGTCCACGTTCTGGGCCCGCCCACCCTGGCACAGTTCAAAGAGATCCGGACGCAGCGGACCGAGGACCAGGAGGAGTTCTGGATGCTTCAGGCGGTCGAGCAACAGACCAGCCCGAGTCCGGGTGAGAGCACCCTGTTCGAGGAATACGAGCTCGGCCGGCACGACCCGGCCTCGGTCTGGCTGCGTCAGCGTCTGCAGCGGGCCAACATCGAACAGCGCCTGAAGATCGTGCGGCGGCTCGACAGTGCGCTCAACAACACCAGTGTCATTCTGCTGTTCGAGGTCGGCGGGCACCGACTGCTATTTCCGGGCGATGCGCAGATCGAGAACTGGGAGTGGGCCTTGAAGCGGGCGCCCGACAAGCAACAGAACCTCACCCTCCTGCGAGGCGTCACGGTATACAAGTGCGGCCATCACGGAAGCCGCAACGCGACGCCCAAGACTCTCTGGAACAATTTCGACGAGCGGAATACGGATTCCGCAGCCGAGCGGCTGAGGGTTTTCGTCTCGACCGCCGAGGGCAAACACGGCCATGAAGAGAACAACAGCGAAGTGCCGCGGGAAACCCTAATGAACAGCTTCCGGCAACAGACCGAGCTGTTCACAACCGAGACGGTGGACCCCAATCTGGATGAGCCGTTCGTCGAGCACGTGCTGCAGATCCAGAACAGTTAGGGGCAGACGCGTTTACTCGATCGTGATCTCGAGGCAGGCGTGCGCCTCCCGAAGTGCGCGTTCGACCGCTTTCGGGCCGTCGGGTGAACGGGCGAAGATAAACCCCAGGTAGCGGTTCCCCTCGGGCAACGGGACGACCTCCTGGCCTGGACGGAGGCTGATCACGACATCCTCGATCCCCGGCACGGCGAGCGCCGCATCCGTGCCCTCGACGGAAACCAGGCTGCCGGCTCGCGGAATCGGGATCATCATGGCTCCTGACGCGTCTGTGGGAGTGTTGATCAAGTCGATCGGGGCTCCGGTCGCGTGCAGCAGGATCAGTTCTTCGAGCGTCAGACCGGTTCGAAAGCGAAACAGGCGCGAGCAGAGTCCGCCGATCGGGCGGGGGGCCATCTCGAGCGGCCAAATTCCGGCTTCGTTGACTCTCATCTCGGCGTGCACGGGACCGTGGCAGAGGCCAATCACGCGAGCCACCGCTGCCGCTGTATCCGCAATCGCTTTCTGCGTCTCCACCGGATGCCGCGAGGGAGTGACGAATAGAGTTTCTTCGAAATAGGGGCCATCGAGCGGGTCCGGTTTGTCGAGCACGGCGAGGGTTCGCAGCTCACCATCAACGAGAAGGCCCTCGAGCGCCACTTCCGAACCGGGCAGGAACTCCTCGACGATAATCCGGCCCGTATCGTCGGGTGGATCGGCACCGGGGTTCCGCTGTGCGCTTGCCTCCGCGGCGATGCGGACCACGCGACGAAATGCGGCCGCCAGCTCCGCCTCATCATCGGCGCGAATCACCCCGCGGCTCGCGGCGAGCGAGACCGGTTTCACGACACACGGAAAACCGATCCGGCCGGCCGCGCGGCCGGTGATTGAACCCGGGTCTTCGCCCACGCCGAACGCCTCGAACCGGGGCGCCGGAAGCCCCGCGTCGCGGATCGCCTCCCGGAACAAGTCCTTGCGCCTGGCCGTGCGCACGGCCTCGATCGGATTGTGCGGCAGACCCAGAGCCGTCGCGGCTGCCGAGGCGAGGACAGTACCCTCATCCTCGGCCGCTACGATCGCGGAGAGCGGGTAGTCGGGGTGAAAATTGGAGATCACGGACACCGCGCGGTCAGGATCGTTGAAATCGACCGATAGGTTCGCGCCCGGGGTGACGTCGCTGAGCGCCGCTTCGTGGTCGGAGGCGACCGTGACCGCGACGCCGAGCCGCTCGGCCGCCGACAGGAAGTCCTCCGCCTTGTAGCTACTCGAGGTGACGAGAAGAAGGACCCGACTGGCGCTCACTTACTTCTGAGGAGAGAAATACGGGTCCGTGCCGGCCGCATGGTCCGTCACGTCCTGGATGTCCACGATCTCGGGCACCATCTGCATGAAAACCTGCTTGATGCCCTGGGTGAGCGTCACCGAGGCCATCCCGCAACCCTGGCACCCGCCGCCCATCTGGACATAGGCCACGTTGTCGCGGATGTCCACGAGCCGGATGGCGCCGCCGTGGGTCGCGACACCCGGGTTGATGTGCTCATCGATCACGCGCTGCACTCGCTCGACAAGCGGTCCCTCCAGCGGCTCCGCGCCAAGCGGCTTGATGTTCGGATTCTCGAACTTGAAGCCGCTCCCCTGGATCGAATCGACCCAGTCGATCCGCGAGCCCTGCAGGATCCGGGCGCTCTCCGCATCGGCCACCATGTCGATCCCATCGACGGAGAAGCGTTCGTCGCTCTCCTCGATCTCGTGGGCCTCGATGAGCGACATCTCGTACCCCGGCGCCAGCGGACTGGGGCTGGTGACGCTCACCCTCACCGCGAGGCCGGAACCATCCTCTTCTTCGGCGAAGAAGGCGAGCATGCGCTGCCTGGCCGCTTCCGTGAACTCGATCATTTTGAATTCTCCCTGAAACCGCGCATTCGAGCACATAATCTAGCATATTCCGGCTCCATGACCGAGATACCGCCTTCATGACCAGGGAACACCGCGACCGCCGCCGGCCAAGCCGGGCCGAATACGACGATTTCTACGACGGCTACGTGGGGCTCGTCCCCGATGGCGACATCATCGACATACTCGGTGAGCAAGGGGCCGCGCTGCGGGAGCTGATCGCCTCGATCCCGGAAGAGAAAGCCGACCTTCGCTACGCGCCGGGCAAGTGGACGACGCGTGAGGTCGTCGGGCATGTGATCGATGCGGAGTGGGTGTTCGTCTCCCGCGCGCTCTGGTTCGCACGTGCCGTTCCGACCCCGCTGCCGGGCATGGACCAGGACGAGTTCATGGCGGGGGCGAACTTCTCAGACCGGACCTTGGCCCGGCTCGCTGAGGAGCACCACAGCCTCCGCTCGGCCGCCATCGTGTTGTTCGAAAGCTTCGACGAGGACATCATGGATCGCGTCGGCGTCGCGTCCGGGTGCGAGTTTACGGTTCGCGCCATCCCTCACATCATCGCCGGCCACGCGTTTCACCACATGGGCGTGCTCGAGGAACGCTACCTGTAGAAAGAGGAGAAGACGATGACGGACGCAGCCGAATCGATCGGTCCCAGCACCCTCCCATCCGCGGAAGCGCGCAAGTGGGCAATGATCTGCCACCTCGTCGCGCTCGTCGGACTGCTCGGCAACGGCATCGGATTCGTGCTCGGGCCGCTCGTCGTGTGGCTGCTCAAGAAGGACGAGGACCCGTTCATCGATGAGCAGGGCAAGGAGTCCGTGAACTTCCAGATCACGATGATGATCGCCGCTCTCGTCAGCCTAGCCTTGATGCTCATCCTGATTGGGTTCCTGCTGATCACGATCGTCGTCGCGATGATGATCATTTTCCCGATCATCGGCGCCATGAAGGCGAACGAGGGTGAGCACTACCGCTATCCGCTTACGATTCGGTTCATCAAGTGAGACGCCGCTTTTTTTCGAGGCTCCAAGGGCGGACCGCGGGCGTGTCGCTCGCGGCCCTCCTGGCACTCGTTGCGGCCGCTTGTTCGGGCGACCACGGGAGTGGCACCGAGGCGGACCAGGGCGAGCTAGAGCAGACGCTGCGCGCCTACTTCGACGCCATCATGACGCAGAACGCGCGCAGCCTCGACACCCTGACCACGGAGGAATTCGTTCTCGTCCAAAACGGACACCGCATCGACCGCGACCGGTTCGTCGAGACGTGGGTGGAGGGCCAGCCGCTGCAGACCCGGTACCGCCAGGAGGGTGTGGAGATCGCGGTTCACGAAGCGAACGCCATCGCCGAGCTCGAATTGGGGTGGTACGAGGGCCGCTCGGCCGTGCAGCGCGAAGCGATTGTGGGCCTGTTTCATCGGGATGGCGACCGCTGGAGGGTCCATCGCATGCACTCCGTCACGCTGCCCCTCGGCCAGCCGGCCGACACGTCCTCCCTCGACGACTACGTGGGGACCTATTCGGTTCAGGACTATGCGGTCGAGGTGGAGCGGCGCGGAGGGCAGCTCGTGACGTCTCGACCGGGACAGGCGAAGTGGATCGGCGGGCTCACGGAGGCCGAGCTGCTTCCCGGCAGCGTCGACCAGTTTTACCTGGAGGTGACCAACTCGCTGGTCGAGTTCGAGCGGGACGAGGATGGCGCCGTGGTCCGTCTCTACCTCTACGAGCCGTTTTCCAACCGCGGCTTCCCGCTGGAAAAAAGCCGCTAGCTCAGCCAGTCACCGTAGAGCTCGGGGCGCCGGTCGCGCATGAAGAGCGTGCGGCCGTGCGATGTCGCGACGGTCGCGAGGTCGAGGTCTGCCGTGAGAATCTCTTCGGTCCCCTGTCCGGCTCGGGCGATCACGACGCCGGACGGGTCGCACACGAACGATTCGCCGGCGAAACTGAGCTCCCCTTCCGCCCCGACCCGGTTGCAGAGGGCCGCGTAATAGCCGTTCTGGAAGGCCGCCACCTGCAGCTCCGCCTCGTACAGGCCAGCCGGCCATTCACCGATAGCGCCGGCCTGCGGCACGACGACCAACTCCGCTCCACCGAGGGCCAAGGCGCGCATGTACTCGGGGTAGTGGCGGTCGTAGCAGATGGCGACCCCGATGCGGCCAACCGCAGTGTCGTACACGGGCGCCGCGTGGTCGCCCGGCGTGTAGTAGCCCTGTTCGTGAAACCAGGTGTAGTCGGTGATGTGGACCATGCGTGTGGTGCCCAGCAGTGATCCGTCGGCATCGATTACGGGCGATGTGTCGAACGTGCGATCGCCGTCCCGTTCGAAAAGGTTGAGCACCAGCACGACTCCGAGCTCCCGGGCAAGGGCGCCAAAACGCTCCGTGGTCGGCCCCGGGATTGGCTCCGCCAGGCTCAGCGTCTCTACGGTGGCGTGGTGTTGGGGGTAGAAGAGATCGAAGCCTAGCTCGGCAAAGACTATGAGTCCGGCGCCATCGGCGGCCGCGCGACGTACGGCTTCCTCGCCGCGGCGGCGATTTGCCTCGCGGTCTTCCGTCGCCTCCTGCTGGATCAGGGCGATTCGAGTTGGAGGTGCCATCCATTTCACTCCGGCAGTGTGGCCGCGCTGAATCCGACCCGTGCCAAGGCCCCCACGTTACGGATCACCGAACCAACGGGCGAGCCGCGTGTAGCAGCGCCCATGTCCATCCGCCGGCTGTGCACCGGTTGCCTCGGAGGTCTCGCGCTGCTGGGGTGTGAGGCCTCGCCTCCTACCTCCATCTCCGCGACCGACGACGGGGCGCTCTCGATCACGGTCCAGGAGCTCGGCGCGGTGGTCGAGGCGCTGGCCCACGATTCCACGCTTGGTCGCGCCTCGGCGAGCCCCGAGCTCGAGAAGGCCGCCAGATACGTCGCGGCGCATTTCGGGGCCGCGGGACTGGAGGCGGGCGGTACCGACGGCTACCTGCAGCCCTTCCCGTTCAGCTTCGGGGACCAGTCCTTCAACACGATCGGCTTGCTGCGCGGCTCGGATCCGGAGCTGCAGAACGAGTACGTCGTGTTCTCCGCCCATCTTGATCACCTCGGCGTAGCACACGGGAGGGGGGGAGATTCGATATTCAACGGCGCGGACGACAATGCGTCGGGTATCGCCGCTATGCTGGAAATAGCGGAGGCGTTCGGCAGCCTCGACATGGAGCCGCCACGCACGATCGTCTTCATCGCCTTCGCGGGTGAGGAGAGCGGCTTGCTAGGCTCGAGCTACTTCACGAGCCACCCGACCTTCCCGCTCGAAAGCACGATCGGCCTGCTCAACATCGACATGGTCGGACGAAGCGCAAATAACGGCGTTCAGGATCCACGCAACAGCGTCGCCGCGATCGGCAAGGAGCGCTCCTTCCTAGGTGCTCTCGCGGAGCGGGTGACCGCCGCGCACCCTGAGCTCGAGATCGACCTGCTGGATGATCCGTGGCCCGAGGAAGGGCTATTCGGACGCTCCGATCACCTCCTGTTCTTCCGCCAGGGCATCCCGGTCCTTTTTTTCACCACGGGACTGCACCAGGACTACCACCGGCCGTCGGATGAGGCACATCTCATCGACTACGACAAGGCGATGCGGATCGCCCGACTCCTGTTTCACATTGGGCTCGAGCTGGCAGCCGTCGAGGACGTTCCGGTCGACTAGTTCCCTCAGATCAGCTCGGCATCGGCGACGATCTCGACCATGCTCGGCCCTTCGAACTCGAGCGCGTTGGTGAGCGCTTCATCGAGCTCGGTGGCATCCGTCACCCGAATTCCGTACGCGCCGCAGACTTCCGCATACTTCGAGAAGTCCGGATTGTGCAGCGATGTCTGCCACACGTCCCAGTTTCCGGCCCGCTGCTCCTTGGAGATCTTGCCCAGCTCGCTGTTGTTGATGAGAACGAGCGTGATGTTCATCCGGTATTTCACCGCCGTAGTCAGCTCGCCCATGTACTGGCCGAACCCACCGTCGCCCGCGACAGCGATGACCGGACGGCCCGCGAAGCGGGGGTCTTCCTCCTGCGTCGCGGCCCAGGCTCCCATGGCGGCCGGATAGGCGAAGCCGATCGAGCCCAGGTAGCCAGACATCAGGACCGCCTGCCGGCGGCATTCGAAATAGCGGCCGAACGAGTACGTGTTGTTCCCGACATCAACCGCGATGATCGCGTCCTCCGGCACACGGCGGTTCATGGCCGCGAAGACTGCCGCCGAGTGAACTCCGCGCCCCCGGTGCTCCTCCTCGCGCCGAACCTTCTCTGCACGCCAGATCGCCCAGCGCTCCGCGATCTCCGGACGCTGATCGACCATCTCGGTGCCTTCCAGCTCGCGTTTGAGAACCTCGACTGTCGCCCCGATCTCGCCCCACACCGGCACCTGCACCGAGTGAAACTTGCCGAGGATCATCGGATCGTAGTCGACCTGAACGATCGGGCGCTTGGGGGTGATCCCGGTGTGGTTCGAGAAGCTGGCGCCGAGCACGAGAAGGCTGTCGGACTCATTCATGAAGTAGCTGGCGATCGGGGTGCCACTGCGGCCCAGAACGCCGCAGCCCAGCGGATGGTCGTCGGAAATCAGTCCCTTGCCCTTGAAGGTGGTCAGGACCGGACTGTTCAGCATCTCCGCCAGTTCGACGATGGCGGGCATGTGGAACCGCGCTCCGTGTCCGACGATGATCACTGGGCGCTCCGACCCCCCGATCAGCGCCACTGCCTCTTCCATCGTCTCTCGCGCGGGCGTGATCTCGCGGTTTGTGACCCGCCCCTCCGGATGGCCCGATCTCGCGCCCTCGGGCGCGTCGAGGTTCTGCACCTCGTCCGGGAAGATGAGGTGAGAGACTCCGCGATTGAGGATGGCGCTCTTCAAGGCGAGGTTTATCAGTTCGGCGTGCCGACTGGTGGGAAGGACCAGCTGTGTCCACTGGGCCACTTTGCCGTACGCGGCCTGCAGGTCGATCTCCTGAAATGCTCCCGGACCCAGCACCTGCGTATCCACCTGGCCGGTGAGCGCGAGTACGGGCGAGCGATCAACGTTGGCGTCCCAGAGGCCGGTCAGCAGGTTCGTGGCGCCGGGACCGGCGATCGCCAGGCAGGCGGCTGGACGCCCCGTGAGCTTCCCGTACGCCGATGCGGCAAACGAGGCTGCGCCTTCGTGCCGAATTCCGTAATAGGTCATCCTGCCGGACTCGGTTTGACGCCGGATGGCGTCGGCCAGACCCAGATTGGAATGCCCGACCATCCCCCACACGTGTCGGATTCCCCAGTTGGCCATCGTGTCGGCCATGACGTCCGAGACGGTGCTTGCGTGAGGCGCCTCCTCTTCGAACCCGACATAGATCCCGTCTTCTCGGACGTCGACGGCGTAAGTAGAGACCCCGTCGTCGAATCCGGGCGCCTTTCCCGTCAGGGGATCGTAATCCCAGCCGTGCCAGGGACAGCGCAGGAGGCCGTTCTCGATCGAGCCCTCACCGAGGGGCCCGCCCTGATGCGGACACCGGTTGTCCAGCGCGCCGTACCGCCCCTTGAAGTGCGTCATGCACACCGTCTGGTGCGCACAGGTGACGGGCTTGACTCGTCCATCCGGAAGCTCGTCGGGCTCCAACACCTTGAACCACTGGATCCCCACTCCCGCGGCGTTGCCTGAGCCGTGAGTCGGGTCATTCATGGACGGTCTCTCCTGAGGGGGAGCGAAGATGCCGACCGCGAGGCACTCGCGATCGCTCGCGAGAGACGAATGTAGCGGAATGTGGAAGGTGGGAAAGCCGGGTCTGACGTTACATGCCGCCGACTGTTCGGAGGAAGTCCACCACGATCTCGCTGGCCCTGACCGGGCTGCCCGGATCGAGGGCGCCGAACCACTTGTGCCCGCCTCCCTCGACGACGTCGATCTGTACTTGCGTGCCATCGGCACAGCGATCGTACAAGCTTCGACGAATCCGAATGGACTGGGTGCTGGGATTCACCGCCGGGAAGGTCACGTTCGCTTCGCCCCGGCATTCGTTCAGCTGCGCGAGCACGCTGGCCGCCTGATCGACCGAGAGAATGCCTTCGCCCCCGCCCGCCGGCACGCTGTTGTCTTGATCACCATGCATGAGCAGCACGGGTATCGGGGCGGGAGCCAGGCGACCGGGCAGGGTGCACACTGTGCCGACCGCCGTCGCCATTGTCGCCCCGACCGTGGCGATCGCCCTGACCGGCGTATCGATCTGACAAGCCATGAACTGGATGAAGAATCCACCCCGCGAGAAGCCGGTCGCGAACGCCGCTTCGGGAATGATGGCGTAGCTCTCAGCCAGATTCCGAATCAGCGTTCGCGTGAAGCCTACATCCTCGACGCCCTGGCGTTCGGCGGGGTTGCCGTTTCGGACCCCGGCCCAGAAGCCGGCGACCGCGTCGGGGTACACAACCGCGAAGTCGTGCATGTCGGCCAGGGAGTCGAGGCCGGTGGCCAACTGCATGGTCTCGCCGTCCTCGCCAGCTCCGTGGTAGACGATCAGCAGGGGAATCGAGGCGCGCCGCTCGTGCTCGTAATTCTCGGGCAGATGGACGCGGTAGCGGCGAAGAACGCCGTCGACGGTCAGCGTATCCGCGAAGTCGCGGACGCCATCGAAACTGGGGAGGTCAGGCAGACGGGGTGCGGTCGGTCCTCCGTCGTCCGCGCAGGCGACGGAAAACGTCGCCATGAGCAGGCACAAGACAACGCTGCTCGTCGGGCCGATTGAACTCTGCACGTGCCCTTCCTCCCGAATGGCTTGCCAGCTGGTGCGCTCTGAACGGGGCGACTTCTGTCGTTCGTTCAACACCCGCACCGGGGGATGGATCCCGAGGCTCGCTCTGGTGGGAACGTTCAGGGGTGGTCAGATTCTCATCCGGCGTGCCAGGGTAGCCGGAGATCACCAGCCGAGGTCGTCTCGGTCACCTCGAAACGGTTGCACAGGATGTCGCGGGCCATGACATGATCGCCATACTCCAGCTCTTGGCCATCCTCGGACTCGGGTACCTGGGCACTCACTACTTCGCCGAGCGGATCCGGGCTCGCTTCCACGTGACGACCGGCATCGAGTTTGTCGTTCTCGGCGTCCTCGTGGGACCGCACGTGACCTACGTGGTCACGCCGGAGGTCCTGTCGCAGTTGGGTCCCGTGATCAGCCTGGCGATTGGTGCGGTAGGCCTCATCCTTGGACTCGAGTGTCGATTCGCCGAGCTCCGGGACACGCAGCGCCAGGGTCTGGTCTTGTCCTCCTTTGGTGGAACGAGCACCACGGTCGTCGTGGGAGGCCTGGCCGCCGCATTCCTGTGGTACATGCTCCCGCCAGCCGCGTTTTGGGTTGCGCTGCCGGCCGGCCTTGCCCTCGGCGCGATTTCTGCCGTCTCGACTCCCGAGCCCGCCGGAACTGTCGACGCCGAGATGGAGGGCCACACTCGGCTCGCCTCCATTCTTCAGTCATCCGCCAAATTCGATCGCTTGATTGCCACCTTGCTCTTCGGGCTCGTGTTCTGTCTGTTCCATGTCGGAGAGCCGGCCGGTGTCCGACCGCTTACCGCAACCGAGTGGGTGGTCGTCAGCGTTGGGATCGGCGTCGTGCTCGGAGCGCTCTTCTTCCTGTTCCTCGGCCGCGAGCAGGACCCCGACCGCCTCCTGCTGGCGCTCATGGGAATCATTCTTTTCTCGAGCGGCGCGGCGTACTACCTCAATCTATCTCCCCTGTTCGTCAACCTCGTACTCGGAGCGATGCTGGCGAATACGTCGCGCCATGCGGTTGCCCTGCGAGAAGTGATGGGCTCGATCGAGAGACCCCTCAAAGTCGTCATACTGCTTCTCGCCGGCGCCTCGTGGAATCTCGGTGCCCTCGTGAGTCCGATCGTGCTCGGTCTCCTCGCCATCTGTCTGCTTGGCCGGCCACTCGGCAAGATCCTCGGCGGGGCGCTGACATTCCGTTATGGCGAGCGGAGGCCTTACCTGACCCCATGGATAGGGATGGGTACTCTGGCCCACGGCAGCCTCGCCGTGGCGATGGCTGTGAACTTCCAGGAAGTCTATTCGGGGGTGGCAGCCGACGGGCTGTTCTCGGCAGTGCTGGTCTCGGTCCTGGTATGGGAGCTCCTCGCACCCGCCAGGATCCGCCGCGCCCTCATCGATTCGGAGCCGGCGCTTGCGCCCCGGGCGACGACAACCGCCTGATCTTGCACAACTCGATTCTGGACGAATAGGAGACGTCGATGCGGCGCTTTGTAGTGCTGGCTCTGCTGCTCGGCCTGATGACCCTGTTACAGGCGCTGCAGGCCGTCACCGACGCCCCTTTTCACCCGCTTTCGCTCGGAACCTTCGGCTTTGTGCTGCTGGCCGCGTACACGCTCGGCGAAGTAGCCGCCAACCTCCGTCTTCCCAAGATCACGGGCTACATCGTCACCGGGCTCGTGTTTGGTCCGCAGGTCCTGAACATCTTTTCCAGCGCCGTGGAGGCGGACCTCAGGGTGGTCAACGAGCTGGCCATCGGGCTGATCGCCCTGAGCGCCGGCGCCGAGATGCATCTCGCCGGACTCAAGCGGATTGCGCGGAGTCTGCTCTGGATCGTCGTCATCAAGGGTCTGCTCATTCTGGCAGCCGTCATGGCGGCCGTGGTCGCGCTCGCCTCCTTCATGCCGTTTCTCTCCGGCCAGCCGATCGGGCTCGTGCTCTCGGTCGGGATGATTCTCGGAGTCTTGGCCATCGGGACGTCGCCCGCTGCGACTATCGCCGTGATCAACGAAACCCGGGCGAAGGGACGGCTCGCCGATACCACCCTCGGCGTGGCAGTCGCCAAAGACATCGTGATGGTCGTGCTGCTGGCACTGGCGATCGCCCTCGCCCGAACCTTCTCCCCGGACAGTCACGGCTTCGAGATCGGCATCCTCGGCGAGCTCGCGCTCCATCTGTTCTTGAGCCTCCTGGCGGGCGGCATTCTGGGCGGGCTGATCATCGGCTACATGCGCTACGTTGGCGCCGAGCTCTGGCTGTTCGTCGTCGGCATCATCTTCGCGATGACCGCGATCGCGCATCAGTTCCACTTGGAGGCACTTCTTGTCTTCATCGTGGCTGGATTCGTCGTTCAGAATATCTCGGACCTCGGAGACGACTTCGTTCACCTGGTAGAGAAGCTGGCGCTGCCGATCTATGTGGTGTTCTTCTCGGTGGCGGGAGCCGGACTCGACCTCAGCGCTCTCCAAATGGTCCTGCTGGTCGTTCTAGCGCTTGTAACGGTGCGCATCGTGGCGATCTTCGTCGGAACGGCCGTGGCGACGCGTATCGCCGGCGAACCCGAACCGATCCGGCGCAATGCCTGGCTTTCATTCGTTTCGCAGGCGGGCGTGGTGATCGGCCTCTCCATCATCGTCGAGAACAATCTGCCGGGACTCGGTACGGAGATCCGTACGCTGGTGATGGGCACCGTGGCGATCAATCTCCTCGTCGGACCCGTCCTCTTCAAGTTGGCGCTGTCACGCACCGGTGAGGCCAAGGGCTCGGAGGTTTCGGGCGAGGCGCTCGGCGCGGTGGAGGGAGACGTCGACGTGATGGACGTCGGGACCCTGCCGCGGGAACTGGCGGAAGTGTCGGCGGCGCTCGAGGACGCGGTCACAGAGGCGCTTGGGGATTTGGCGCGGGTGGTCCAGTCAGGGCCGCTCCAGATCGCGGACGACGCCAGGCGTGGGCAGGCTCCCGCCGCAGCCCACACGAATGCTGATGTGGCCTGGTCGAGAGATATGACCGCCGCCGTTGATCGGTTTTGGGGCGCTGTGCACGAGGCGGCACTCGCCGTTCCCGTGCAGCTGACTGTTCCGCTCGAGGCGCGCTGGTTCGACAGCGCCGAGAATGACACCGCGGCCGAACGCTGGATGAAGCGGCTGAGGAGATTTCGGCGAGCTCTGAGGCGCATGTCCGGCACGGACCCGCGCCTGCGCCGGCGAGTGCTCGCCCGGGATCTGGCCCTCTACCACATCGACAATGCTCTCGCAGAGGATCTGGAGCCGGCATTGATCCGTCTGGCCGCTCAGCCCGCCTTCGCGGCGCGCGAAGTGCTGAGGGCGCGCCGGCCGTCTGAGAACGGCTCCGCGGCAGGGGACGGCTCGGCCGACGTGGAGACCTTCCGAGGAGAGGCGATCGACGTCATGGTGCCCGTTGTCGAGGCGCGGTTTGAGACTCTCCGTCGTGAGCTGGCCGAGATTGGCACGATCGCTCTTTCTTCCAGAGGCCGCCGACCGTCCCAGCTGCACGAGAACGCGGAACGGATTCGAAGTCGTATCGGCGAGACCATCGTGGAGTGGGATGAGCTGGCGAAAGCCGTGGTCGAGCACGACCTGCGGCGAGATGCCGTCGACGCTCTGCGAAGAGACCTGAAGGCCGATACGGACTCGTTCGAGACCGAGTTCAGGGTCCGCTTCGACGAGATGATCGTGCAGCCACTTCAGCGAGCCCGGCACGTCGTGGAAGAGGCGCTCAAGGGGATCGGGTCGATGAACGGGACGGACAACACGGCCATCGAGCGCTCGCTGCTCGACTTCAGCGAGTCGCTGTCTCTTGGATTGCGAAGAGAAGCGCTCGCCGGTCTGCGACGAAGCTTGGAGACGCGACCACTCGTCGCCCTGGTCAACCGGTTCGATGACCAGGTAGAGGAACGTCTGGAGGAGCTGCCCGAGGCCTTCCGGGTCGTTGACCCCGATGACCTGCCCGACCCACTCAGCCCCCCGCGGTCCTATCCCGAAACTGCTAGCCACGAGTTGCGGCTCATTGCCACCGGCGCCGTCGAGCGGACGCTGCGGCCCACCCTGGCCCGCCTGAAGGAGCGGAGCGCAGAAGCGGCCGCTGAAGCGGCACGGTCCGTCCAGGAGATACGCGAGAATCTCGAGCTCCGCTTCGACGCCGCGCTGGATGCGGCGATGGACGAAAGCCGCAGTGCGACGGAAGCGGGCGCCGAAGAGACCGAATCCAGGAAGTCCCTCCAGATAGCAGCCAACGCGCTCGACAATGCCGCGGCGGCTCTCGATGCCGCGCACGCAGCGGTCGAAGCGGTCGAGAAAGAGGCCATCCAGGCCGTTCACGGAGACCTCGAGGCGATGATCGACCGCCTCGGTACCCAGCTCGCGAGCGCCCGGCCTCTGGAGGCCCGGCTGCAGGCAGAGCGCGCCCGAGTCGAGCTCAGGGGAACCGCGGTCCTGAGGCTCGTCGCGGGCCGGATCCGGCGCCGAGTGAGGAACTTCCTGGTGCGGATCGGACTCCGCCACCCGGCCCACAAACAGGCCGACGGCGCGCCGAGCGGCGGGCTCGTCCGTCTCAGTCCGGGCGGGCGCGAGGGGTCGGATCGTGCCGTGCTCTTCCATATTCTGTTCGACGAAACAACCCTGGCCGGAAAGATCTTCGACGCATGTCTGATCCTGACGATCCTGGCCAGCATCCTCGTCTTGATGCTCGAATCAGTGGAGCCGATCCGGCTCCAGCACGGTACGACGTTGGCCGTGCTGGAGTGGCTGTTTACGCTGTTGTTCACCCTGGAGTACGCAGCCAGGCTGTGGGCCGTTGATCGGCCGGCCCGATACGCTCTGAGCTTCTTCGGAATCATCGATTTTCTGGCGGTCATTCCCTCTTACCTCAGCCTCCTGATCCCGGGGGGACAGTTCGTCATGGTGATCCGGATCCTCCGCGTGGCACGAGCATTCAGGGTCTTGAAGCTGGCCCGGTTCGTGGGAGAGGCGCAGGTCTTGGTCGAGGCGATGAAGGCGAGTCGATATAAGATCACGGTGTTTCTCGTATACGTTGTGAGCGTCGCCGTTATCGTCGGCTCCGCCATGTACCTCATCGAGGGTCCGGGAGCGGGCTTCACCAGTATCCCGAGAGGCGTGTACTGGGCCATCGTCACTCTGACTACGGTAGGGTTTGGGGACATCACGCCTCTGTCGCCATTGGGGCAGACGCTCGCCGCGATCCTCATGATTCTCGGCTACGGGATCATTGCGGTGCCCACGGGGATCGTGACCGCCGAGATCGCTTCGAGACCCACCCGGAGGCCATCGGCCCAGACGTGTGCGAAGTGCGGCCACGAGGAGGAGAATCCAGCGGCGGCCTACTGCCTGGTTTGCGGGGCCAGCCTCGACCCTCGATAGCCGGGCTTCGGACGGAGCCACCACAGCGAAGGAGCTGAATAGTGCGCACACGCATGCTGTCCCTGGCAATCGCCGCCGGACTCACGTGCCTGCCCGTCGGGCTCGTCGCCCAGGTAACGGATCGAGATCATGCGTCGCGGTTCGTCGTGCTGATCGGCACCGACACGCTGGCCGTGGAGGACTTCGTGTGGGGCGACGGGAAGCTCGAGAGCGAGCTCCGCTTGCTCACGGCCAACGTGAGATTTCGCCTCACGGTCGGATTTGGCGACGACCTCGTGCCTCTGTCTTTCGACGCCGACATGTGGCAGCCGGCGGACGATCCCGAGGCCGCTCCGACAATCACGTCGAGCATGGAGTTCGTCGACGACAGCGTATTCGCGGAGGTCATCGGGGCGCCAACGCCCGAGTTCCAGCGGATCGCCTCGCAACGGAGTGCCGTTCCGTTCATTAACCTGTCGTTCGCCCTCGTCGAGCACGCCGTGCGCATGCGCCGTCTCGCGGGCGGTAGCGGCGAGGTCCCGTTTTTTCTCTGGGCTAACGGCCAGACACTCAGCGCTCGGCTCGCGTTCGGGGAAGACGATTCAGCGACCCTGACGCTTGGCGATGTCGTGCTGGAGCTGACCGCCGATGCCAGTGGTCGGGTGCTGGGAGGCGCGGTCCCTTCACAGAATCTGACCGTTGTCCGCGTACATTGACCGGGCGCAGCAGCTTCGTCGCTTCCCTGCTCTCTGTTACATTGCATCCTTACGCCGTCGACCGGGGCGCGCGCCTCGGTGCTCCCCAAGCCAAAGGAGACACCTCATGAGACGTCTCACCTGTTTCGCGGCCGTCGCTCTCGCGGTGGGCTGCGCCGACTATCAGGAGACCGAAGCGGTCGTGACTGCAGTCGACGTCTCGGCTGAGATCAGGGCAGCGAACGAGAGGTTCGTGGCAGCGAATAACGCCGGAGATGCCGCTGCAGTGGCAGCCATGTACACAGACGACGCGATTCTGTACCCGCCCAACGGCGAGCCCCTCGCCGGCGGTCCGGAAGAGATCGCAACCTTCTTCCAGGGTGCCTTTGACGCAGGCATCGAGAGGGTGATCCTGGAGACAATCGAAGCCGTGGGTATGGGAGATGCGGCTGTCGAAGTCGGCCGGCTCACGCTGCTGAGCGCGGATGGCGCCACGATCGACCGCGGTTCGTACATGGTGCTATGGAAGAAGACCGACGCCGGCTGGAAGCTGCACCGCGACATCTGGAACAGCGACCTCGCGTTGGCTCCCTAGCCGGTAACGAGCTGAACCGGAGCAGCCGACGTGTCGCAAGAGCGGGTTTTGGTCGCAGACGATGAGCCGGACGTTCTAGGCCTCGTCACCTACCAGTTGAGCCGGGAGGGCTTTCGGGTCGACACCGCCATCAACGGTCGTGCTGCGATCGAGGCGGCGACGGCCGACGTTCCGGATCTGATCGTGCTCGACCTCATGATGCCCGAGCTGGACGGGTACGAGACGCTTCGTCTGCTGAGGGACAACCCCAGGACCTCGAAGATTCCGGTCATTCTCCTCACTGCCCGCGACGAAGACGAACAGAGGATACGGGGCCTCGAGCTCGGGGCGGACGACTATGTCACCAAACCGTTCAACGCGAGGGAGCTGGTCCTCCGTGTACAGGCCGTTCTGCGGCGGACGAGGGCCGAGCCGGTTGTCTCGAGGCGCATTGTCGGAGTCGGCCCGATCGAGATCGACCAGGACGCGCTGAGGGTAAGCGTCGAGGGGCGCGCGGTGGACCTGACACTTCTCGAGTACCGTCTGCTCGAGACGCTCGTGGAGCGGCGCGGACGCGTACAATCGCGTCAGCAGCTGCTGGAGGCGGCCTGGGATACGAATGCGAAGATCGAGACCCGGACCGTGGACATGCACGTGGCGCGGCTGCGGTCCAAGCTCGGAGATGCCGGCGAGATGATCGAAACCGTGCGCGGCGTCGGCTACCGGTGTCGTGCCGACGGCGGGAACAACTAGTCGATGAAGTTCAGGACGCGACTGTTCCTCGGCATCCTGGGCGTGCTGCTGGTGGGGCTCGTCGTCCTCGTGTGGCTTGCGCAAGTGGAGTTGCGCGCCCAGCTCGAGGAGCAATACCGCGATGAGCTGTCGAGAACGGCGGCGTTGGCGGCGGCGGCGCTGCATGATCGCGCGCTCACCGACGCCCTCGCGGACTCCCTGGGGGCAGCGAGCGGCCTGAGAGTCTCCTTTATCTCACCGGATGGCGCCGTGATCGGAGACTCGGAGATCGACGAAGCCGCGCTGCAGAGAGTAGATAGCCATCGCGACCGGCCGGAGGTCGGCGCGGCGCTCGGTGGCAAGACCGGGGTCGCCACCCGGGCAAGCGAGACCGTCTCGCGCCGTCTTCTCTACGTTGCGGTTCCGCACCCTGCGGGCGTCGTCCGCGTAGCCAGACCGATCGATGACGTGCGGTCGGCCGTGACGCGATCGCGGCGTCTGCTGCTTGCGGGTAGCGGACTGGCCCTGCTCACGGCTGCCGCGCTCAGCCTGCTGCTCGTCCGGTACCTTCCCCGGCCGTTCGGCCAGGTCCGGGAGACGGCCCGCGCGATCGCCGGCGGCGACCTTTCAAGACGGGTCCGGGCTCGAGGCAGTGACGATGTCGCAAACCTGGGTCGGGCAGTCGACGAGATGGCCGAGCAGCTCGAGCGCACTGTCATCGACCTCAGCCGAGAGAAGAGCGATCTGACGGCCCTGTTCGATGGGTTGGAGGATGGCGTCGCCGTGGTCGATGGGGCGAGCGTGGTCGTGCGCGCTAACCGCGCCTTCGAGCGCTGGGCCGGCCGAACGGGCCTCAAGGGCGTGCGATTCGGGACGCTGTTTCGCGATCCGAGAATCGGCGAGACGGTTTCGATGGCGACAGAGGGAAAGGCGGGCTCATATGAGATCACTGCCGGAGGTCGGACACTCCTGATGTCTGCGCAACCCTACGGCGGTGGGGCCGTCGTGCTGATGCGCGATCTGACTCAGCTCCGCCAGCTTGAGGGCGTACGGCGGGATTTCGTGGCCAACGTGTCACACGAGCTCAAGACTCCGCTGACAGGGATCCTCGGATTCGCCGAGCCGCTCGCCGAGGGAGACCTCCCGCCGGACCAGACACGCCTCTTCGCCCAGCGCATCGAGGCGAACGCGCGACGCATGCGAGATCTGCTCAACGACCTGCTGGATCTGGCGCGGGTCGAGTCGGGACACTGGGAGCCGGCGCGCGAGGCCGTGCGGCTGGATCAGATCGCTCGCTCTGCCTGGTCCGACCTGGAGCCGATTCCGGGGGATCGCGGCGTCCTGCTCAAGGTCGACGAGTCGGCCAGGGTGGCGGTGGACGCGGATCCCGGCTCTCTTCACCAAATGCTGCACAATCTGTTCGACAACGCTCTCCGATACTCGCCCGCAGGCAGCGAGATCGAAGTCCACGCATTGCCGGTTGACGGTAACACGCTGGTCGAGATCCGGGATCAGGGACCCGGGATCGCGCGCCAGCATCGGGAGCGCGTTTTCGAGCGCTTCTATCGGGTTAACGCCGCCCGCGACCGGGACTCGGGGGGCACCGGGCTCGGCCTCTCGATCGTCAAACACCTGGTCGTGGCGCACGGCGGAAATGTCGGAGTGCGCAGCGAGCTGGGAGAGGGCGCGACGTTCTGGTTTACGCTTCCGGCATCTTCCGCCTGACCGAGTTTTTGAGAAGTCCTTTCGGGCCGTCGCAAGCCTCGCGCTCCGACCTCCGCGCACGACGCCGACCTCCGTTACATGATCGTTACGATCACGCTACACGCCGCTCACACGTCGGGTTCACGTTGTCGCTACGACTCGCTTCAGTCTCCGTGCCAAAGACGAAGCCGACCCCAAACTTTGGAGTGGCTACCCCATGAAAAAGTGGTTGTCTGGATGCGTCGGTCTCGCGATCGCGGCAATCCTGCTGGCTCCGGAACCCGGCGTCGCGCAGGATGTCGAGATCAGTTCCAAAGCGCTGAAAATCAACATCGGCGGGCGGGTTCAAATGCAGGCTCGGCGCAGCTCTTGCTCCGCCTTTCCGGTCGAGGCGCCGTGCACGGAGGAAGTGCGAAACGTCAACTGGTTCATCCGGCGGGCCAGGATCGAGTTCTCGGTGAAGTTCAGCGACTTCATCGAAGGCAAGTTCGCGCCCGAATTCGCGCCGGCGTCTGAAGAACTGGACGCCACCAACCTCACGGACGCGTACGGTCAGCTCAACTTCAGTGATGCCGCCAAGCTGCGGTTCGGACACTTCAAGCGGCCGTTCGACGGCTTCCAGCTGGCGAGCTCGACGCAGATCCTGACCATCGAGCGCGACCTGGACATTCCTGGCGTGCCGGGCATCGAGTCTCTGTCTCTCGACGAGCTCACCGAGAGGTTCAAGCTCTCGAACCGAAACGTCGGAATCGGTCTCAACGGCACAGTCTCCAACGGCTTCTTCGAGTACTGGGTCGGTGTGTTCAACGGCAACTCGGGTTCGGACAACGAGGGCGACACGGACGGCAAGCAGTTCATGGCCCGCGCCCAAATCTCAGTCGAGGCGGGTAGTCTGCCGCTCGAGATCGCCGTGGCGGGCGCCGTGACGGAGCAGCCGTTCGACCGCCCCCTGACAGGGCAGCTGGCGGGCAAGGACTACTCGAACTTCGAGCTCTGGGCGCAGCTTGGCGGGTACCCCAGCGCGGTCGTCAAGAAAGTCGAAAAGAACGAATCGGTGTCGATCGCCGAGCAGCTGGTCGTGCAGGGCGAGTTGTTCTTCGGGCAGAATCCGCTCCTCAACAAAGCGGGACTTCCGATCGATCTCGCGGCGGGCGACGAGTTCGCGAACGCCTGGGCCTTCCAGGTAGTCGGCGGCTGGACTTTCCCGGTGCGTGGGAATGATTTCTTTCGGGCCATCCAACCGATCTTCCGGGCCACCTACGCGGACGCCAACACGAGCGTAAACCCCACCAGCGTTGACCCAGAGGCCAACTGGGGTCTCACGCCCGGCGTGCAGATCTTCTTCGCGCAACGCCAGAAGCTGGCGCTCAAC
>JBFILW010000002.1:0-41977 GCA_041612005.1 Gemmatimonadota bacterium
ACAGTGTCCGCCCGCCGGAGTTGTCCCACAGCAAGAGACTCGTTGTTCCGGCCTCTTTGCCGTTGATCACGACTTCAGTGGTCGACACAGGTACCGCATCGGCCACATCCGGGTCGGATATCGAGACGCGCTGCAGTGGTGAGGAATGGGCAAGGACGGCAGAGTTGCCGACCGCGACCGGTACCACACCAGCCTCCTGAACTGCCTGCGCCGTAAGCTGAGTCGGGATCGCGAGCGCGAGTGCTGTGGCGGCGATCACGAAGCTCGAAGCGACGGTCAAGCGTTGCATGCCTCTGCTCCTCTGTCTCATGATCCCCCTCCGATATTGGTCGTGCTGCGCTCCGATCCCTTATAAACTTCGATGGTCGTGCCCCTGGACCGCGGCGCCGAGCGAACAACCCGTCGCGGCGATGGCTTGGCCGGACCCCTGACGAGGGCCGTGGCCTGAATGCCAGCAGTCGTGACCGTGTCCATGTCGAGCGTGTTGCGAAGGGCGAGCTGGATCTTCCCCTTCATCGCGGAAAGCGTGAGCTTCTCCGCTTCCTCCGGGTTGACCAGGAGCGTGATCACGGTCACGCTCTGCGGCTCACCGTTGGCGTCCCGCTGAATCGTCTGTCCGGCCGCCAACACCTGCCGGTTCTGAAGAATCAGCTTGGCCACCGGGTCGGTCTGCATTGCCTGCTGATCCAGTGTGACGAGTACGTCGACCCTAGTTGCGGGGAGCACGAAGCCAGCGACGCCGATAACCTCATCGACTTTGACGCTGACAGCCCGCATCCCCTGCGGAATAATGATCGGCAGACCGCCCCCCGCTTCCTTGAGGGCGAGCTTGGTCGCCAGGAGGGGCTCGTTGGTCTTGACGTCAGTGATCAGACCGTGTCCGATCACTTCAGCCGGAGAAGTTGTGTAACCCTCCGGAAGCACTTCCGACGGCCAGTCCACAAGGCGCACGTCCTCTTCGCCGATCACGGTCCCCACAGGGAGATCACGCGCGGCGACCGCCACCTCAGTAATGCTTGTCGGTGCGGCTTCGACTATGTCGGCAGGTTGGCGCAAGTACGTCAGCGCCAAGTAGCCTGCGGCACCGCCTGAAACCAGCGCCAGAGCAAGCACTATCCACAGCCTCTTACCTCTCATGATGAGTCTCCTGAGCACCTGCTGATTCGAGTAAGAAATCTCCGACTGGCCTGTCGGGGCCATCCAGACAGAGAGTTGACGACCGCAGCGGTCGACTGGTAACAAACCGCCTGACTAGTCTGGACATAGCCGCTGCGGGCTGTCCGCCGGAAGCGGTCGAATCGGGGCCAGTTTGGCCTGTCCGCGCTGCGGCTGCGGTGCGTCACGCGAACCACGCTGCCAACGCCCCAATCGCGATCGCCACTCCGTAGGGGACCGTGATCGCTTCGGGCGAGGTCAGGGTCGGAAGATCGGCGCGTCGGGCACGCGAGAAGATCCCGACCACGATATGGCGGCAGTTGCGGAGTGTCTGGACCAGCGCACCACGGCGTAGGATCGCGATGAGAGCCATGAGGCCACCAGCGAGCGCCGTGATCAGAAGTGCATTCAGCAGACGACCGGGGCCGAGGAACGCGCCGCACGCCGTGAGGAGCTTTACGTCGCCCGCTCCGAGCCCGCGCACGATGAACAGGGGAACTGAGAGGCCGAAGGCCAGCAGGGCCCCAAGCAGGCCGGCGGTGACTTCATCGAACCCGCCACCCACCGCCCGGAGAGCGAGTGCCACCACGAAGCCCGTGAGCGTGAGCGCGTTGGGAATGCGGCGAGTGCGGATGTCCCACCAGGCGGCCAGGGTGGCCAGGGCGACAATCGATACGGTGCCAGGAGTCACGTGTCGTTGTGTGCTCGGGTCATCACTCGATTCTCACTTGTCGCGCCTCGGTCGGCGCAAGGACAAAAAAGACACCGGGAATGAGCCGAAACCCATCCCCGGTGTCCCTGTGCGGTGACAGGCCGGGTGCCAAGAGATCCGCTTCACTCAAGGAAGCGGGATCTGGCCGCCCAGAGTCGTGAACCATCCACCGATCTGACCACCGAAAGCGGTCACACCAATCACAGCCACGATCGCAATGAGGGCAACGAGCAGACCATACTCGGCCAGATCCTGGCCGGAATCTTCCCTCAGTAGTTTTCTGAAGCGTTCCCGCATGCTTTCCTCCCTCCCGGCTGCACTGCCCGCGAGATTGGAGTATCCAGCGCGGGCGGCAGCGGGCGACGTGCCCGCCCGCCCACAACTGGCGTCAGTTCGAGCGCCGTATGACGGCGCCGATTCCCTAAGGAATCCCGATCGAAGTTCCGAGGTTCGTGAAGAACCCGCCGATCTGGGTGCCAAACGCCGTGACGCCGATAACGGCGACAATAGCGATCAGCGCGACGAGCAGACCGTATTCGGCCAGATCCTGCCCGGACTCGTCGCTCCACAAGGCCTTGAAGAGCTCCAGCATGTGTTCCTCCCGGCTGAAAAGCCGTCTTGAATTGAATGGTCGGGGAGGGCATCTGCGGAAGTGCTCCGTTTCGGCGCTTCGCCCCGACATCGATCCGCGCCTTTCTTCTGCGTTTCTCGTGCCAGCGGGCTGCCCCGATCGCGCGGCCTGCCTGCGCCGTTGGGGGGCGTCGAAGGAAAGCGGGAGATGTGGCTGTGGTGCGAAGCGCACGGTCTGAACAGGGCTGAATGCACGATCGGGTTGCAAAGTGCAAATCAACGCCGCGGCCGCTAGGCGACCTTGCTGAGGGACAAGAAAAAGGCCCGCCCGGCGGGGTGCCGGACGGGCCTGTTGAGGTTGATCTGCTTGAGCTCAGTCGGTCCCGATTACCAGGAACTCCACCCGTCGGTTCTGAGCCCGACCTTCATCGGTGTCGTTCGTCGCAATCGGCTCCGCCTCGCCGACTCCGCGAGCCCGAAGCTGCGTGGACTCGATGTCGGAGAAGTTCTCCAACAGGTAGTCGACGACCGCTTGGGCGCGGCGCTGACTGAGCCGGAGGTTGTAGGCCGCCGAGCCAATGCTGTCAGTGTGACCCTGAATCTCGAGCTGGACTTCCGGTCGGGCGACCAGCGTGTTACCGATCAGGGCAAGCTCGGCCTGCGACGCTTCCTGCAGCGCCGCCGAGTTGAAGGCGAAGAAGATGTTCTGCAACACCATGCGCCCGGCCTGGATCCCGGCCTGGATCCGCGTGCAACCCTGTGCGTCGACCTCGGTGTTGGCCGGCGTGTTCGGGCACTGGTCGATCCCGTTCGGGACGCCGTCGCCGTCATCGTCGACCGGGCAACCGCGCGCGTCGACCTCCGCGCCTCGCGGCGTGTTCGGGCACTGGTCGACGCCGTCGTAGACGCCGTCGCCGTCGCTATCCATCGGACAACCTCTGGCGTCGACAGTCGCGCCAGCGGGCGTATTCGGGCACTGATCGATCCCGTCCGGCACCCCATCGCCGTCGCCGTCGACCGGGCAACCGGTAGCGTCAACAACGGCACCGGCCGCCGTGTTCGGGCACTGGTCGAGATAGTCGGGCACGCCATCGCCGTCGCCGTCGAGCGGACAACCGTTGGCGTCAACCGCAACACCCTTCGGTGTGTCGGGGCAGCGATCGAGGTTGTTGGGAACGCCGTCGCCATCCGAGTCAGCCTGGCCGCCGAAGAAGAGCGTCAGACCACCCGTGTACTCCCAGTTGTTGGTGGCCTGGTCCGGGATCCCCGTTGCGTTGGTCGGCATGCGGAGCGTCGGGTTGAGCTGCCGGCGCAGGTCCGCCATCCCGTCGAAGGCGATGTAGTTCCGTACCTCGGCGCGGAGCGCGATCATGCGCGAAAAGAAGAAGGTCACGCCGCCGCCCAACTCGAGTGAGTTGTCGGTCTCCTTCGAGAAATCGGGGTCGATCTTCGTCCAGTCCCAATTGATCGCGCCCCAGCCCGCAGTCAAGAAGAACTGCGCTGCTTGGGCCAACTGGAAGTTGTAAGAGAGATTGGCCCCGTAGATCAGAGCGTTGACGGTCGTGTCCTCGAAGGTCGTGTTGCTCGTGAAATTCGGCTTCGAGAAGCCGAAGCTACCCTCGATGCCGATGCCGTTCTTGAACACGTACTTGATGCGGCCGCCGTACGTGGCCGCACCCTTCACTCTGAAGGTCTCCTCGGCCAGGAACGCCGGCACGTCGCCGTTATCGAAGTCCGGCGCACTCGGATCAAAGTACCCGGCGTAGCCGGTGATACCGAAGCCGCCCACACCCCAACCGTCCTGCGCTTGCAGGTTCGAGCCGGTCAGAAACACCAGAGCCACCGCGAACAAGAGACTCCCACACCATTTGTTCATGTCGCCTCTCCTCCTCCGACTTGAGACAGGCAGGTCGAGTGAACCTTGGCGAGCGGTTCCGTCCGGACTGCTCCGAAACGTCGACCCGTAAGTTGATGATCCAATGTTGGGATATCGCCAGACTGCCCCCGCAGCATCACAACGATACGAAGCTAAAGCTATAACCGCCCGGTACGAAGCTGTCAAGTCGTCCGGACGGGCTTCGAGAGGCCGAGAGGCCGCGCCGGAAGTGCGATTCCGCGATTCGGACGGCCGGTGGACGGACCTCGCGCCCAACCGGCTGGATCGCGCTCAGTCAGCCGCTGCTGCTCGTGTCCGGCTCGCGGGCGGGCTCCGCTGGGTCCGGAGTCGCCTCTCCGCCCAGAGGCTGTTCGCAGAACATGACTCGTGTAACAGTTTCTTCCACCAAGACCAGCTCGCATACCGCCCGATTCTTTCCGTCCTTGAACGGCAGGCGGTCGTTGCGGACGTACCAGCGCAGCCTGACCTCTTCGCCGGTCCTGAACCGCCTCCAGAAAGCGTTTCCGGTCGTCGCTCGCCGAGCGGGGTTGGAGATCAGGCTCACGACCTCCATCGCCATGCCGTCGATGAACACCCCCTCGAGGATCGCATCTCGAAGCCCCGGCTCGATGTCCGGATGGGCGTCGACCCACTCCTGGCGAACAGCCAATGCGCTGAGGTCGGAGTTGGGTCCTCCCGGTTGGTTGGGCAGGAAGACGGTGTTCTGCACGCAGCCGGCGAGCAGCGCGAGCAAGATGCTCGGGATCAGACGTTTCATGGCGCAGAAAACCAGGTTCTGAGTCAAATGTGAATTCTCGAAATCGCTGCCTTATTACAGGGCGCTCTCAAGATAGTGCCGGACAGCTCTGTAAGATAACCGCCAGGCCCACCCCGGCGGCCGCTCCCATGATCGTGAGCTGTGGCAGGAACTGGCCTCGCTTCTGCCGCTTCCTGCAGTGGGGGCAGTGTGCCGCATGTTCCGGTATCCGCGCATTGCAGCAGTGACAGTCTTTCACGTTGTATCTCCGCAGTCTGCCCTGATCGGGGTCACAAGCCCGTCGCCTCGCGTGTTGGCCGGCCCGATTGTCCGCGACGACCCGAACTCGTCTTCGCCGGTTTGGGGTGGATCCACCTGAACACGATCGACCCGCCCACCGCTACGGTGAGGTATGTGAGGAAAAAGCGCCAGACGACCGTGTAGGCGACGAGCAGCGCGGCCGGCATGAACGGGCTCATCACGGCCGGCGTGATGATCTCCGCAACCCCAGAGCCGCCGGGCGTCGGCATGAAGTATATGAGGAACTGGATCATGACGTGGAGGAGCACGATGTTCCAGAACCCGGCGTCGATGCCGAAGCCTCGGAGAACGGCCCAACCAATGAGGAACCGGCCTCCGAAGTGCAGGACCCCGGCCATTACAGCCAGAAGCAGGGCGATCTTCCCTTTGCGCGCATAGATGATGAGGCTGCCGTGCAGCTCGTGTAACCACCGCAGCAGGGTTCGCACGCGCGGCCCACGCCCGAACACACGCAGTGCCAGCTTCCTGGCCGGTCGCGGGTTGACCGCGAACAGGATGATCAACGCAGCGATAATTCCGAATCCGGCCGCCGACCACTCGAACAGCCTCGCGGCGGAGATGTTCAGCGGCAGCTGGACACCTTCGATCTCCGATGCGGCGCCCAGCCACCAGGCGCCGAGACCGGCCAACGACAAGAAAATGAGGTTGACGAGCACGCTGGCAAAGTTCGCCGCTGCCGCACGCCCAATGGACACGCCCTGCCGGACCAGGCCGAACAGCTGCGCAGGTCCACCGCCGGCGCCCGCGGGTGTCAGGTAAGCGATGGCGGCAGTGGCGCCGCTGATTTCGACGCACCTCCAGTATGAGAGACGGATGTCGAGCGGCCGAAGCAGCAACCACACCCTGAAGCCACCGCCAAACCAGTCGAACGAAGCGAAGACGAGGCAGACCAGGCCCCAGCGAAGATCGAAGAGACGGAACGCGCTGAGGCTGCCCCCAACGTCCTGCGTAATGTAGAAGACCGCTCCGAGCCCGATGAGGCTCGCGGCGATGAAGACTTTGAGGCCCCAGCGGATCGCGCCCGGTGGCACCTTGAGAGTGACGTCCTCGCGGGGTCTTGTCGGAGTTCGCGTTCGTCCCCGCGCAGCGTTCTGGTCTCGATCTCTGTGGCTCATCCACTGGCCTGTTGAAGGTCCGAACGCTGGCAATCTGGCCGCCCAACCAGGTCGCCTGTAGGATAAAGCGGGCGGTGGCCCGCACGACAGGGCTTGCCCGCCACAACCGAGCGAAGCGGAACCAATCATGAAGCGGTATCAAGCCTTTGACCCCCCCGAGTACGCCACCTGGACGCCGACGGAGTCCGCGTTGAGCTGGTTTCGCGAGCGTATCGAGAGCGAACCGGTTCGCCTTCGTGAGGTCGAATCACTCAGTGTCGAGAAACACCTCGACCTGTACGGGGGGCTGTTGCGCTTTCGTCTGCACGACATCGCACTCCAGCGCTGGGTGAAGCAGGGTGTGATCTCCAAGGCGTGGCTCGGCACCGGAGAGGAAGCAGTGACCGTCGGCGCGGTTCACGCTCTTGATCGCGCGGGCGATCGCGGAGACGTCGTCGCGCCGATGATCCGCAACGCAGGCGCATGCCACGAGATGGGGATGCCGGTGGCCGATATGCTGAAGGGCTATCTCGGCAGCGCCGACGCACCAACCGGTGGACGAGATCTGCACGTCGGTGACCTGCGCTATGGCGTGGTGGCACCGATCAGTATGGTCGGCGCTGTCGCTACGGTGATTAACGGTTATGCGCTGGCCTTCGTGCGGCGGGGGGAACCGCGCGTGGCGCTCACGTGGATCGGCGACGGCGCGACCAAGCATGGCGAGGTGCACGAAGCTCTGAACTTCGCTTCCGTGATGAAGCTGCCCGTGATCTTCGTGATCCAGAACAATCAGGTTGCCCTCGGAACGCGCCTGGAGCAGCACCACCGGGCAGCCGATTTCAGCGGTTGGGGCGACGCGTACGGAGCCCGCTTGCTGTCCGTGGACGGGAACAACGTCCTCGACATGTACGCCGCGACCAGGCTGGCCGCCGCGCAGTGTCGGTTGGGTGAAGGCCCGGTGTTCATCGCCGCCGATACGTTTCGCATGGGTGGCCACGCGACGCACGACCTGCGTGAGGCCCGGCGGACGTTCGCACCGGAGCTGTTCCGCAAATGGGGCCAGCGTGATCCGATCGGTCTCTACGAGGAGTACCTGGTCCGATTGGACTGGGAGCTCGGCGATGAGGTAGCGGAGAGCCGCGAACAGCGAAACCGCCTGGTCCTGGAACGCATCGAAGAGACCGTGATCGCCGAAGTCGACGCGGCGGCTGAAGAGGCTCTCCTGAGTCGGAGCGGTGGGATGCCGGAAGCGAGCACCGCACTGTTCGGATGCTACGCATCGAATGACCTTGCTCAACCCTGGTATCGAACCTCGACAGAGGTTGGCGGGGCCGATCGAGATGAGACGGGATGAGAGCAAGGCGCCGGCTGGCCGTGGATGGGGCGGCGTATGAGGCACTCGACGCCTGGAGCAGTGCCAGTGGTCTGACGCTCTGTTACTTCCGGGCGCTGGACGGAGAGTCGGCCGAAACCATCGATCGGGGCGACCGACGAGCCGCCCTCGAGGCCGATGAAGATCTGTCAGAAACGAACGAGGAGCGGCTCGCCGAGTTGCTGGGTACGGGCTCGCCGCTTACGGAGACCGAGCGTCGCATCGACACTCCGGACGGAGGCAGCTGGCTGGTCCAGAGCATGGGCCCCGTGTGGGCGGAGGGTGTCGCCGCGGGCCTGACCGGTGTGATGTTCACTGACCTGACAGGATCCGCCCCGCGCGTACGCGTGGCCGGCGGTCCGATCGTGCCCCTGAGTACTGACGAGCTACTCGCGCTGTGGGCCGAATCGCTTCGCGAACCGGACCCGCATTCTCAAACACCCCAATAGTCACGGCCGGATTCGCCCAGCGAAACAGGATCGTCACGAAGCTGCCGGCGGGCCAGGGCGGCCAGCTCGGCGAGGGTCCGGCCGTCCTCCGGTAGGCTGGCGAGTCCGAACCTCGGAGTCGTTTCGTCACCGGAGCCAGCCGGCATCGACCGCATGACCCGCCGTGCCGCGATAAGGGCGGCATCCGAGCTCGTTTCCGGCAGGCCGACCGCGATCAGGCGGTCTACGTAACGACCGACCAGGTCGGAGCCTCGCAATCCCACGGTCAGGCGCTCCAGGGTCTCGGCCAAGGCCCGCGGGTCGCCCTCGCGCGCCTCGACCAGCAGCAGAGTGAACGGACGCCGGTAGCGACGGCTTCGCTTCAGCTCTCCGATCACCAATACGTCGAAGCCCTCCCGGCTCAGCGACCCGGTTACCGGGTCGCGAAAAGGTGGGTGGCCCGCCTCGGACGGTGACGCAACGGCTGCTTCCGGTACTTCGGGCACCGTCCGGCGCGACACATTCTCGATGTCCGCCGCGAGTCGCCGAACCTCGTCGCTGGCGCGTTCGAGCTTATCGCAGAGGAGAGCGATTCGGTCCGGTGAAGGAGCCCGTTGTAGATGCTGCCAGTCGGACGTGATCCGCCACAGCATGCCCTCGAGGGCGGTCGAATCGATGTCGGCAGCCGACGCGTCGGTCGGGGGTCGGTGTGGCTCGAGTACGGCGGCCCCCGCGGGCTCGCCGACGACCTCGGGCGACCCGGCTGCCGTGCTCAACCGCTCTTCGAGGGTGTCGAGGAGGGTTTGGATGCGGAGCCGTACTTCGTCGATCTCGCCGCGAGGTTCGGTGGACGTCGGCGCGCTCCACGTGGGTTCCGGAGCCAGGCTCCGTGCGGATGCCTCCAGCGGTGCGGATGTGACCTCGAGCGCCACCTTCAGTTGCTTGGCGTCTTCATGCGCTGCGACCAGTGAGTGACACAGCGCATCGAGCGTTTCGGTGTCGGCGTGGCGGTTGTACTCCTTCCACTGCCTGTGTGCCTGCCAGAGCAGCGAGTCCAGCGACCGGCCGTGCTGAATGAGCTGCCGCGATGCGCCCCCGACGACGGCTCGACGCTCGATGCTGTCGAGTTCGACCAGGAGCCGCCGCAGAAGCTGCGAAAGCCTGTCCGTGTCGTCCGACAGGGCCCCGGCTTGTTGGTCGGATTCGCGATCCATGAAGGTCTCTGCTCGGCGGTAGAGGCTGCAGACGCGCGCCGTGCGCGCAACCTAGTCCGCACGGGGTGCGGTCGCCAAGGGCGACAGCCAGCCGTACCTTGGCCGGGCTTCGTGTCCCACTCTGCACTTGGACCGCAGGAACCAGCGGCGCCGCGCGCGTCGCGGGAGTGACAACGCATTGCTGCGCGTTACGTTCCTAGGAACCGCGTCGGCGCGACCCACGCCCAGCCGCAACGTCTCAGCCATCGCTCTCCAGAGAGAGGGAGACCTGTTCCTCCTCGACTGTGGCGAGGGCACCCAGAGGCAGATGATGCGGTACGCGGTCGGATTCGGCCTTCGCGGCATCTTCGTCACCCACACGCATGCCGACCACTACCTCGGCATCACGGGTCTGCTGCGAACTCTGAGCCTCCAGGGTCGCGAAGATGACCTGATTGTATGGGGTCCCGAAGGCAGCGAGTCGACGCTTCGGGATGCAATCGAGCTCGGCGGCGATCGCCTCAGCTTCAACGTCCCGATCGTCGAGCTGGCCCCCGGGGCCGCACAGGAGTTCGATGGGTACAGGATTTCCGCTTACTCGACCCGTCACACAGCCGACTCAATCGGTCTGGTGCTGCTCGAGGACGAGAGGCTGGGCCGTTTCGACGTGGAGTTGGCCCGCGAGTTGGGCGTGCCTGAAGGCCCCATGTTCGGTCGTCTGCACCGGGGCGAGGCGGTGGAGCTCGCGGGAGGGGCGATGGTGAGTCCCGATCAGGTCGTCGGTCCCCCGCGGGCCGGACGAAAGCTCGTCTACACGGGTGACACACGGCCATGTCCGGCGACCGTGCAAGCCGCCGCGGAAGCCGACCTCCTGATCCATGAGGCGACGTTCGGTCAGGAGGACAAGGACAGGGCACGGACGACAGGGCATTCGACGGCCGTCGAAGCGGCTGAAGTTGCCGAGCAAGCCGGCGTGCGGGAGTTGCTCCTCACCCACCTGAGCGCACGCTACGCAGAACAGGCCTACGTGCTCAGACGCGAGGCCCGGGCCGTGTTCAAGCGGACTCGCATCGCCGACGACGGGCTCGCGGTCGAAGTTCCTCTGCGGGATGATCCGGCCGGGTCACACGCATGACTCGGTGTCGCGTGCCGGGTGACAAGTCGATCGCTCATCGCGCCCTCATCCTGGCCCCTCTCGCGTCTGGTCGCTCGATCCTCAGAGGCATCCCGACTGGTCGAGATGTACAGTCGACCGTGCACGCGATGCGAGCGCTCGGAGCGGACTTTCGTTCTCAGGGCGAGGGCGTGCTCGCTGTCGAGGGCGGTCTCGAGGCGACCGGGCCATCGGCACCGATCGATTGCGACAAGAGCGGAACGACGGCTCGCTTGCTGGCTGGCTTGCTGGCTGGTCTCGGCGTGCCCGGCGAGCTGGACGGCGACGAGTCGCTTCGTCGTCGCCCGATGGATCGCGTCGTGTATCCCCTCCAGGCGATGGGAGCCCCCATCCGCTACTTGGGCGAGCGCGGGACGTTGCCGATCCGCTTCGATGGACGCGCGAGCGGAGCGCTCCGACCGCTCCGCCACGTCCCGCGGATTTCGAGTGCCCAGGTGAAGTCCGCCCTTCTTCTGGCCGGCTTGACCGGAGGCACACGCGTCGACGTGATCGAGTCGCAGCAGTCTCGCGACCACAGCGAGCGCCTCCTGTCCTGGATGGGGGCGCCCGTCGAAGTCGATACAAAGGAGGACCGCGTGCGCGTGTCCCTGGACCCGGAGGGTTGGCACCGACCACTGAGGCCGCTCGACCTGGACGTTCCCGGCGACCTCTCGTCTGCCGCCTTCCTGATCGTGGCCGCGCTTCTGACCGGGCGAGACCTCGTAGTGGAGGGGGTCGGGCTGAATCCGACCCGCACTGGCCTGCTCGACATCCTGCGCTCCATGGGCGCTGGAGTGCACACCGAACTGGAGGGATCAGCCGCTTCCGAGCCGTGGGGCAGCGTGCGCGTGGAGGCAGCGGATCTTCGCCCTTTCCGGATTGCCCCGGCGATGGTCCCGCGTCTGCTCGACGAGATACCAGCTCTCGCGGTTTTGGCCGCTCGGATTCCCGGCACATCCATGATCGAGGGCGCAGCGGAGCTCCGCCACAAGGAGAGCGACCGTCTGGGCCTCACGGCGCGAAACTTGGACAGGCTCGGGGTCGACTGCGATGAGACACCGGATGGCCTTCGCATCCGCGGCTCCGCCACACCGCTCTCCGGGCTGGTCGAGACGGGTGGGGACCACCGCCTGGCGATGGCGTTCGGTGTCCTGGCGCGCCTCCCCGGCATGGAGATCGCCGTGCAGGAGCCGGAGGCTGTCGAAGTCTCGTTTCCCGGGTTCTGGGACGAGCTCGACGCCCTCGTGCCTCGGTCCGAGGCGATCGGTCGGCGTCCAACGAGGTGAGCGGATGAACGAGGCGGGACGTTCCTTTACGATCGCGATCGATGGGCCGGCGGCCTCCGGAAAGAGCACGACCGCCAGACGTGTCGCCGCAGCGCTGGACGCGCTACACCTGAACTCCGGCCAACTCTATCGGGCGATCGCGTGGGCCTCGCTTCGCGAAGGCTGGATCGACGACGAAGACTTCGACTCGCGGCTCCGCGAATTGCCGATCACGCTGGCAGCCGGAGATGGAAGATTCGAGCTGAGTGTGCGCGGGCGGGATCCAGGCAGAGAGCTCGACGCGCCCGAGGTCGTGGCGCGCGTATCGGACGTCTCGGCCCGCGCGTCGGTGCGTGAGGTGGTGACAGATAAGCTGCGGGAAGCCGCTCGCGGGTCCCGCGTCGTGTCCGATGGACGCGATGTCGGCACGACTGTTTTTCCGCACGCGTCACTGAAGGTGTTTCTCACAGCCTCCGCCCGGGAGCGCGCGAGGCGCCGGCTGTTGGACTATGGCCATGAACCAGACCCAGAGACCATCGTGCGGGAGGCCGCCGTTCTCGAGGCTCGAGACCGGGCCGACTCGATGCGCGAGCTGTCGCCGCTCCGGCGCGCCGATGATGCGATCGAGATCGACACCACCCGTATTCCTCCTGACCGGGTTGTCGAGCGCATCGTAAAGCTTGCCCGCCAGCGCAGCCTGGGCACCGGGTCGTATTGACGCTCCAACACCCCACTTCTACATTTCCCAGTTCTTGAGCGGACGCACAGCTGTGAACCCGAGCTGCAGTTTGCGTTGGTGAGTCCGGACGGCTGGGTGGCGGAGCGCGAGCCTGATCCCAGCCGCTCGTTTTTTACGGATTGCCTTCACCGACTGCACGGAAGCTCCCGAAAGGGACAGGACGACCGACCCCATGGACATCGAGGAAAACCAGAAGCTGACGGAGACCGCCGAGGCTGAGGCCACGACTGTGGACGAAGTCGCGGTAATGGACGAGGCGCCCGCCGAGCAGGATGCCGAAAGCGCCACCGAGGATCCGGCCCCGTCGAAGAAGAGCAAATCGCGACCGATCGTTGTGAGGCACGACCTGCTGGAGGAGGGCGAGTACACGCCAGAGGAGTACGAGGAGATGCTGGCGATGTACGAGGACACGTTGAGCGAGATCGCCGAGGGCGAGATCGTGAAGGCGACCGTCCTGCGGACTACGGAGTCCGCGGTGATACTCGACGTCGGCTTCAAGTCGGAGGGGGCGGTTCCCCTCGACGAATTCCGTGACCCGGAGACACTGCAACCGGGGGATGAAGTCGATGTGTACCTGGAGAGCCTCGAAGATCAAGAAGGTGTGGTCGTGCTCTCTAAGAAGAAGGCGGACTTCCTCCGCGTGTGGGAGAAGATCAAGCATGCCTTCGACAACAATGAGGCCGTCGCCGGCTCCGTGAAGCGGAAGATCAAGGGCGGTGTGACGGTAGACCTGATGGGCGTCGACGCTTTCCTCCCCGGATCGCAGATCGGCCTACGCCGCGTTCCCAACGTGGAAGACCTGGTCGGCAAGGAATTCGAGTTCAAGATCCTCAAGCTGAACAAGCGGCGTCGCAATATCGTGGTCAGCCGCAGGGTCATCCTCGAGGAGGAGCGCGCCGCCAAACGTGACGACCTGCGGACGGAGCTCGAAGTAGGCCAGCTGCGCACGGGTGTGGTCAAGAACATCACGGACTTCGGCGCCTTTATTGATCTGGGAGGCATGGACGGACTGCTCCACATCACGGACATGTCGTGGGGCCGCGTCGGCCATCCCTCGGAGGTCTGCAACATCGGCGACGAGCTCGAAGTGAAGATCCTCGACATCGATTGGGACCGCGAGCGGATCTCGCTCGGCCTGAAGCAGCTTCAGGCCTACCCGTGGGAGGATGTTGCCGGCAAGTACCCGGTGGGCAGCCGCGTCCATGGCCGCGTCGTGTCGATCACCAACTACGGGGCGTTCATCGAGCTGGAGAAGGGCGTGGAAGGACTCGTCCACATCTCCGAGATGAGCTGGACACGGAACGTGCGCCACCCGTCACAGCTCGTCTCGATCGGAGACGAGATCGAGTGCGTCGTGCTGAGGGTCGACGAAGAAGAAAAGAAGATCTCCCTCGGTATGAAGCAGACCGAAGAGGACCCGTGGCTGGCGCTTCCTGCCAAGTATCCACCGGGTACTCGGATCAAGGGTGTAGTTCGCAATCTCACTTCCTTCGGCGCGTTCGTGGAGGTAGAGCCCGGTATCGACGGCCTCGTGCACATCTCGGACATGAGTTGGACCCGGCGAGTGCAGCATCCGTCGGAGGTCGTTCGTAAGGGTGAGGAGTTCGAGGTGGTAGTTCTCAACATCGACCCGGAGCAGAAGCGGATATCGCTGGGCCTCAAGCAGGTCGATGAAGACCCCTGGTACCAGCTTGCTCAGGACTTCCAGCCCGGAAAAGAGTTGGCCGGAACGGTCGTACGGCTTCTGGACAAGGGAGTCGTCGTCGATCTGGGTTCCGACATCGAGGGCTTCGTCCCCGTCAGTCAGATGAGTGGCGAGGAAGATGAGGCGGTAGAGGAGCCGACCGACAAGTACTACGAGGGAGACAAGCTCGAGCTGCAGGTCTTGGAGACGGATCCCATCAACCGGCGCATCGTGCTGACGGTCACGGGAGAGATCGAGCGAGCGGCTCGGCCCGTCGAGCCGCTCGGAGACGACGAGGCGGAAGCCGAGGCTGAGGCGGACGAGGACATTGAGGCGATCGCGGAAGTCGAGGCGCCCGCGGACGTGGAGTCGGAAGCAGAGACAGTCGCGAGCCCTGTGTCCAAAGACCCCGAGGCGTCCGATGCGAAGGAGGGGTCGTAACCTCTGCCGAAACTGATGTTTGAGATGCGCGGGGGCCCGGCGGAAGGCGTCGGGCCCCTTTTTGATGTCACCGACCGCCTTCTTCGGCCGGGGGCGGCGCTCGCGGTGGCGCTGGTAATCGCGAGCGGCCTGTCAGGGTGCGCTTCGTCCGCTTCGACACTCCGCGACCCCGGTGGCTCCCCGACGCCGGTGAGTACCGACCCGCCACCGGACCTTCTCGCCTTGGTTCGCGGCGCATACGACTCCGGTGACTTCCAAGGCGCGGCCCGGGGAGCCGACTCGCTCTACTACCTGTGGCGGACGGAAGAAGACCGGTCGGCGTACGCGGACTCCGCGCTGTGGCTGGAGGCGCAGTCACTCGCGAGCGCCGGCTCCGATGGCTTGGCGGCCGAGCGCCTCTCAGAGTTGCTTACGCGGAAGCTCGACGACGCCATGCGCGTGGAAGCGACGCAATTCCGAGCCGCGCTCCTCACGGATCTGGCCCGGGAGCCCGAAGCAGTCGAGCTCCTGGTCGCTCAGCCCGAGGCCGTCGGTGAGGAAACCTGGGTGGTGCTCCGGCGTGCGGCCGCGCGGATGTCAGTCGATGAGCTGGCACGTGTTCCAGGCGCGACCGACCCCAGCAACGCCGTCGAGGCGGCCATCGCGGCTGAGTACAGCCGGGTTCTGGCCGAGGCCGGTCTAGTCGACGAGGCGCGACTGGTGGCGAACGGCGTAACCAAAGCAGAGGCCGAGCGGACGGACCGGGACCTTGCGGAGGCGGTGCTGGCCGGCGCGATCGGGCCGATCCTCGAGCCGACGCGAATCGGAGTGATTCTGCCGCTGACGGGGCGCTTCGCTGCAGTCGGCAGGTTTCTTCACAACGGAATGCGTCTCGCTCTGGAGGGTACGGGACCTGGCGAGATCGAGCTCGTGCTCCGGGACGACGAGTCCGACCCGGAACGGGCGGTCGAACTGGTGCGTGAGCTGGAAGCTGATGGCGTTGCGGCGGTAGTCGGACCGATCCTTTCCGAAGCACTCGCCGCCGCGATCGGGGCACGCGTCTATCCCGGCCTTCTCCTCGTCAGCCCAACCGCTACCGAAGTGGTGAAGGCGAGCCCGAATGCGTACACATTGTGGGACATGGCTCGCAGGACGGCGGATGTGGCGTTCGAAGTTGGCCGCTGGCTCGCGACCGAGCTCGGGATGGATCGCCTCGGCGCCATGGTGACCGACTCACGGGTCGGGCGCGATGCGCTCCTGGGGTTCCGTGCCGGGGCCACGCGGGAGGGAGCTGTGCTATCCGGGTACGCTCGATACTCTCCGGACTCCACCACGTTTGCGACTCCGATTATCGTTGTCGCCTCATACTCGCCCCAGGCCGTGTTCGTCAGCACGCGAGACGCTTCCGCGGCCCTGCAGCTCGGGCCACAACTGTCTTTCTACGGTCTACGCGGCGCGGTGCTCGTCGGTGGACCAAGCTGGGCGGAGCCGGCCGTTGTGCGACGGCTCGATCCCTCCTTCGCCAACCACCAGCTGGTAGGGACGTTCGTCGACCAGTTCGCCGACGATGGAGGCTGGATGGGATTCAAACGCTCGTACGAAATCATGTATCGGGCGAGCCTGCGAGACAACATGCTGCCGGCTTTGGGGCACGATGCCATGCTGCTTGTAATCGCCGCGTTGCCCGAGCGCGGGCCGGTGAGACCCGGGGCAGTCGCGCGCTCCTTTGCGCGGTTGGAGGTGCAGCCGGGAGCCAGCGGAGAGATGCGTCCCGATCCCGAATCATCCACCGTTTCGCGCACGACACTGATTCGGATGATACTCGACCGCGAACTGGTGGACCCGGATCCGGTGGCCGTACTGGGACGCCTGGAAGAGTCGGGAGCCATCGAGTCGGCGCGTACCCGTCGCAGGCAGTCCGAGGCCGAGGATGCAGTGGTCCGGCGCGACCGGAGGAGCGAGTAAACGTGACGATGCGCGAGAAGCTGGAGCAGCTCGAGGAACGCAGGCGGCGTGCTTCGGAAGGCGGCGGCGCGGATCGAATCGCGAAGCAGCACGAGAAAGGAAAGCTAAGCGCTCGGGAGCGTCTCGATCTGCTCTTCGACGAGGGTTCTTTCGTCGAGTTGGACCGATTTGTCGAACACCGGTGCACCGACTTCGGTCTGGAGGGACAGCGCTACCCCGGCGACGGGGTCGTGACCGGGTATGGGGCCGTGGATGGCCGCACGGTATATGCGTTCAGCCAGGACTTCACAGTGTTCGGCGGCTCACTCTCCGAGGCTCACGCGGGAAAGATCGTCAAGTTGCTCGACCTGGCGCTCAAGAATGGTCTTCCGGTCGTCGGACTCAACGATTCGGGCGGCGCCCGGATTCAGGAAGGTGTTGTCTCGCTCGGCGGTTACGCCGACATCTTCCTCCGCAACACGCTGGCCTCGGGCGTCGTTCCGCAAATCAGCGCTGTGCTTGGCCCATGTGCGGGCGGGGCGGTGTACTCACCGGCCATCACGGACTTCATTTTCATGGTGCGTGGCATCAGCCGCATGTTCGTTACGGGGCCCAACGTCGTGAAGACGGTGACGCATGAAGACGTCACCTTTGAAGAGCTGGGGGGGGCCGACGTCCACGCGTCGGTTTCGGGCGTGGCGCATTTCGCGCACGCGTCGGAGCCCGAGGCGATCGCCGGGATCCGGACTCTGCTCGGCTACCTGCCGGCGAACAACGCCGAGCTTCCTCCGCTGCGAAGGTCTGATGATCCTCCGGATCGGGCGGACGAAGAGCTTCTGGAGATCGTGCCGGACGACCCGCTGAAACCGTACGACATCCACACGGTCGTAGGTCGGATCGTGGACGACGGCGAGTTCTTTGAAGTGCACCGTGACTTTGCGAAAAACCTCGTCGTCGGGTTCGCCCGCCTCGGCGGTCGGCCGGTCGGCATCATCGCGAACCAACCGGCTGTGCTCGCCGGCGTGCTCGACATCGAAGCCAGTCTCAAAGGCGCGCGCTTTGTCCGCTTTTGTGACGCGTTCAACATTCCGCTGGTGACGTTCGAGGACGTGCCGGGCTTTCTCCCGGGATTGGCTCAGGAACACGGCGGAATCATCAAGCACGGCGCCAAACTGCTATATGCGTATTGCGAGGCGACGGTACCCAAGCTCACGGTGATCACCCGCAAGGCCTACGGTGGCGCCTACGACGTGATGTCCTCGAAGCACATCCGCGGAGACCTCAACTTCGCCTGGCCGACCGCCGAGATCGCTGTCATGGGTTCAAAGGGCGCGGTCGAGATTCTCTACAGGCGTGAGATCGCCGAGGCGGCCGATCCCGCGGCACGGACAACCGAGCTGGAGGCTCAGTTTCGCGACAAGTTCGCCAACCCGTACCTGGCGGCCGCGCGTGGTTATGTGGACGACGTGATTGACCCCCGGGAGACGCGAGCACGCCTGATCTCCGGACTGGAGATGCTCGCCGATAAGGGGGACCGGAATCCCACCAAGAAACACGGGAACATCCCGCTGTAGGGACGCTTCCTCCACGCCACGCTCAGAACCGTGTTCACGAAACTGCTGATCGCCAATCGGGGAGAGATCGCGGTCCGCGTGATCCGCGCCTGCCGGGAGCTGGGAGTCGAGGCGGTCGCGGTCTACTCGAGCGCCGACCGCCTGGCTCCGCATGTCTTGCTGGCGGACGCCGCCGTCCCAATTGGCCCGGCCCCGGCCACCCAGAGCTACTTGAACGCGGATGCATTGCTGGAAGCGGCGAGGCTGACAGGGGCGGAAGCGATTCACCCCGGGTATGGCTTTCTGGCTGAGAACGCCGAGTTCGCGCGGCAGGTCGAGGAAGCCGGCCTGGTCTTCGTCGGTCCTCCTTCGGACGCGATCCGGGCTATGGGCAACAAGACGGAAGCCCGTGCCCGGATGAAGGCGGCCGGGGTGCCGGTGGTGCCGGGATCGGAGGCGGTGGCCGACGCAGCGACCGGCTCCCGGTTGGCCCGGGAGATCGGGTTTCCCGTGTTGCTCAAAGCAGCCGCCGGCGGCGGCGGCAAAGGGATGCGCGTGGTCGAGGAGCCCGACTCGCTTGCGGCGGCGCTCGAAGCGGCCCGTTCGGAGGCTCGCGGCGCGTTTGGTGACGACCGGGTATATGTCGAGCGCTACCTCGAACGGCCGCGCCACCTCGAAGTGCAGATACTCGCCGATTCCCACGGCAAGGTGATTCACCTCGGCGAGCGCGAGTGCTCCATTCAGCGACGGCACCAGAAACTGATCGAGGAGGCTCCTTCTCCCGTCGTTGACGCGGCGCTGCGGGAACGTCTGGGAGCCGTCGCGGTGGCGGCCGCGGAGGCGGTCGGCTACGTAGGTGCCGGAACCGTCGAGTTTCTGTACCAGGACGACGAGTTCTATTTCCTCGAGATGAACACTCGAATTCAGGTGGAGCACCCCGTGACAGAGGCTGTCACCGGGGTCGATCTGGTTCAGGCCCAGATTCGAATCGCGGCGGGTGAGCCGCTCGGCTTCGACATGTCTCCGGAGTGGCCGTGCGGTCACTCCATCGAGTGCCGCATCAGCGCCGAGGATCCGGCGGCGGGATTTCTGCCCACGGCGGGGAGGATCGAGGTGCTTCGCGTGCCCGGGGGACGGGGCGTACGCTGGGACTCCGGAATCAGCGAACGGTTCGAAGTCGGGCTGGACTACGATCCACTCCTCGCCAAGCTCATTGTGCATGCTCATACCCGACATGATGCGATCAGGCGTATGCTTGCTGCACTCAACGAGCTAGAGATCGTCGGCATTCCCACGACCGCGCCGTTTCACCGAGCGGTAATGCAGGAGCCCGACTTCCTGGCGGGGGAGTTATCCGTACGCTACGTGGAGGAGCACCGGGACCTCCTCGTGGCCGGGGCGAAAGAGGACAGAGTGCTGGTCGCGGTGCTCGCGGCGGCGCTCCTCGAAGAAGAACGTCGGCAGGCGCCCCACGCCGCCCCCGGAAGGGTCGACGCGAACGGTCGGAGGGGGCAGCTGAGCGCCTGGCAGAGGAGGTTTCAGGAGCCGTGAACGCGGGAATCGTCGAGGAGCTCAGGGTCGAGTCGCTGGCATTCGGAGGCGACGGCGTCGCACACCGTGCCGATGGCCAGGTCGTGTTCGTGCGGCGCAGTGCGCCGGGAGACCGACTCCTGGCCAGGATCGAGCGGGATCGCGGCTCCTACGCGCAAGCGACTCCGGTGCGCCTCCTTGAACACGGTGCTGTTCGCTCGGATCCGGATTGCGGCTACTACGAACGGTGCGGAGGCTGCCAGCTTCAGCACGTGACGATCGAGGGCCAGCGCGAGGCGAAGCGTGCCGCAGTTGGCGACGCCCTGAGGCGGATCGGTGGGATCGAGATCGTCGTGCCTCCTCTGGTTCACGCCGGTCGACCGTTCGGGTATCGCAACCGGGTGACATTCACGCTGCGCCGGCAGGGCGACCGGCTCGTCGCCGGATACCACGCCGCCACGGACGCGGCCACCATCACGGACGTGGATGACTGCCCGCTGGCGGAGGCCCCGGTGCGACAGGCGTGGGCATCGCTGCGCGCAGGCTGGGGTCCGGTCGCGCAGGCACTGCCCGCCGGTGAAGAGCTCCGTGTCACCCTCCGCGGCTCATCCATCGGAGAGGTGTCGCTGTTCATCGAGGGCGGCCGGCCCGGGAAGCCTGGGGAACCTGACGCCGTGGCTGAGGCCGTGAGCGCCCTCCGTTCGTATCACTGGAGGGCGGACGGTGCTCCTCGCATGCTCTTGGCCGGCTCGCCGAGCCTCAGGGATCGATGGCGGGGGTTCGATTTCGTGCTTGGTCCCGAGTCGTTCCTTCAAGTCAATCGAGCGGTCGCCGAACGGATGGAGACCTACATCGACGACTCGCTTGGAGACGTGGCCGGTGTGCGGGTCCTCGATCTGTATGCCGGCACCGGTAGTCGGGCCCTGGCCTGGGCAGCAAAGCAGGCCGACGTGTCGGCCTGCGAGGTCGATGGTGAGGCGGTCGAGAGCGGCCGGCGAGCCGCCCGCGCCGCGGGCCTCAGCCTCGACCTGCGCCAGGGCCGAGTCGAGGATCTACTATCCGAGTTGCTGCCGGCCCAGGTGATCGTCGTCAATCCTCCGCGGCGCGGATTGTCGGCTTCCGTGACCGACACGCTAGCCGACTGCGGGGCACGGCTCCTCGTGTATGTGAGCTGTGATCCGGCGACTCTGGCCAGAGATGTCGCGCGGCTGGGCGATCGATGGACAGTCGAGGGCGTGCAGCCGTTTGATGCGTTTCCGCAGACATACCACGTGGAGACTGTGGCGCTGCTTCGGGGCGTGCCTGACATCGTGGCGGCATGAAGTACTTCGTCAGTATCGGCGAGGCGGTGCACGAGATCGACCTTGGCGCCGACGGCGTTCGCTGGGGCGGCGAGGTGCATCATGTGGAGCTCGCCACGGTGCCAGGCACGAGCCTTCGCCACCTGCGCGTTGGCGATCGCGGCTACAGGCTCGCGGCCCGGAGGGTAGACGGCATCTGGCACATCGAGGTCGGCGGCCACACACTGCGGCTGCGAGTCGAGGACGAGCGCACGCGTGCGATCCGCGAGTTGACCGGTGTGGGGGCGGAGCAAGTCGGTCCGCCGGAGCTGCGGGCGCCAATGCCTGGTCTCATCGCACGCGTCGAGGTCGTACTGGGGCAGGTCGTCGAAGCCGGAGATGGACTAGTGGTGATCGAGGCCATGAAGATGCAGAACGAGCTGAGGGCCCCGGCAGACGGCGTGGTCGCCAGCATCGAGGTGGAGGAGGGGCAGACGGTCGATCGCGACCAGCTCCTGATTCGTCTCGAGCGGGGCCCCGGCGCGTGATGAACGAGCGCCGGGACGAGTTCGAAACCGCCTCCGGGTTGCGAGTCGATCCGGTCTATGGTCCGGCGAGCCGGCCCGACAATTTCGATTCCGCCGTCGGCTACCCGGGCCAGTACCCGTTCACCCGCGGCATCCATCCGAACATGTACAGGGGCCGCCTGTGGACCATGCGGCAGTACGCTGGATTCGGAACCGCCGAGGAGACGAATGAGCGCTTCCGCTACCTGCTCTCTTCGGGCCAGACTGGGCTGTCGGTCGCCTTCGACCTCCCGACCCAGATGGGACTGGACTCTGATCACCCGCTCGCGGAGGGAGAGGTGGGGCGGGTGGGCGTTGCAATCGACACGCTCGACGACATGGCTCGGCTGTTCGACGGCATACCGCTCGACGCCGTGTCGACTTCGATGACCATCAATGCCACCGCCGCCATCCTTCTGGCTCTGTATGTGGCCGTTGCGGATGAACGGGGCATTGCGCGCGAGACGCTCCGCGGGACGGTACAGAACGATATTCTGAAGGAGTTCGTGGCCAGAGGGACCTATGTGTACCCGGTGCGGCCGAGCCTCCGCCTGGTGACGGACATCTTCGACTTCTGTGCCGAGTCGGTTCCGCGCTGGAATCCCATCTCGATTAGCGGCTACCACATGCGTGAAGCCGGTGCGACCGCGATTCAGGAGGTGGCGTTCACCTTTGCCAACGCGCTCGCATACGTTGACCGTGCGCTGGAGAGGAATATCCCGTTGGAGCGATTCGCGCCCCGCCTGAGCTTTTTCTTCGCATCGCACAACGACCTGTTCGAAGAAGTGGCGAAGTTCCGCGCCGCCCGCCGCCTCTGGGCGCGCCTGATGCGCGAGCGCTATGGGGCCGGGGAACAGAGCTGCAGACTGCGATTCCATACGCAGACCGGCGGTTCGACGCTGACCGCACAGCAGCCCCACAACAATGTGGTTCGGGTCGCGGTGCAGGCGTTGGCGGCCGTCCTGGGCGGCACGCAGTCGCTGCACACCAACGGGTTCGATGAGGCTCTGCAACTGCCTTCGCGTGAGGCGGCGCGATTGGCCCTGCGGACGCAGCAGGTCATCGCACTGGAGTCCGGAGTGCCGGACACAGTGGATCCGCTGGGCGGCTCGTATTTCGTCGAGTCGTTGACTGACCGCGTCGAGGCTGGAGCCGTCGAGTATCTGGATCGCATAGAGGAACTGGGTGGAGCATCTTCGTCGATCGACTTCATGTCGGATGAGATCCACAGGTCGGCCTACCGATACCAGCTGGAGCTGGAGTCAGGCTCGGTCCAGGTCGTCGGCGTGAACGCATACGTCGAGGACGAGTCGAGCGCGCCGCTCCCGTCTCCTGATTTTGGAAAACTGGCCGGTGAACAGCGACTTCGGTTGGCGGCAGTCAGGAAAGCGCGCGATCAGGGCGTGGTCGACCGCGCGCTCGAGCGGCTTGAACAAACCGCCACACGGGAAGAGAATCTGCTGCCGGTCATCGTCGAAGCCGTAAAGGCCCGGGCGACACTCGGAGAGATCAGTGACGCCCTACGCAATTGCTGGGGTGAATACGATGCGAGCTGAGGCACGGTAGATGCCGACATACGAGTACCACTGTGAGGCGTGCGGGCACGAGTTCGAGCGCTTTCAGAAGATGAGCGACGATGCCGTGACGGTGTGTCCGCAGTGCGGTAAGAAGAAGGTCGTGCGCCGCATCTCGAGCGGGGGTGGGATCCTTTTCAAGGGCCCGGGCTTTTACGCGACCGACTACCGGAAAAGCCCGCCGCCCGCCGAGAAGCGAACGGCGTCCGAATCGACCGGAGCCGGCGAAAGCGGGTCTACCGCAGCAAGCGGCGACAGCGGGTCGAGCGGCGGATCGAAGAAGCCGAAGGCTGGGTCGAAGGAATGACGGTTCGAACCCACGAGCTCGAGGAAGTGCTGTCGGGGGATGCTTTCCAGGCCGCCCTTGCCGGTGCGGCTCGATCGATCGGAGCGCCAGCCGACTTCCGGCCGCAGGTCGAGCGCCCCCGCGACGCCTCGCACGGGAGCTTCGCCAGCAATGCGGCGCTGGTACTGACCAAGAGTCTTGGACGGCCGCCACGGCAGCTGGCCGAAGAGTTGATCGAAGCGCTCGATCCCGAGCTGGCCGGCGGCACGGTCGAGATCGCGGGGCCGGGCTTCATCAATCTCTCGATTGCCGACGCCTGGCTCCACCGCGGACTTTCCGCTGTCCTCGCGGCCGACCGCGAGTACGGCCGCTCGAAGGCGGCGCCCGTGGAACGAATCAATGTGGAGTTCGTGTCGGCGAACCCCACGGGGCCTTTGCACGTGGCGCATGGCAGGGGTGTGGCGATCGGCGACGTGGTGGCCTCGCTGCTCACCTGGGTTGGTCACGAGGTGACGCGAGAGTTCTACCTCAACGACATGGGTCGGCAGATCGAGCTGCTGGGCGAGTCCGTGGATGTACGGTTTCGTCAACAGCGAGGCGACGAAGTGGAGATCCCGCCTAACGGCTACCACGGCGATTACGTCCGCGAGCTGGCGGAACAAATCGCGGAGAGGAAGGCGGACGCGCTCGCGCGCATGGCGGACGCCGAGCGGGTTGTGCTGTTCGGAGAGCAGGCGGCCGAAATCCTGCTCGAGGAGCAGAAGGCGGACCTCGCGGAATTCAGGGTCCACATGGACCTGTTTCGCCACGAGACCGACTTGTACGCCGATGGAGAAGTGGCCGGCACGCTGAAACGGCTCGAAGAGGCCGGCCTGACGTACGCCAACGAGGGAGCTGTGTGGCTGCGCACGACGCGCTTCGGCGATGAGAAGGACCGCGTCCTGGTCAAGAGCGACGGCACCTACACGTATTTTCTTCCCGATGTCGCGTACCACGTGGACAAGCATCGTCGCGGCTTCGAGCGCGCGATCGACGTGTGGGGAGCGGACCACCACGGTCACGTTCAGAGGATGCAGGCGGCCATGCAGGCGCTCGGCCTGGGTCCGGACTTCCTCGAGACGCTGATCATGCAGCTCGTGACCGTCATGCGGGACGGGGTCGAGGTCCGCATGAGCAAACGCGCTGGAGAGTTTGTGACCCTGAGAGAGCTGTTCGAGGAGACGGGCGTCGACGTGGCCCGTTACTTCTTTCTCATGCGCCGGGCCGAAGCCGCGATGACCTTCGACCTCGATCTGGCGCTCGACACGTCCGAGAACAATCCGGTCTACAAGGTCCAGTACGCCCACGCCCGAATGTGTAGCGTGTTCGCGCGCGGCGGAATCGACATGGCCTCAATCGACGTTCAACCCGACACTTTCACGGGGCTGGCCAGTCGATGGGAGATTGACGTCGCGCGCCAGGTGCTCCGGTTTCCGTTTGTCGTACATGCTGCGGCGGACGCGCGCGCACCGTATATGGTCTGCGCATATCTGGAGGAGACCGCGGGCGCAGTCAACGCGTGGTATCACCAGGGTAACGTGGACCCGGAGTTTCGTGTCCTGGCGGATGGTCCGAGCCGCGATGCACGCATCGGCCTTGCCCGGGCCGTTCAGATCACACTTCGCAACGGCCTGAACGTGCTGGGAGTGAGCGCGCCCGAGCGCATGGAGCGGGAGGAGATTTCAGAGTGAGCGCGATACTGGTGGTGGGCAGCGTAGCGCTGGATAGCGTGGAGACGCCGTTCGGCAAAGTCGATGACGCCCTCGGCGGATCGGCCACGTACTTCAGCGCGGCAGCTTCGGTGTTTGCGGAAACCAAGCTGGTCGGCGTGGTCGGCGACGACTTTCCGCTCGAGCGGCTGGACTTCCTGAAGCGTCGCGGAGTGGACTTCGCGGGCGTCGAGGTCGTCCAAGGCAACAGCTTTCGCTGGTCGGGAGTGTACGAGTACGACCTCAACACCCGCCGCACTTTGAGCACGGAGCTGGGAGTGTTCGCGGACTTCAGTCCCACGGTGCCCGCGGAGTACGGGGCGGCGGACTGGGTTTTCCTCGGCAATATCGACCCGGTCCTGCAGCATGCAGTGCTGGACCAGGTGGAGTCACCGAAATTCGTGGCCTGTGACACGATGGACTTCTGGATCGAGGGGGCCCGCGAGTCGCTGGTCAAGCTGCTGGGTCGGATCGACATGCTCGTCGTCAACGACGCCGAGGTCCGGGAACTGTCGGGTGAATACAATCTTCTCGTGGCCGCGCGCTGGATTCAAGAAAGAGGTCCTCGGCACGTGGTCGTCAAGAAAGGGGAGCACGGCGCCGTTCTTTTCTCGGGTGACTCCGTGTTCTTCGCGCCGGGTTATCCGCTCGAGGAGATTTTCGACCCGACGGGAGCGGGCGATGCGTTTGCCGGAGGTATGGTGGGCTATCTGGCGTACGTGAACCACGCAAACGATGAAGAACTGCGCCGAGCTGTCGTGTTCGGCTCCGCGCTCGGATCGTTTGCGTGCGAATCGTTCGGGCCGGATCGGCTGGCCGAGCTCGATGAGGACGATGTGTTCGAGCGCGTCGCCATCTTTCGGGAGATGACGCGTTTCGAGGAGATGGCACCGGAGGGCGCGTGAACGAAACGCCGTACACGTACAAGCAAGCCGGGGTCGATATCGAGGCGGCGGATCGCGTGAAGCGCGCACTTGGCGAGCTGGTCGCGTCGACCCGGACCGAGGCCGTGCGGGGCGGCTACGGTTCGTTCGGCGGCCGCTTTTCGGCTGCGGGACATGACGACTTGGTGGCCAGCGCGGACGGAGTGGGCACCAAGCTGGTGATCGCGTTTCGGACCGGCCGGCACGACACGGTGGGTGAGGACCTGGTGAACCACTGCGTCAACGACATTCTGACGGAGGGAGCCCGGCCGCTCGTGTTCATGGACTATTTCGCGACTGGCAACCTGGCGCCGGACGTCACCGTCCAGGTCGTCGAGGGTGTGGCACGCGGCTGCCGGGCCAACGGCTGCGCGCTGCTGGGTGGTGAGACGGCCGAGATGCCGGGCTTCTACGGTGACGGAGAGTACGACCTCGCCGGCTTCGTGGTGGGCCAGGTCGCGTGGCCCGACGTCGGCCGGCGCGATGTGCTGGCGGGCGATGTCCTGGTCGGGCTTCCGTCCTCGGGCTTCCACACCAACGGGTACAGCTTTCTCCGCGGCCTTCTGTTCGAGCGGCTGGGACATGGTGTCGACAGCAAGTGGCCAGGGCTCGATGAGACGATCGGCGAGGTGCTGCTGCGCGTCCACCGCTCTTACCTGCCGGTGCTGAGCGAGGTGGGCATGGGCGGCGTTCGAGCGCTTGCACACGTCACCGGCGGAGGGATCCCGGGCAATCTGTCGCGGGTTCTCCCCCCGACGCTCGATGCGATCGTCGACACCACGAGCTGGGAGCCGGGCCCGGAGTTCCGATTCGTCGCCGAAGCGAGCAGGGCAACGCCCGAGGAGCTGTACCGGACGCTCAACATGGGAATTGGCATGTTGGCCGTAGCGCGGGCGGACGACGGCGATGCGCTAACAGCCGAGCTTCACCGGGCAGGTTGTGCGGCGGTCATCTGTGGCGAGGTGGTCGCCGGCGAGGGCTCCGTCCGCCTGGCCGGCGTGTCTTGACGGACCAGGACGTCATGGCGCCCGAGGAGAGAGGCTCGCTAGCAGTGAGTTCGCGGGATCGGTCGCTGATGCGGCGCGCGATCCAGCTTGCCGAGGGTGGGTGGGGCCGGGTCTCTCCCAACCCGCTGGTCGGCGCGGTGGTGGCCGGTGAGCGGGGCGTCGTCGGCGAGGGGTTCCACGCGGAGTACGGCCGGGAGCATGCGGAAGTGCAGGCGCTTCGAAGCGCCGGTGAGGCATGCCGGGACGGTACTCTGTACGTGACCCTGGAGCCCTGCGCGCACCAGGGAAAGACACCGCCATGTGTCGAAGCGATCATCGAGAGCGGCATTCGGCGCGTGGTCGTTGCCTGCCGGGACCCGAATCCGGATGCGGAGGGTGGAATCCGGCGGTTGCGCGAGGCTGGGATCGAGGTGGCCTCCGGCGTCGAGGCCGCGCCGGCATCGCGACAGAACGCGGCATTTCTATGGAGCCAGAGAACCGGGCGACCGTTCGTCACCCTCAAGCTCGCCCTCAGTCTCGACGCGCGCATCGCTGAGAAGGCCGGCAGTCGTACCTCGATCAGCGGACCGGAGGCCGCACGCTGGGTCCACCGCCTTCGCGCGGGGCAGAGTGCGATACTGGTCGGTCGCGTGACTGCGGAGGTCGACGATCCGCTTCTGACGGTGCGAGGCCATTCGCCCCGCGTGCCTCCCGTCCGGGTCGTGCTCGATCCCGAGTTGAAGCTCTCCGCCAAGTCACGCCTGGCGGCGACCGCAGCGGACGCCCCCCTATGGATCGCAACGACCCCAGCTGCCCCGGATGACCGGCGGGCGGCACTGAAATTGGCAGGCGCTCGGCTGCTGGATCTGCGCCAGAGTGCGCCGAACCATTTGGACCTCGAAGAGCTGCTCGGAATCCTTGGCGAGGCCGGTCTTGCATCGATACTGGTCGAGGGTGGCGGGCGTGTGGCGGCTTCGTTCCTTGGTCATGGTCTGGTTCAGCGCCTCCACCTCATCTACGCCCCGCGAATCCTGGGCGAGGCGGGGGTCCCAGCGTTCGGGCCTGACCGGATATCGAACGCTGATTGGCGCCTTACCGCGCACGAGGTCCTCGGCGATGACGTGATGCTCGAATTCGACGCTCCATCGCTATCCGCGCTGGCCGAGGCACTGGAAGGGAGGGGCTAGAGTGTTCACCGGGCTCGTGGAGTCAGTGGGGCGGGTGGCCCGGGTTGCCCCGGCAGCCGAAAACATCGAGTTCGAGGTGGACGCACCGGATCTTGCCGGCGGTCTCTCGAGCGGCGACAGCATCGCTGTCGATGGCGTCTGCCAGACGGTGACCGCCGTCGATGGAGCCCGGTTTCGGTTCGTCTCGGTTCCCGCCACGCTCGCCCGAACGACCTTCGGCTCCTACGAGGTCGGCCGGGAAGTGAATCTCGAGCGCGCCCTCGCCGCCGGCCGGCCGATGGGCGGGCACATCGTACAGGGACATGTGGATGGCGTCGCGTCGGTGGTCGGCTTAGAGCCGATCGAGGACGGAGCACGGCTGCGGATTCGGCTCACCCCGGATGTTGCCCGGATTACAGTGCCTCGCGGCTCGCTGGCCGTGGATGGGGTCAGCCTCACGGTGGCCGAACTCAAGGGCGAGGTCGCGGAAATCGCGATTATCCCATATACATTGAGGCATACTTCCTTTGGCCGACTGCGGGCCGGAGCGACCGTGAACGTCGAAGCCGACCTGATCGGCAAGTACGTTGAAAAGCTGGTGCGGCCGCACCTGGCCGATACACCGTAGCAGTTGGTGTGGGTGACAACAGAAGTCGGAGAATTGACTGTGCGACCCTTTGATGAGGCTGTGGAGAGAGCGATCGAGGCTATTCGGCGTGGTGAGATGGTCATCATCGCCGACGACGAAGACCGCGAGAATGAGGGAGACCTCGTTTGTGCTGCCGAGAAGATCACGCCGGAAGGCATCAATTTCATGGCCACCCACGGGCGTGGGTTGATCTGCCTGACGCTGGCTCCGGAAATCGCGAAGCGGCTGGAGCTGCCGCTGATGTCGAACGGTCAGTCGCCCGATTCAAACGAGACCGCATTTACGGTCACGATCGACGCGCGCCCGGAATTCGGCGTCTCGACCGGCATCAGCGCCTACGATCGGTATCGGACCGTCCAGGTGGCTCTGGACCCGAAGTGTGAGCCCAACCACTTGCAGCGACCGGGGCACGTGTTTCCGCTTCGCGCCAAGCCCGGTGGTGTCCTGGAACGCGTCGGTCAGACGGAGGCATCAGTCGATCTAGCCCGGCTGGCGGGTTTTCAGGCTGCCGGAGTGATCTGCGAGATTCTCAACGCAGACGGAACGATGGCGCGCCGCCCGGAGCTCGAGGAGTTCGGGCGCCAGCATGGAATAGAGTGCGTCACGGTGGCACAGATCGTCGCCTACCGCCTCAAGCACGAGCGGCTGGTCCACCGGGTTGCCGAGGCCGGGCTTCCGACGCCGTACGGGGAATTCCGGATCATCGGCTACAAGAACGAAGTCAACGACCGGGAGCACGTGGCATTGGTCAAAGGAAACGTCGAAGAGCGCGATGACGTGCTCGTGCGCGTTCACTCCAAGTGTCTGACTGGCGATGTGTTCGCATCCAGGCGCTGCGACTGCGGCGCTCAGCTGCAGGCTGCGATGCGGCGAGTGATTGAAGAGGGCGCCGGGGTGATCGTTTATCTCGACCAGGAGGGGCGGGGAATCGGGTTGCTCAACAAGCTGAGAGCCTATGAGCTCCAGGATGAGGGTCGAGATACCGTCGAGGCCAATGAGCTTCTCGGATTCCCGCCTGATCTGCGCAACTACGGCATCGGCGCCCAGATCCTCCTTGACCTGGGACTCAAGTCGATCCGTATCATGACCAACAACCCGAAGAAGCTGGCCGGGCTGGAGGGCTTCGGCCTCGAGATCTCGGGCAGGGAATCGCTGGAGATCGAGCCGACGGGCGAAAACCAGTCGTATTTGGACAGCAAGCGGGAGAAGCTCGGGCATATTCTCCGCACTTCATGACGCCAGCGTCGGGCGAACCGACGGGAGAGAATCGCCGCGTCTGCCTCGTGGTGAGCCGGTTCAACCAGTTGGTCACCGAGCGCCTCGCCGCTGGGGCCCGGGCGGCCCTGCTCGAGCGGGGCGTCCGATCCGAAGACATCGAAACGGTGTCAGTCCCCGGTGCATTCGAGCTTCCTCGCGGCGTGCGCATGGCGATGGATCGAGGCTTCGATGCGATCGTCGCTCTGGGCTGCGTCGTCCGCGGTGAGACGCCGCACTTTGAGTATGTCTGCGACGCCGCGACCCGCGGGCTCGGCCGGCTGTCCCTCGAGGGGGAGGTGCCGGTGGGCTTCGGTCTCCTGACCACGGACACTATGCAGCAGGCGATGGAACGAGCCGGCGGTGAGCGCGGCAACAAGGGAGCCGACGCCGCGCTGGCGGCGCTTGCGTTGTGTGACCTGAGAGACCGGCTTGGCTGACGCCGATGCCACGCGCCGGGGGGCGCACCCGCGCCCGTGAGTGGATGCTGCAGCTGCTGTACGGCTGGGAGGTCAGCGGTTCGGAAGAGGATCTCGACGCCTACGCCTCCAGAGTCCTGGCCGACCGCGTCGTGGCTGTCCGCTGTCGGGAACATCTCAGGCGTCTCATCCAGGCGCTCGACGAGCGTCAGGCCGACGTTGATCGGGCCGTGCAGACCGCGATGTCGAACTGGCGGCTCGACAGACTGGCGGTGATCGATCGCAACATACTTCGCATCGGGACGGTCGAGCTGCTGCACTTCGATCGAGTCCCCGAAAAAGTGGCGATCCACGAGGCGATCCTACTCGCCGAAAAGTACGGAAGTGAGGAGAGCCCGCGCTTTGTCAATGGCGTTCTCGACGCTGTCTACCACGGCCGGCAGGCCGCCAACGGGGGCGCGTGATCTGAACGAGCCGGCTTGTCGGATTCTCGTCGTCAACTGGCAGGACAGGCTCAACCCTCAGGCTGGCGGAGCCGAGGTCCACCTGCATGAGATTTTTGGCAGGTTGGCCGGAGCAGGGCACCTCGTGCAGCTGCTGGTTTCTGGCTGGCAAGGCGGTGCCGCAAGGGAAACGATCGATGGTATGGTGGTGACCCGGACCGGTGGTCGGTACAGCTTTCCTCTCCACGTCCAGACGGCGTTTCGGCGTTTGTGCGCGGAGCAGCCATACGATGTCCTGGTCGAAGACATCAATAAGATCCCACTTTTCACGCCCCGCTGGTCGAACATCCCGATCGTCGGACTTGTGCCTCACCTGTTCGGGACGACCGCGTTCAGGCAGGAGTCATGGCCGATCGCCGCCACCGTATGGGGTGCGGAGAAGCTGATGATACCGGCCTACCGGGGCGTGCCGATGCAAGTGATCTCGAACAGCACCGCCGACGATCTCGTGGCACGCGGCTTCCAGCGATCTCAGATACAGGTCATTTACCCCGGGCTGAACCACGACCTTTACTGTCCGGGCGACGCCCGCGTTCGAACGGATGTCCCGACCTTTGCGTACGTTGGCCGCTTGAAGAGGTACAAGGGAATCGACGTGCTCATCCGAGCGGTCGGATTGATGCGCGCGCAGGGCAGGGCAGTTCGGCTGATCATCGCCGGCAAGGGAGACGATAGGCCACGCCTCGAGAAACTGACAATGTCCTGGGAGCTGGCCGACGTGGTGGAGTTCGCGGGCTTCGTGTCCGACGAACAAAAAGTCGACTTGCTCCGGACGGTGTGGGCGACCTTGTACCCGTCGCCGAAAGAGGGGTGGGGTATAACCAACATGGAGGCCGCGGCGTGTGGTACGCCGAGTATCGCGAGTGACTCGCCTGGCCTGAGGGAAACAGTGCTGGATGGGGAAACGGGATTTCTGGTTCAGCACGACAGTCCATCCGAATGGGCGGCACGAATGATTCGTCTATCAGAGGACCGCGCGCTGCGTGTTCGCCTGGGAGAGGGGGCGCTGCGCCATGCTTCCGGATTCACGTGGGAGAAGGCGGCGCGGGAAACTGAAGCGTCGATTGTTGCGGCCGTGAGTGCAAAACGAGCCGCGTAGCACCCGGGAGGAGGGAAGGATGCAGCTGATCATCTCAACACGGCACACTCAGTTGTCAGACCGGCTCCGTGAGGCCATCGAGGAGCAGTTCGAGCGACTCGAGCGCTTTGAGCCGCGAATCACGAGGGCCGACGTCACTCTACTAGAGGAGAAGAACCGCTGTGAGGCCGAGGCTCGCCTCAGCATCGCGCGCGCGGGCCAACTCCACGCACACGCGGAGGCAGCCGACTTTCGTTCGGCCGTAGACGCGCTCGTGTCCAAACTGTCACGTCAGCTGAAGCGGCAACGGTCGAGGTCCCGAGAGCACAAGGTTCCAGAGAAGGAGGAGCCGGACATGCTGCCCGTCGACGAGTCCGCGCCGTCCTGATCATGCTTAGCGTACGCGACCTTCTGGAGCGCAAGCGAGACTCCTTGAGCCTCGAGCTTGTGGCCGGTGAATCCGGCCTCGATCGTCAGATCACCGGCCCCGACGTCTCGAGTCCGGGTCTTGTGATCAGCGGCTATACGGAGCGCTTTCCGGCGGACCGCGTTCAGGTGCTGGGTGAAACGGAGATCTCGTACCTGGCCTCGCTCGATCCCCCCGATCTGGCGAGGGCAGCGAATCATTTCATGCAGCTGGATATTCCCTGTGTCTTCGTAACCAAGGGGCTGCTAGTGCCGGGCGAGCTGGGAGCGGCGGCCGAGGCCACCGGCGTGCCGCTTCTCCGCAGCGCGCTGAAGACAGGTGAGTTCTATCGCCGCATCAAGCCGTACCTGGAGGAGAAGTTCGCTCCGACGACGACTGTGCATGGATCCCTTTGTGATGTGTACGGCGTCGGCCTGCTTTTCGTGGGTCGCAGCGGGATCGGCAAGAGCGAGACGGTACTGGACCTGGTTGAGCGGGGCCACCGGCTGGTGGCCGACGACGTCGTGCACGTGAAACAGGTTGGCAACGACGTGCTTATCGGGCGCGGTCACGAGCTCCAGATGCACCACATGGAGATACGGGGCATCGGGATCATCGATATCCGCGCTCTATTCGGTATCCGGGCCACCCGCCAGCAAAAGCGGATCGAGGTGCAGGTACAACTCGAGGAGTGGCAGGAGGAAGCGACCTACGAACGGACGGGTCTCGATACCACGACCACGTCGATCCTCGACGTGAAGATCCCTCGCGTCCTCGTGCCGTTGAATCCGGGCAAGAACATCACGGTGATCGCGGAAGTGATCGCTATGAACCACCTCCTGAAGTACGCCGGGGTAGATTCCGCCGCGCGCTTCAGCGACAACCTGCGGCAGGTAATGCGGCCAGTGCGAGAGTATCTCGAGCAGGACTATGAGTGAGCCTTCCCGCTCGTGCAATGACTGAAGTGCAGGGCCTGCTGGTGGCGCACGGGGAGCTGGCCGCCGCCCTCGTCGATGCTGCCGAGCGAATAACTGGAGTGCGCGGTGCCCTGATCCCAATCAGCAACGTTGATTGCTCGCCGGGCACGCTTCGCGATCGGATTCGTGCCGCCCGCCAACCGGGGCCAACTGTCATTTTCGTCGATCTGGCCAGCGGCAGCTGCAACTTTGCGAGCCTGAGTCTCGCGCGTGAAAGCCGAGACGTGGCGGTCGTCACTGGGGTGAGCCTGCCGATGCTGCTCGACTTTCTGTTCCACCGAGACATGGAGCTCGACGCATTGGCGCATCGCCTTGTCGAAAAGGGACGGGCGAGCGCGGCGGCCCACACCACCTTCGGCGTCTCCCATGCCGATCGATCTGTTCAGGATTGACGAGAGGCTCCTCCACGGCCAGGTCGTCGTGGGCTGGGGCCGGCGCCTGGAGATCGCGTACTACGTCGTCGTCGACGATCTCCTCGTCGAGAGCGAGTGGGAGCAGGAGCTATACGCCAGCGGTTTGCCAGCCGGAACCGAAGCCTACTTCGTATCAGTTTCTGAAGCCATCCAACGGTTCGCGGAGCTGGATGCGCAGCCGGGACGAGGAGCGTTGCTGACGCGCGGCACGACAGCGATGCGAAAACTGGCCGACGCGGGCCTGCTGACCGGCCGACGCGTCAACATAGGCGGACTCCACGCCGAGATCGGCCGACGCAGGGTACTCGATTACGTGTTCTTGAAGACCGACGAAGCCGACGACCTCCGCACCATCGGGCAGAAGGCCGCTTCGGTCGCCGCCCGCGATCTTCCCACCTCCAGGGAGGTGTCCCTGGACGAGGTCCTGCATGTACTTGGCTGACGTCGGCCTCGCACCCATGGACTTGATGTTCCTGGCGCTGGCCGGAGCCCTGGTCGGGGTGGACTCGGTCACCTGGCTGCAATCCATGATCTCACGGCCGATCATAGCCGGTACGATCGGAGGCGCATTGGTCGGCGGACCGGCGGCTGGCTTTCTGGTCGGAGCCTTTCTCGAGCTCCTCAGTTTTCGCCACCCACCTTACGGTGCGGCCAGATACCCCGACGTCGCCACCGCCAGCCTGATCGCTGGCGCCGGCTACGCCGCGGCGGGAGGCAGAGGCCTCGGATCGCTGTTGCTTGTTCTCGTAGCCGGCTGGGCGATAGGTTGGATTGGTACGCGCTCGGTGCAGATCCTCCGGGCGTTCAACACGCGTCTGGCCATGGATTCGGTGTACCTGGCCAGGAAGCCTGTACGGATCGAGGTCCGTCAGCGGCTCGGCATTGCCCTAGACGGGTTTCGGGCGGCGCTTCTGACCGCATCCTTTACGATCCCAGTAGCTCTTCTGGCGACCTATGCCAACCGCGTAACCGGTCGTTGGGAGGGGGGCTCGGTCGCGGCGGGACTGGTGGTCGTCGGCTTGGCCGGAATCGTCGGCGCCGGGTCACGCACGATTGGAGGCGCATTCAAGTCGTGGCCCTTGCTGTTGGTGGGCGCAGCCGCCGCGTTGCTGGTGGTGACGCTGCTGTGAAGCCGCCACGGTCAGCGGGCTTGTCGGCCTGGTTGCGCTGTTGTGCGATCCAGGGAGCGTGGAATTACAGGACGTTGGTCGGCAGCGGGATCGCGTACGCGATGATGCCGCTGCTGTCCCGCATATACGCGGGTGATCCGGTTGGCTATCGGGAGGCGCTCCAGAGGCACCTGGAGAACTTCAACGGCCACCCTTATCTGTGCGGGATGGCCGTGGGCGCGCTGGCGCGACTCGAGTACGATCAGGTGGACCCGGTGCGAATCCGGCGTTTCCGAGTAGCACTCCGAGGTCCGCTGGGCACGATCGGGGACCGTCTGGTGTGGGCCGGTTGGCGCCCGTTCTGCGTGCTGGTGACCATATGCGCGTTCGGGCTCGGAATGTCCGCATGGCGCGCGGTTGTCGCGTTCTTGCTTGTCTACAACGTGGGACATCTGTGGTTGCGGGTTTGGTCGTTTCGAACGGGTTGGCGGGCCGGCCTCGACGTCGGGAGCCGGCTGACGGCCACATCGCTGAGCAGGTGGGCAGAAGCTTTCGGTCCGGTGAACATGATTCTGGCTGGTGCGGCCGTCGTGCTGATCGGGCGGCAAGTGCCTGGCGTGGATTCGTTCGCGGCGTTGGTCACGCTCCTGGCCGTGGGCATGGGACTGCTGGCCTACAGATGGCCGTCGCGATTCGGTCGGGTCGCGGTCGGCGTTCTTCTGGCGACTCCGGTCGTCTGGTATCTGATCAAAGGTTGAGGGAGGCGCGCAGACAAATGACAGAGTCGAAGCGCTCCGTCGAGATCACGAATCGGCTCGGGTTACACGCGCGCCCGGCGGCCGAGTTCGTGAAGTTGGCGTCTCGTTTCGATTCGACCGTGTTTGTCGAAAAGGACGGCTTGGAGGTGAATGGCAAGAGTATAATGGGCGTCATGATGCTGGCAGCCGAACAAGGAACTTCAATCACCGTCCGCGCAGTCGGAGATGATTCCAAGGACGCGGTGGACGCGCTGGTGGCGCTCGTGGCCGACGGCTTCGGTGAAGAGGAAGCGATGTACGCGGAAGGTACGGCGTCCGAGGATGCGGAAGCGCATTGAGTGAACACCTGAAGGGAATCGGCACTTCACCGGGGCGGGTGATCGGTCCGGCACACAGCCTGGTGTGGGACATCCCACGCGTGGAGCACCGCACGATCGAGCCCGCGGAAGTGGAGAGCGAGCTGCTCAGCTTCAGGAACGCGTTGGCGCGGGCCGCGGCCGGCATCGCTCAACTACGTGAGAGCACGGCGAAGCTGGTGGGTAAGCTGGAGGCCAACATCTTCGAACCGCAGCTCGTCATGTTACAGGACCCTGAGCTGATCGAAGGAACCGAGGCGTACATCCGGGACAATCGCCTCTCGGCGGCGCGGGCGTTCGACTGGCAGATGTTCGAGATTCGGTCTCGATTCCTCGACACGGCCCACGCGATGGTGGTGGACAGACTGGCTGACCTGCGAGACGTGCGCTTCCGCGTCCTCTCCCACTTGCTCGACTGGGAAACACCGGACCCGGCCGCACTGGGCGACGAGCCATACATACTTCTGGCCGACGACCTCACTCCGAGCATTGTGGTCGGTCTCGACCGGACCCGCGTACTCGGCATGGTTACCGCGGCCGGCTCGCGCGGTTCACACGTGGCGATCCTCGCTCGTTCCTTGGCCGTACCGGCCGTGATGGGACTGGGCAGCGAGCTGAATCGGATCAGAGATGGTGACCGGCTGGTCATAGACGGCGTGGCCGGCGAGGTGATCGTGGAGCCCGACGCGGGCGAGCTGGCCCGGTTCGAGGCAGATACGGTTCGGATCAGCGACCGCCGCCGCCGCCTGGAGAAGCTGCACGATCAGCCAACGCTCTCCCGCGATGGTCGGCGTATTCGGCTGCTGGCCAACCTGGACCGTCCCTCGGACGCTGAAGATGCCCGTCGCGCGGGTGCGGAGGGGATCGGACTTTTCCGCAGCGAGTTCCTCGTGATCGCACACACGACCATACCGGCAGAAGAGGAGCAGTACGAGGCGTACCGCAGCGTAGTAGAGGCGTTTCCGGACGGCGAAGTTGTGCTCCGAACGTTCGACCTGGGAGGCGACAAGTTTCCGATCTTCCTCGAGATGCCGCAGGAGGAGAATCCTTACCTGGGGTGGCGCGCCATTCGGGTCTGCCTCGACATGCCGGAGCTGTTCAGCAACCAGCTGCGAGCGGCGACCCGGGCCGCCAGGTACGGCGACCTGAGAATCCTCCTGCCCATGGTGGTGTCGGTGGATGAGGTGACAAGGGCCCGAAGTCTGCTGGACGAAGCCAGCGAGTCGGTCGCGGAGGACACAAACGCGGGGAGCATTCCGGTCGGAGTCATGGTGGAGACTCCGGCGGCTATCGAGACGATCGATCTGCTGGCACCGCACGTGGATTTCCTCAGCCTCGGCACCAATGACCTCACCCAGTACACGCTGGCCGCGGACCGAGGCAACTCACGCATCGCTGATCTCTACGATCCCCTGCACCCGGCGCTGATTCGAATGTATCGGCGGCTTCGCGATACTGCGGGCGAGCATGATGTGCCGGTGAGCGTCTGTGGTTCACTGGCCTCGGATCCCGCCGGCGTCTGTGTGCTGCTTGGCCTCGGCTACGACACACTCAGCGTTCCGGTCTACAGCTTGCCCGAAGTCAAAGAGCTGATCGGGGCCATATCGATCCAGGAGCTCGAGGGGATGTGCCAGGATGCCAACCGATGTGAGTCGCCGCGTGAGATTCGACGACGGCTCGATGATTACATTGGGGATAACCTGTCAGAGGTGGGTGTGGCCCGGTAGCCACCACGCGGACGCGGCGCCGCCGGCGGTCACGTGCTCGAGGCGGCGCATCGTCAGATTTGGGGCGATGTTAGCGCAGTCCGTTCTTGTCCGCAGATCGGGTGGTCCGTACCTTGCCCGCGATGTCGCTGATCGATGCGTAATTTGCCAGGCATAGTGTGCGTGGGCTCGGCGCAGGTCGAGTCGCTCGCCTTACCTTTTTGGAGCGGTAGAACTATTGAGTAATCGTCATCTGTTCACATCTGAGTCAGTTACCGAGGGTCACCCCGATAAGATCTCCGATCAAGTATCGGACGCCGTGCTCGACACGATCCTCACGGAGGACCAGAATTCTCGTGTCGCGTGTGAAACCTTGGTTACGACGGGAATGGTCTTCGTCGCCGGCGAGATTACGACTGAAGCGCGGATCGACATCCCGGAAGTCGTCCGCGAGACGGTGAAGGCGATCGGGTACGACGACGCCACCTTCGGGTTCGACTATCGGACCTGCGCGGTGCTCACTTCCCTCGACAGGCAGTCACCCGACATCGGCCAGGGCGTGGACACCGGGGGCGCGGGCGACCAAGGCATGATGTTCGGCTTCGCATCTCGCGAAACCGACGCCTTCATGCCGCTCCCCATAACGCTGGCTCACAAGCTCACCCGGCGTCTCGCCGAGTGCCGGCGCGAGGGCATCCTCCCGTGGCTCCGTCCCGACGGGAAATCGCAGGTCACGGTCGAGTATGACGGAAACCGGCCGCTGAAGGTCCACACGGTCGTCGTCTCATCGCAGCACGACGCCGACGTCAGCAACGACGATGTGCGGGATGGGATCATCGAACACGTCGTGTGGCCGGTTCTACCGCCTGACCTGCACGATCCAGAGACGATCATCTGTCACATCAACCCGACCGGCCGCTTCGTGATTGGCGGCCCTCAGGGCGACTGCGGCCTCACGGGGCGCAAGATCATCGTGGACACCTACGGCGGTGTCGGCAGTCACGGCGGGGGAGCATTCAGCGGCAAGGACCCGTCCAAGGTCGACCGCTCCGCGAGCTACGCCGCACGCTGGGTCGCCAAAAACCTGGTCGCCGCGGATCTGGCCACCCGTGCCGAGATTCAGATCGCTTATGCAATCGGCGTCAGCGAGCCCGTATCGGTGGCCGTACAGACGAGCGGAACAGGTGTTATCGATGATGAAGCTCTAGTCGATGTCGTGAACGAGGTCTTCGACCTGCGGCCGGCGGCGATCATCGAGTCATTGGGCCTGCGAAGGCCAATCTTCAAGCGTACTGCAGCGTACGGTCACTTCGGGCGGCAGCCCGACGAGGACGGTGGTTTCAGCTGGGAGAAGCTCGACCGGGTGGAAGAGCTCAAGGCGGCCGCCGAAAAACACCGAGCCCAACTCTCTGGAGTGTAGAACTGATGCCGAGCGATACCTCAAAAACGATGGTGGACCACGATGTAGCGGATCTCGGACTGGCAGAAAAAGGTCGCCGCCGGGTCGAATGGGCCGAGCGGTCGATGCCCGTTCTGCGGCAGATCCGCGAGCGCTTCGAGAGGGACAAGCCCCTGGATGGCGTCCGGATCGCCGCCTGTCTCCACGTGACCACCGAGACGGCGAACCTGATGCGGACTCTCAAGGCGGGTGGGGCCGATGCGGTTCTGTGCGCCTCGAACCCCCTGTCCACCCAGGACGACGTGGCCGCGTATCTGGTCGCGGAGTGCGGCATTGGAGTGTACGCAATTCGAGGTGAGGACAACGATACGTATTACGAGCACATTCGCGCGGCGCTCGCTCATCGACCCCGAATCACGATGGATGATGGGGCGGATCTGGTCGGCGCGATCCACATGCTGGCGCTCGAGCGCTTTGACGACCTGGCGCGGCCGGTCCGCGAATGGGGTACCGCCCTCTCGGCGGAGGAGCGGGCCGAGGCGATCAATACGCTGATCGGGTCCACGGAGGAAACGACGACCGGCATCATTCGCCTCCGCGCCATGGCGGCTGACGGCGTGCTGCAGTTCCCGGTGATCGCCGTCAATGACAGCCACACCAAGCACCTGTTCGATAACCGTTACGGTACCGGGCAGTCCACGATCGACGGGATCCTCCGTGCCACGAACATGCTGCTGGCAGGCTCGACGGTCGTCGTGGCCGGATATGGTTGGTGCGGGCGTGGGGTGGCGGTGCGGGCGCGGGGCGCGGGAGCGCACGTGATCGTGACCGAAGTCGATCCTGTGCGCGCTCTCGAGGCCGCGATGGATGGCTTCCGCGTGATGCCAATGATGGAGGCAGCACCGCTTGGTGATCTTTTCGTGACCCTCACAGGCGACACGCACGTGATCGCGGAGAAGCACTTTCGGGTGATGAAGGACGGAGCGATCATTGCCAATTCGGGCCACTTCGACGTGGAGATCGACGTCGCGCGGCTGGAAGAGATCGCCTCCTCCGAGCCCCGTCAGCTGCGCGAGATGGTCGAGGAGTACGAAGTCGATGGCAAGCGGATCGTACTGCTCGGCCAAGGACGACTGATCAATCTCGCCGCGGCGGAGGGCCACCCGGCCAGCGTGATGGACATGTCGTTCGCGAACCAGGCGCTGGCGGCCGAGTATCTACTCGAGGAGGGCGACAAGCTGGACAATGCCGTGCACCGGCTGCCGCTCGAGATCGACTCGGAGATTGCCAGTCTGAAGTTGGCAGGCATGGGTATCGGCATCGACCAGCTCACGGCCGAGCAGGAGCATTACCTGGCTTCGTGGGATCTGGGCACGTAAGAGACACGGAGGGGCATGCGAGGCAGGGTGAAGTCGCGATGAAAGAGGTAGAGGTAGCGAGCCTCGGCCTGGATAAGTCCTCCAACACGCCCGTCGTGATTCTGCGTGAAAAGGGAGGCGAACGATTGCTCCCGATCTGGATCGGTCCGGGCGAGGCGAGCGCCATCGCGATGGAGCTGGCGGGGATCAAGTTCTCGCGGCCGCTCACACATGACTTGTTCACTGCGGTCGTCCGCGGTCTCGGTGGAGAGCTCGTCCGGGTCGTGATCACGAAAGTGATCGACAACACGTACTACGCCTCGCTGATCTTCTCCCGCAATGGAGAGATGATCTCCATCGACTCGCGTCCCAGTGACAGCATCGCGCTGGCCTTGCGGTCGGAGGCCCCGGTTTTCGCCGACGACGAGCTGCTGGAGCTCACGGCGCTCGAGATCGAGGAAGGCGACTTCGACGACGAAGAGGAGCTCTGGAAAGGCTCCGGCGAGTCGCCGGAGGAAGCGGAGACGCCGGAAGAGGAGAAAGAGGAGCTGCGGGACTACCTGAAACGGCTCAACCCGGAGGATTTTGGCCGCTTCAACCCCTAGCAGCTAGCTGAACACACTGATGGGCGCCTTGCGGACTCGGCCGACCGATCCGTAAAGTGCCTGTAACATATTCGGATGGGGGCAAACGGAAGTCGGTGAGATCCCGACGCGGCCCCGCCACTGTAAGAGGCGCCCGGCAGACGCCGAGTGGAGTTGCCTCGAGCCAGGAGACGTGCTCCATCCCGAGCCCAGTTCAACTCTTCGCGGGAAGGGTAGGGCGCGTCGCCTGACGCTGAGCGTCATCGGCCCGACCTTCCAGGAAGGTGCGGGCCGTTTTGTTGCACACAGCCGTGCTGTGCCTCTCGTTGGCGGTCGCTACGGGATCGCCCGGGAGCTCACCGGCCGAGGCGTCCGATACGATTCAGATCGTGGATGACCTCGGCCGCACGCTGACGCTGTCGGCCCCCGCCACCCGTATTGTCTCGCTGATTCCAGCCGCGACCGAGATCCTGTTCGAGATCGGTGGCGGGGCGCAGGTCGTCGGCCGGACGCAATACGGCACGCACCCGCCGGAGGCGCTCGCGGTACCCGATGTGGGGGCAGGGATCCGCCCATCGGCCGAGGTCATTCTGGCCCGAGAGCCGGATGCCGTCGTGCTCTTCGCCGGCCCCGACAATCGAGCTGCTGTGGCGGAATTCGCACGTCTGGGTATTCCGACCCTGGCCCTGCACCACAACTCTCTCGAGGACCTG
>JBFILW010000003.1:0-41339 GCA_041612005.1 Gemmatimonadota bacterium
CACGCCGCCGAGACCTGGAGCACGGTACGCTCGCACGCGGGCGTCCGTTCGGCAGAGGCGATTGCCGAGGCACGGACATGAGCCGTTCGACGCAGACCGTCGCACCCGTTGACACGAAGCCCGCACCGGTCCGGCGCGGGACGTTCCTGACCACCAGCCGGTCGCTGGGTCTCGGACTGCTCGCAGGCATCGGGGCGTCGCTGTGCTGCCTGCCCATCCTGCTCCTGCTCGCGGGCGCGGGTGGCGCGTGGATGGGCACGCTGACGGCGATGGAGCCCTACCGGCCGTACCTCATGGGACTCACCGCCGTCTTCCTGGGGCTTGGGTTCAGGAAGCTCTACGTCCTGCCGCGGGCCTGCGCCGCCGACGAGGCGTGCGGCGCGCCACGGACGCTTCGCCGGCAGCGGGCGCTCTTCTGGGTGATCACGGCCGTGGTGGTGGTGCTGATCGGGATCCCCTGGTACGCGCCCTTTCTTGTCGGCTGAGCGAACGCCGGAGGCAGGCATAGATGCTCAGACAGATTGGCGGCACGACCGGGGCGGCGATCGCAGGCGCCTGCTGCCTCGGCTTCGCGCCCCTGCTGGCGGCCCTGAGCGCGGTAGGTGCAGGCTTCCTGATCCGCGATGCCATACTCGTGCCGCTGTTCGTGCTCTTTCTCGCGTTCACGCTGTGGTCGCTGTGGAGCTCGCGAATGGAGCATCACCGGTCCGGCCCCTTCTACCTGGGGCTTGGCGGCGCCCTCGTCGCATTCGCGGCGCTGTGGGTCTTCGTTCCGCTCGCCTATGGCGGGCTCGCGGCGTTCATCGGTGCTTCGATCTGGGACATCGTGGCTCTACGCCAGACTCGCGCGCCTGCGGAGATGGCCGAGGCAGGCTGATGACAAGGCAGCCGTGAACGCGCGAGTCGTGAGTCAGGCCCTGGATCCGGAAGTACGCAAACTGTCGCCGAGAAATCGGGCGTTCGCGAGCGACGCCCGCCCGATCGCGCTTCGTGCGAACGGTGATGCCGGGTCGCAGCCGGCGCCTGCGTCGTATCGAGGAGTCCGGGTGCTCACCTGCATGGGTCCGCTCGCCGCGTCAGTTCGTCATCAGGCTCGGCAGCCAGGTGATGATCCCGGGGAAGACCATGCACAGAATCAGGCCGACGAGCTGCAGGACGACGAACGGAAGGGCGGACTTGTAGATGTCCATCATGGTCACGCCCGGCGGCACGACAGCCTTCATGTAGAAGAGATTGAATCCGAACGGGGGCGTCAGGAAAGCCATCTCCATGTTGATCACGAAAAGCAGGGCGAACCACAGCGGATCGAAGCCAAGCGAGGTGACCACCGGGAAGAAGATGGGAGTGGTCAGCAGGACGATTCCCGTCGGGTCGAAGAACATCCCGAGCACGAAGAAGATCGCCTGCATCGAGATGATCGGCCACCAGCCCTCGCCGACCCCGGCGATCAGGCCGGCGATGAGGGTCGACGCTCCCGTCACCGCGTAGAGCGCGGTGAAGATGGATGCAGCGAACACGATCCAGATGACCATCGCGCTCAGGCGCAAGCAGACGAACAGCGCGGAGCTGAAGTTCTCCCAGCTCAGCTTGCGCTTGACCGCTGCGCTCACGATGGCGCCGAAGGCACCGATTGCCGAGGCCTCGCTCGGCGTTGCGAGCCCCATGAACATGGACCCCATGACGGCGAGGATGAGGCAGATCGGCAACATCAGAGCACCCAGCAGCCGCAGTCTCTGGCGCAGCGGCAGCCGCTCCTCGGCGGGCACCCCCGGCCCCAGGTCCTTCTGGAAGTGGCAGCGGATCAGGATGTAGGCGATGAACAGGCCGCTCAGCAGCAGGCCCGGCAGGATGCCGGCGATGAACATCTGACCGACCGACAACCTGGCGAACAGGGCGAGGATGATCATCAGCACGCTCGGCGGAATCAGGATGCCGAGCGCACCGCCAGCGCAGATGCAGCCGATCGCGATATCCTTCTTGTAACCCCGCTTGAGCATCGAAGGCAGCGCCAGCAACCCCATCGACGTGGTCGCGGCTCCGCTGATGCCCACCATTGCCGAGAACAGCGTGCAGATGAGCACCGTACCGGCCGCCAGCCCACCCCTGAGACCACCCATCCAGTGGTACATCAGCTCGTACAGATCTTCGGCGATGCCACATCGTTGCAGCATCGCTCCCATGAATATGAACATCGGCACCGCAACCAGCAGGAACATGTCCATCGCCATGTAGGTGCGGTTCGCCAGGATGGGGAGCGCGTGCGGCCCCCAGAGCAGGATGATGAACAGCGTGGCCACACCGCCGAGCGCGAACACCAGCGGCAATCCGGACAGCAGCAGGATGATCAGGCTGCCGAACAGGATGACCGTCAGCCAGCCGGGGCCAAGTTCCATCATGCGCGTACTCCTTCGCGGGCGATTTGATGTCGGACGAGGTGCAAAGCCCCGACAGGGACGTCACTCCTGCAGGCAGACCTTGCCGGCTAGCGGATCCTCTCCCGTACCGGAAAGACGTGCTCACCGTTGATCACGATCAGCACGTCGCGAATGAGCTTGGCCAGCGCCTGCAACATGAACAGGAAGCAACCGACCGGAACGGTGGTGCGTAGCGGGTAGTACGCTGGCGCCCAGTGTGACATCGTGGTCTCGCCGATCTGCCAGGAGTTGATGGTGATCTTCAGCGATTCCCAGAACAGCACACCGAGGAACAGGAAAACGAAGGCCGAGGTGATGATGTCGAGGATGGCGCGCCCGCGAGGTGACAGCCTTCCCCAGATGATGTCCACGTTCACGTGGCCGTCGGCCAGGTGCGTGTACGCACCGCCGAGCACGATGTAGCTTCCGTACAGGAACAGCGAGATCTCGTAGGCCCAGAGCGAGGGCTGATTGAAGAAGTACCTCATCACGATCTCCCAGATCATGATGAAGAGCATCGGGCACATCAGAAACGCGACCAGCCAGCCAATCCTGGCGTTCACGAAGTCCGTGTAGCGCAGGAAGTATTCGATCGCCTTCACGGCCCCCTCCCCGTCGCCGCCGGCCGAGCCTGCGTACGACTACGGCTTGCGCGTGCTTCCTTGCTATCGCTGCAGGGCAACCGGTCTACCTCCGCAGGGCGCTTGCGGCACGCGCTGCCCGCGGCCGCTGCCCGCGGGGCAGGAGGAATGCGCGCGGCGCCGCATGGCTCGGTGCCGCGCGCAGGTCCCCCGGTCCGATGGTCGATGTCAGACCGGCAGCTGCTTCGGCCCGTAATAGTCCTTGTAGAGCTGCCTGGCCTCTGTGTAGATATCGATGACCTTGTCGATGTGCGGGATCTTGCCGCGCATGCCGACGAACCGGTTCCAGCACCACTCGGCGGCCTTGTTCAGCTCCCCCTGGGGCATGATCATCGTCTCCATGCCACCGTCGGCAAGCGCCTTGCGCCCGCGTGCATCGGTGGGGATGGTGAGCGCGGCGATGTCGAGGTTGTGCACGCGCGCCGCCGACAGCATCACTTCCTGCAAATCTTCGGGCATCTCGTTGAAGGTGCGAAGATTCATGATGATCTCGCAGACGTCGTACGGCACCACCGATGGATTGATGTAGTACTTGCACACCTCGTTCAGCTTCATGCCGGCCCACGCATCGGGAGCGCCGAATGCGGCTGCATCCAGGATCTTGGTCTGGATGGCGGTGTAGATCTCGCCGCCCGGCACGGTGACGATGGACGCCCCGTTGTGCACCAGCCAGTCGGCCCAGATGCCGAAGGCACGCACCTTCATGCCCTCGAAATCTGAATACTTGTTGATCGGCCGGGTGGATACCATGCTGCCCCACTCGTCGGAGCACTCGTAGGTCAGGTGCATCACGCCGTGCGGTGCGTACGCTTCGCGCCACAGCTCCTTGATGCCCATGTACTGGTACACGTACTCGTAGAATTCGAGATTCTGGAACGGGAAGAACGGTACCGCCCACAGATACTCCCCGACGGGCACGATGCCGCGGTGGTAGACCGAGGAGGTGATCGCGACGTCCGCCACGCCCGAGCCGACGCCGCGGAAGGTCTCGCCGATGCCGAGCAGCACCTCGGCGTCGAAGTTCGTCATCTGGATGCGGCCGCCGGACATCCTGTTCACGCGCTCCACGAACAGCTTCGCGGCCCGATCCTGGGACTGGATTCCGATACCGGTCCAGTTGCTCTGCAACTTGAGCCGCCAGACCTTGTCCTGTGCGCGTACGATGGCGGGAAAGCCCAGCGCGGCACCACCGACGCCGGCGGCGCCGGTCTTCAGGTAATCACGGCGGGAGACTTTTTCATTCTTGCCCGTGCGCGGCCGGACGGTGGCCGCGCTGTCCGCAGCCTGGCCGCGACTGTCCGTGTTGCGCGTACGATCGCTCATGCCGATTCTCCTCTGTTGGCCTCCATGGGTCGGCGAGTCTTGGACGCTCGCTCGCTCGCGCCGAGCGTACGGGAGCCGTTGACGCGGTGCAAGCAATGCTGCCGTGTCGCGAAACCGCCGGAAACGGGGCGCATCCAGGGCCCGATCTCGACCGTCGACTTGACCGGCCGCCGCCGGGCGACCACGGTTACTGCACCGGCCGCGTGAACTCCGGCCGTCCCGTCGTCGACGCGGCGCTGACGCGGCCACCGCAGGCGACGGCCAGTGCTGGCTGTCGATGTTCATGCCAGTGCGCAGCGAGCCGCGCCCGTTCCGGACGTCCAACGTTGATGGAGATCCCCGCATGAACCCGAAGCCCCTCGAGCTCTGGCACTTCGGCGTGCCGGCCGTGACCGGCATGGAGGCGGCCGCAGCCCGCTGCGAGGCGCTGGGCTTCGACGGCCTCACGCTCACCGACTCCCAGAACCTCTCGCCCGACACCTACGTGGCGCTGACCCTCGCAGCGCGCTCTACCACGAGGCTCATGCTCGGCACCGGCGTCACCAACCCGCTCACGCGCCACGCCGCCGTGACCGCTGGCGCGATGGCGAGCCTGCAGGAGCTCTCCGACGGACGCATGACGCTGGGGATCGGCCGCGGCGACTCGTCACTGTTCAACATCGGCCACAAGCCCGTCTCGCCCGCCCGCCTCGAGCGCTACGTGGCCGACGTGCAGGCCTACCTGCGCGGGGAGACTCTCGACGCGGCCGGCTACGAGAGCCGGATCCGCTGGCTTGCGGGATCACGGCGACCGAAGGTGCCCGTGGACGTCGCGGGCACGGGGCCGAAGGTTCTCGCCATCGGGGCGCGGTTGGCGGACCGTGTGAGCTTCGCCCTCGGATCCGATCCCGAGCGTGTCGCCTGGGGCATCGAGCAGGTACGCACCGCAGCGGGGGCGGAACGGGAGATGCCGTCTCTCGGCCTCTACCTGAACGTCTGCGTGCACGACGATCCGGAGCGCGCCGCGGAGCTGGTGCGCCCGGGAGTGGGTATCTTCGCTCACTTCACCGCCATGCCCGGCGCCACCCGGGACCGGGTCCGGGGCGAGGATCGCGCAGTCTTCGACCGCCTCGGCGACTATGACAAGCTCCGCCACGGCCGCGGCGACGCCGCCCACGCCGAGGCCATGCCGCTGAGCTTCATCGAGCGGTTCGCGGTAATCGGGCCTGCCGGCCACTGCATCGAGAAGCTGGCGACCCTGCGCGACCTGGGGATCGACCGTATGGTCGTCATCGGGCCGCGCCGCGATCACTTCGGTGCCGAGGCGGACGAGGCGCAGCAGCGGTTTGCGGAGGACGTCATTCCGGCGCTGCGACAGGGGTGAGCAGCCCCGGGGAATCGCACCCCGAGGCACTCGCAGATCCGGACATGTGCGTCTGCGCTCACCGGACTCCCATCATCCGGCCGGGCAAGACGCCGGTGCGTGAGCCGCCCGGGCCGGTGACGAGCCACCTGCCCGAGCCAGCCCATGGCCCGCTCGAGGTACCGACCCTTCGAAGCACTGGTGAAGCGCCGCGTGCTGAACCGGATGGCGGCTCCCGATCTAGCGAAATCCGAGCGGGTTCTGCCGGGTTGATCCGTCCCGCAGAAGTGGGCGGTGAGAGTGGCCTGGCCGGCGCCGGTCGCAAGCCCCTGCTCTCCCCGGGGCGGGCGCCTCCGTCACCCGCGCCTCCGCGTGCGAGGGCGCGCGTGACGTGCCGGGTGTGAGTGTGGGCAGCCGCCGGGCGCCACCCGGATGCCAAGTAGCTGTTCCGAGCCACAGATCACGGCCACCGAGGAGGAAGGCGGGGGTCGGTGGGCCCGTACGCGGCCGGGATGCCGCGTTCGAGCGTTCAGGGATGGATTCACCGCGTGGCCCACCGCTCCCTGCCTTCCTCTGCCCGGCTCAACGCGTGTAGCGCGGCTCGGAACAGCTAATTAGGATCCTGCAGGTCCGATCCGCTCCAGGCTCGGACGACGGGGGCGGACAATCATGGTCAGGGTGACTTCCCTTCCGGACCAGGTGGATTTCGAGGTGCAGCCCGGCGAGACCTTGCTCGCGGCCGGGCTCCGCTCGGGGATCGCGTTCGCGCATGCCTGCGGCGGCCGGGCCAAGTGCTCCACCTGTCGCATCTGGGTGGTCGACGGCCTCGAGACCTGCTCCGAGCGCACCGAGATCGAGGCCTCGATGGCGCAGCGCCTGGGTTTCACCACCGAGGTCCGGCTTGCCTGCCAGCTCCGTCCGGGGGGGGCGCTGCGCATCCGCCGGCTGGTGCTCGACGAAACCGATCTGTTGATCTGCAGTCAGCTCGATCGCGCCGCCGCCACGCGCGTGGGCGAGGCAAGGAACGTCACCATCCTGTTCAGTGACGTCTCCGATTCCACCTCCATCTCGCAGCAGCTGTCACCCTACGACCTGATGTATCTGCTGAACCGTTACTTCGTCCAGGTCGGGGACATCATTGAACGCAACGGGGGATACATCGATCGCTTCATCGGTGACGGCGTGATGGCCATATTCGGGGTCGGCGACCAGCCGAATGCGCCGCTGCACGGGGTCGACACTGCGCTGCAGATCCTGGCGGCCGCGGATCAGGTCAAGCCCTACTTCGCGTCCCTGTACGGCGTCGACTTCGACGTCCGGGTCGGGCTGCACTACGGCGAGGCAGTTCTCGGCTCGCTCGGTTCGATCGGCCACGAGCGCCTCACCGCAATCGGCGACGTGCCCAATGTGGCCAGTCGCATCGAGGCCGCGAACAAGGAGGCGGGCACCCGGCTTCTCATCTCCCAGGCCCTGCACGATCAGGTGGCGGAGGATGTCGAGGTGGCCGACTTCGTCAGGGTGCTGTTGCGGGGCACCAACGAGCGGATCACCCTGTACGAGATCGCGGGGATCAAGGCAGTTTCTCGCTCGAAGCTGCTCGCCGAGGAGCCGCGCGAGATCGAGCAGTTCGCGGGCAAGAGGTGGCTTCGCATGTTCGCGGCCGACGAGCTCGCGGTGGACGAACGGAGAATCGTGGAGCTGGAAGACCGTGACGTTGTCATCCTGCGCCGGAGCGACGGCTACTTCGCCTTCAACAACGCGTGCCCACATCTGCATCTGCCGCTGTTCGAACGCAGGATGATGAAAGAGGGGGATCTGGGGAACTTTCCGGGCACGGACACGCCACGGCCGGTCGCCAGCACCGTCACCGGCGACCGCGGCGTGGTCTGCCGGTGGCACAACAGCTGCTTCGACCTGCAGACCGGGGAGATCCGGGAATGGGCGACGCGACTGCAGGAGGACGGCACCTCGCCCGGCTGGGAGTTTCTGGGCGACATCTCGAAGAACCGCACGAAGCTGCAGGTCTACGCGTGCCGAGAGCACGATGGTCACCTGTGGGTTGCGCTCGAGTGATCGGGTCGCGGCCACGGGAGCGGCCAGCGGCGGGCCGTCACCCGCCGCGAGCGTCCCAGTGGGGCCATGACGCGCGTCGACATCGGGGGCTTTCGTCACCCACGACGGGCAGTGTCGCGGGAAGCATCGCGCCGCCCGAGCGCGCCGCCCACCGGGTCCTGGTCGAGCTCGAGAGCCCGGGCTTCATGCGCGGACCGGTGGCCGGCCCGGGTCACTGCGGGCCCGATCGGCCCGGCCGGCCCGGCCGCTGCGCCCGCGGGCGGCGCAGCCGGCCAGCGCCGCCACCAGGAGGGCGGCCAAGGGCGGCTCCGGCAGCGGCGAGGACGCGAGCGGCGTGGCGCGCAGCGCGATCACCGGCTGCGAACCCAGCGACAGGGGATCGCTGAACTCGGTGAAGATCCCCTCCGCGAAGGCGCCCGGCCCGGTGAGCGTCGTCCTCATGTCGAAGAAGTATCTGATCGCCATGCGCTCGCCGGCGCCCAGGATGCCCAGGTCCAGGGTCTGGAACGAGAACGGGATGTCCACGTTGTTGCGGTCGACCTGCGTGGCGCCGATGTCGGCTCCGCGGGTCGTGAAGACCTGGTTGCCGAGGGCGTCGGCCACGAACTCGCCGGCCGACCGGAAGCTCGGGCCGGAGAGCGACGGGATGAGCAGGCGGGGGGGCGACTCGATGGGCGCGGTGCCGAGGTTCTCCCCCTCCACCTCGAGTTGATAGCTCACCTCCGCCCGTCCGGCCTCCATGAGCAGCGAGCCGCCGTCGATGATGAAGCTCGCCTCCACCCGGGCGGGCACGCCGAGGAGGTTCACGAACTCGTCGCTGTAGATGGACACCTGCGCGGTCAGCTCGTAGGTCTCGCTGGCCGAGATCCCGCCGGTGAGGGAGGTGCGCAGGCCGACGGCGCCGAAGCGCCCCGCCGACGCGAGGGCCTGGTAGGTCACGCCGCCGACGGCCGGGTCGGCCGTCGAGTCGCCGATCGTCGCGAGGATGTCCGTGGTGATGTCCGTGGAGGTCGTGCCCTGCACCTCGGCACCGTCCGAGTTCCCCAGCGGGTCCGGGACGAGGAACACGACGTCGGAGAACACGCCAACCCGCTGGATGAGGAGCGCCTGCGCCGGCCCGGGGGCGGTGACAGCGAGCAGTAGCGCGAGGAACGCGGGAACCGAACCGGGCAGGAAACGTGTCATGGGAGGCAGCCCTCCGCGCTCGATGGGCCCTCCTGACGCCCTGCAAATTCCGCGCCGCGATCGGCAAAGGCTCCGGGGAACCAGGGATCCGGGGTGCTCGAGCCCGTCCAGGTGCTGTCCGGGGCGGCCGCGGTGTAAAGATCTCCGACACCGCCCGGGCCGGGCCGCGGCATCCGTGATCGGTCAACGCCATCTCGGGGGCGGCCGGTCCGGCACGGGTCGCGGGGACACGCTGTGAATACGTCCCTGTACGCTCGACGGCCGCGTCGCGTGCGCTCGTTCGGCCGCCAGCCGGAAGGTTCCGAGGTCGGTCACCATGCCGAAGGCCTCGACTCGGGGTCGATGCGCTGCGGGATTTCGCGGGGCCTGCATGACGCAACGGTCGAGAGCGGTGTACGGGCTGCAAGGACGGCAGAGCGTATTACCCCTGTGGACAATTTGCGCCGGGCGGGCAAGATGCACGCTGCAGGCGATTCCGGAGAAGGTATTGCTACAACGTCATCAATGCCGGTGTCGCCGCAACGGGTCATCTGGCCAGCGGCTCGCCAGCGCACTGGCTTGCCACGCTGGGCGTCTGGGACAGGGCCCGTAGCGCCCGCATGGGCCGCCCGTCGCACCGGTATGTCGGGGCGAACGTCGGCCGGCGGGAGGACATTCGACTCCTCACCGGCGCCGGGCGGTTCGTGGGCGATCTGCACCTGCCCGGCGCGTTGCACCTGGCCTTCGTGCGCAGCCCGAGCGCGCACGGCCGCATCCTGGGTGTGGACGCCGCAGCGGCGCTCGCCATGCCGGGAGTCGTGCGCGTCGTCGACGGCGCGACACTGGCGCAGGCCCTGCCCCACCTCGACGGCATGCAGGTCTCGGCTCCACCGGGCTGGTCGCAGCGGGTGGCACACCGCGTGTCGCTACCTTCGCAGTCGATTCTCGCTGACGGCGTCGTCCGGTTCGTCGGCGAGCCGGTTGCAGCGGTGGTCGCGGAGGACGTACCGCGAGCGCTCGACGCAGCGGAACGGGTAGCCGTCCGGATCGACGAGCTGCCGGTGGTGATGGATCCGCTGGAGGCCATGACGGCGGCCTGCACGCGCGTCCACGACTCGCTGACGTCCAACGAGCTCGCGTGGATGCAGACCGGAAAAGGCGATGCCACGAAGGCGCTCGCGCAGGCGCCCCGTTGCCTGCGCCGGCGCATCGTTCACCATCGCTACGCGGCCATGCCGATGGAGTGCCGCGCAGTCGCGGCCGAGTACGACACGCGCACCGGCGTGCTGACGGTCTACAGCGCAACCCAGGTCGTGCACTGGCTACGCGACCAGCTCGCCAGATCCCTGAACCTCACGGAGAGCGAGATTCGCGTCGTTGCGCCCGACGTCGGTGGCGGCTTCGGGGTCAAGGGGCACGTCTATCCGGAGGAGCTGCTGGTCGCGTACCTTGCCATGCGCCTCGGGCGGCCCGTTCGCTGGGTCGAGCAGCGCCAGGAGCACGCCCTCGCGTCGACGCATTCACGCGATCAAGTGCACGACGTGGAGGTCGGGTTCGACGGCACCGGGCGCATCCTGGCCATCCGCGACCGCTGCTGGATCGATTCCGGTGCCTACTGCCCGGTGGGGGCCGGTGTCGCCTACAACACCCCCGCCCACCTGCTCGGTCCGTATGACATCGCACACTTCGAGTCCGAGACCACCGTGGTCGCGACCAACAAGGCGCCGAGCGCGCCGTATCGAGGGGCAGGCAGACCCGAGGCGGTGCAGGTGATGGAGCGGGTGCTGGACCTGGTCGCGGCGGAGCTCGACCTGGAGCCGGCAGACGTCCGCTTTCGCAACCTGGTGCGGCCGGAGCAGATGCCGTATGCGGTCGGGCTCACCTACCGGGACGGTGCGCCCATCGTCTACGACAGCGGCGACTACCCGAAGGCGCTCGCGCACGCGCTCGACGAGCTGGGCGGCGTGGCCGCGTTCCGGGCGCGCCAGGCCGAGGCCCGCCGCGCCGGCCGGTATCTCGGGATCGGCATGGGCTGCTACACCGAGGGCACCGGAGTGGGGCCGTTCGAAGGCGCCCGCGTTCGCATCGATCCGACCGGCAAGGTCATCGTCGCGCTGGGCGCCTGCCCGCAGGGCCAGGGACACGAGACCGTATTCGCCCAGGTGGTGGCCGAGAGCTGGCAGGTGGCGATGGAGGACGTCGTCGTCAGGCTGGCCGACACCGGCGAGCTCGGCACCGGCTACGGCACCGTGGGCAGCCGCAGCACGGTGACCGCCGCCATGGCAGCCGAACAGGCGAGCACGGTGCTCAAGGACAAGGTGCTGGCGATCGCGGGGGAGTTGCTGGAGGCATCCAGCGCCGACCTGGAGCTGTCAGACGGGGGCGTGCAGGTACGCGGTGCACCGGACCTGCGAGTCAGTCTGGCCGACGTCGCGCGAGCGGCGCGACCCGGCTGGCAGCACGCCCGTCCGCCCGGGGTGGAGGCCGGGCTGGACGCGACGGCCTACTACGAGCCACCCACCGTCACGTGGTCGTACGCGGCCAACGCGGCGATCGTCGAGGTGCTGCTGGAAACCGGCGAGGTGCGCGTGGAACGGTACGTCGAGGTGCACGACGCAGGCACGCTGGTGAACCCCCGCCTCGCCGACGGGCAGGTGATGGGCGGCATCGTGCAGGGCCTGGGGGGCGCGCTCCGCGAAGCCATCGTCTACGACGACTCGGGGCAGCTCCTCACGGCAAGCTTTCTCGACTACGCCATGCCGCGCGCCAGCGACTTTCCCGCGATCACGGTCATCCATCACCAGACCCCTTCCCCGCTCAACCCGCTGGGCGTCAAGGGACTGGGCGAAGGCGGCGCCATCGCGCCGCCGGTGGTGATCGCGAACGCGATTGGCGATGCCTTGAAACCCTGGAGGCGTGAATTCAACCGGCTGCCCATTCGCGCCGAGGATCTCGTGAACGGCACGGGCCTGCGTGGAAACGGGACTTGAGTCATTGCCCCGTCCATCGAAATTGATGCAGTGAACCGCCCCGGGAACCCCGGGTCTCCAAACCTCGAGAGGACGGAGCCACGAGCCGAACGACGAGATTCTCGCCGGAGGTCCGGGGGTTCGAGCTCGTCATCGCCATGCGCCAGTGTCGCCCGCCGGCAGCACAGCATTGCTGCGTGCTGGCGGTGGCTCGCGGCGTGCTACATCGCGGTCATCCCGCCGTCGATGACGAGCTCGATCCCCGTCACCCAGCGGGACTCGTCCGATGCGAGGTAGACGCAGCCCATGGCGATGTCGTAGGGCTGCCCGATACGGCCGAGCGGCGTCGCCGCGAGACGGGCCGAGCGCACCGCGTTGCTGGCGTGGCTGGACGCCGTCATGGGCGTGTCGATGAAGCCGGGGTGTATGGAGTTGGCGCGGATGTTCTCGAACGCGTGCTCCACCGCCACGGCCTTCGTGAACAGCCGCACCGAGCCCTTCGATGCGTGGTAGGCGGCACTCGCGAATGAGCCCACGAGGCCGCAGATCGACGAGACGTTGATGATCGAGCCGCCGCCTGCGCGGCGCATCGCGGGAATCGCGTGCCGGGTGCCGAGGTACACGCCGGTCGAGTTCACCTCCATGATGCGGCTCCAGGCCTCGGGCGAGACGTCGTCTACCCGCAGGCTGCTCGGGCCGCCGGCGATGCCGCCGCGCGCGGTCACGGCCGCGTAGTCCACGTACTCCCGCCCGGAGATGCCGGCCACGTTCGCGAGCACGTCCAGCCGTCCAAAGCGCTGCGTGGTCGCGGCCACGACGCGCGCCCACGCCTCGTCGTCCGTGACGTCCAGCGGCATGAACAGGGTCTCGCCGCCGGCGCGCGCGATGTCGTCGGCCACCTCCTCGCCCGCCTCGGAGCTCACGTCACCCAGCACCACGCGAGCGCCCTCGAGCGCGAACCGGCGCGCGGTTTCGGCCCCGATCCCGGACGCCGCGCCGCTGACCATCGCCACCTTGCCTTCGAGCCGCGATCCCGAGACCCCTGCGTGCATTAAACACACTCCCGTAGTGGCAACCCGCGGCGCCGGACGGTAGCTGCATCCGCCGTCGCGGGTCAGACCAGCTCCTTGACGTCGATCACCCCGTCGTCGCCCCCGCGGCAGGAGTTCGCAAGCTCGGCGAGCTTGCCATACCCGGGCGCGCGGTAGCAGTGCCGCGTGGCCGCGTCGATGTCGCGGCCCGAGGTATCGGCGCGGATGCGCTCCCCGCCGGCCTCGCCAATGGGGACCATCAACCGCGCTTGGGCCAGCCGCCCGACGCCCCGGCCCCGGAGTCCGCGATCCACCGCGATCCGGTAGAGATCGTGGCGCCGCCCCGTGCCCGGGGTCGGGCCGTAGCAGGCCCAGGGCAGCACCCGCTCAACCGACTCCGCGTCCGTGAAACGGTAGCACGAGGCGCGGCCACGGGCGATCCCCTCGTGCACCAGCTCGCTCGTGATGGCCAGCTCGTCGCTGGTGGAGATGTCGGCGCGCGCCACAAGCGGGTCCGCACGTCAGCGCGCAGGTCAGCGCGGCCGCCGCTTCCAATGACCGGAACACGCTCCCCGAGGTGACGCAGGAGGGCGACGTCGTCCGGTACCGGCGCACGTTCGGAGCGGGGCCGCTCAGCCCGCTCCTCTGGCACGCCACGGGCTCGGGCGAGACCCGGCCGGTCACGCGCGGGCAGATTGGCACGATGGCCTCGCTGGCGTTATCGTTCTCCGAGCGGGAGAGGACGAACTCATGACACCGGATCAGATACTCGCCTGTCCGGCGCGAGTGCTCAGCCAGGCGCAGCGCGAGCACTACTTCGAGCACGGCTACGTCGCCATCGAGCGCCTGGTGCCGCAGAAGACGCTGGCCGAGCTCCAGGCCGTCACCCGGGACTTCGTGGAGCAAAGCCGCGAGGTGACGGCGTCGGACTCGCGCTTCGACATCGGCCCCGGGCACTGCGCGCAAACGCCGGTGCTGCGCCGGCTGAAGAGCCCGGACATCGCGCACCCCGCCTACTGGGCGTTCTCGACCGGGCTGATGGCCGACGTCGCGGCCGATCTGGTGGGCCCGAACGTCGTGTTCCACCACTCGAAGCTCAACTTCAAGTGGTTCGACGAGTCCGACACCGTCAAGTGGCACCAGGACATCCAGTTCTTCCCGCACACGAACTACAACGTGCTCACCATCGGCTGCTATCTCGCCGACACGGACATGAGCAACGGGCCGCTGGCGGTGCTCGACCGCTCCCACGAGGACGACCTCTACGACCAGTACGACGCCGAGGGCCACTGGACGGGAATGCTGTCCGACGCGGATGCGGCGCACCTCGATGCGGATCGCGTTCGCCATCTCATGGGGCCGGCCGGGTCGATCACGGTGCACAACGCGAGAACACTGCACCACTCGCCGTCGTCGAAGTCGCCGCGCCCGCGCCCGCTGCTGCTGAACTGCTACACCGCCGCGGACGCCAAGGCCTACACGCCGCACCCGGATCCCACCGCCAATGCCTACAAGCTGGTCCGGGGCGAGCCGGTGCGGTGGGCCCACCACGATCCGCGCCCGTGCCAGATCCCGCCCGACTGGTCCGGTGGTTACACCTCGATCTATGCCGCCCAGTCCGGCGAGGACAACGTGGCGACATAGCGCCCGGTCGCTCCCGGGGCAGCTGCAAGAGCTCCGCTGGAGGCATTCATGCCCGTCGAGACACCAGGGCCACGGTTCGCGCAACCCACGGCCTACGACGTCGTCAGCTTCAGCGTCAAGCGCACGGAGCGCTCGCCGTACGGGGCGCGGCGGGCAAACGGCGACGTGGTGTATGCGATCTACGCGAACGGGAACTTCGACCATGAACGACGCGATGACAATTCGGCCCCGCCGGAGCTTCATCTTCTCGCCGGGCCTGAGGCCCGAGATGTATCCCAAGGCGCTCGCCTGCGGGGCCGACATCGTCTGCGTCGAGCTGGAAGACGGCATCGCCCCGAAGGACAAGGCGGCAGCACGCGTCAACGCGATGGCGCTCTTTGCCGAGCCGCAAGCCGACGACGGTGTGGAGCGCATCGTGCGCATCAACTGCCTGCGCGAGGCCTTCGGGCTCGCCGATGTCGAGGCGGTCCTCGCCACCGACACGCCGCCGCCGGCGCTCATGCTGCCGAAGGTGCGAACTCCCGATGAGGTCGCGTGGCTCGCCGACCTGCTCGACGAGCGCGGGCACGACACCCGCCTGCACGTGATCATCGAGACCAACCAGGGCCTGGAGGCGGCGTACGAGATCGCGCACTCGAGCGACCGGCTGGATGCGCTGTTCTTCGGTGGCGTGGACATGGCGGCGGAGCTTCGCTGCGCCAACGCCTGGGAGCCGCTGCTCTACGCCCGCTCGCGCGTGGTGCACGCGGCGGCATCGGCCGGTCTCGACGTCATCGACGTGCCGTACCTCGACCTCGAAAACGTGCGGGGTCTGGAGACGGCCGCGCGCCAGGCCTGCGACCTCGGCTTCTCCGGCAAGGGCGCAATCCACCCCAAGCAGATCGCGGCCATCAACGCCGTGTTCACCCCTGACCCGGACCAGATCGAGCGGGCGCGGCGGATCATCCAGACCTTCGAAGAGGCCGACACCGGGCTGGTCGTCATCGACGGCAAGCTCATCGAGAAGCCGGTCCTGCGCGACATGCATAGAATCCTGGCCATCGCCGGGCGCGTCTCGGCCTGATGTGGAGGAACCATCGAATGAACCACGACAAGGCGTGCTGCGGACCCGGCTATGCGTCGCCGGCCGAGGCGATGAAGGCGCCCCGGGAGAAGCTCCTCTACACCGTGGCGCTCTACATCGGCACCGGCATCCAGAAGCCGGACTACCTCGCGACCATCGACGCGGATCCCGAGAGCCCGACCTACTCCCAGGTCATCGGCCGACTGGAGATGCCGGGGATCGGCGACGAGCTGCACCACATGGGCTGGAACGCGTGCTCGTCGTGTCACCACGACGCCACCAAGGAGCGGCGCTATCTTGTCGTGCCCGGGGTGCGCTCGTCGAACCTGCACATCGTGGACTGCGGCGCCGACCCGCGAAACCCGCGCCTGCACAAGGTCATCGAAGGCGCCGAGATCAAGGCCAAGACCGACCTGTCTGCGCCGCACACGGTCCACTGTCTCGGCCCGGACATCATCATCTCGATGCTGGGTGACGCCCGGGGTGAGGCGCCGGGCGGCTTCCTGCACCTGAACGAGGACTTCGAGATTGTCGGACGCTGGGAGAACGATCTCGGCGCGATGAAGTTCAACTACGATTTCTGGTACCAGCCCCGCCACAACGTGATGGTGTCGAGCGAGTGGGCGGCTCCCAACACCTTCATGCCGGGCTTCGACCTCGAGGAGGTGGGGCACCTCAAATACGGCCGGGAGCTGCACTTCTGGGACTTCGAGAACCGGCGGGTGGACAAGACGTTCTACCTCGGCGAGGACGGTCTCGTGCCGCTCGAGGTGCGATTCCACCACGACCCGGCGTCCAGCCACGGCTTCGTCGGCGCCGCGCTCTCGTCAAACATCATCCACTGGTGCAAGCGGGACGGAGAATGGATCTGGGAGAAGATCATCGACGTCGAGAACGAGCGCCATCCCGAATGGCCCATCCCGGTCCCGGGGCTCATTTCGGTGATCCTGCTGTCGATGGACGACCGGTTCCTCTACTTCTGCAACTGGCTGCACGGCGACATCCGCCAGTACGACATCACGGATCCCTCGCACCCGAAGTTCACCGGCCAGGTGTGGATGGGCGGCCTGCTCGGCCGGGCGCCCGAGGTGAACGGGCGCAAGATCACGGGCGGCCCGCAGATGATCCAGCTCTCGCTCGACGGCAGGCGTCTCTACGTGACGACGTCCTTGTTTTCGACGTGGGACAACCAGTTCTACCCGGAGATCCGCACCAACGGCGGGTGCATGCTGATGGTCAACTGCGACACCGGGACCGGCGGCATGGCGATCGATCCCGACTTCTTCGTGGACTTCGGCAAGGAGCCGAACGGCCCGGCGCGCTGTCACGAGACCCGCTACCCGGGCGGCGACTGCACGTCGGACATCTGGCTGTGAGCCCCACGGTGCGCATCACGCTCGAGAATCGCGGGTCGGCGGTGCTCGAGGTGGACGCGAGGCTTCCGCTGCTCGACTCGCTCGAGGCGCACGGCGTGTCGCTGCCATACGGCTGCCGCTACGGCGGCTGCATCTCGTGCGCCGCGAAGCTGCTCGAGGGCGAAATCGACCAGCGGGGCGCGGTCGCGCTCAACAACCGGCAGCTCGGCGATGGCTACATCCTGCTTTGTGTGGCGCGCCCGAAGAGCGACTGCCGGCTCGCGGTCGGTGTGGACAGTCACGACCGGCTGTACCGCAACCCGTTCGCGAGCCCGCTGCTTCCGCACGAGCTCAAGCCCGACATCGCCGAAGCCGAGGAGAAGACGCCGTGAGCGAGCCCGTCTACATGAATCACGACGAGGACTATCCGGCGGAGTACCTGGCCGACATCCTGAAGTCGGTGAAGACCATCGCCATGGTCGGCGCGAGCTCGGACCCCACGAAGTTCAGCTACGGCGTGTTGCCGGTGCTCCACGAGACCGGCTACGACATGATTCCCGTCAATCCGCAGGAAGCCGGCGGGGAGATCCGCGGTCTGCCGGTGTACGAGAGCCTGCGCGCCATCGATCGCCCGGTCGACATGGTGGAGGTGTTTCGCTCGTCGCGCGCCGCGTACAGGGTGACGGAAGAAGCGATCGCCATCGGCGCGAAGGTCGTGTGGATGCAGATCGGCGTGCGCAACGACGAGGCGGCGCGTCTGGCGGAGGCCGCCGGGCTCAAGGTGGTCATGAACCGCTGCCCGAAGATCGAGCTCTTCCGCCCCTTCTGGAAACCACGGCTCAATCAGCAGATCTGATGAGGACGGGGTCCGTGTAGCGCGCCGCTCGACCCTCGCGGGGCGCGCGCCGGCTCGGCGTCGAGACGTGCCGCGGAGATCGTCTGACCGGATGTCGGATTGTGAAGCTGTGTCGGAAGCGTTCAGTAGCGCACACGAGCGTTCACTGCGTGGCAGGCACGACGGCGGGCAACGAAGAGTCAACGCGGTGTGGCCCTGCACCTCCAGCGAATCCCGCGCCTCGAGCTCTCGAGGGGAAGTCGACGTAACCGACGGAAAGAATTGATGGGGCGGGTGGGCCGTGCAGGAATCGAACCACCGACCACCCGATCGAAAGTCAAGGTCCAAATTCGCAATGGCCTGTTTTGTAGATGTTTACAGCGTTCCACTGGCGAACTGGGCGCCACAAGGAAACCTGGCCATCAGAACGACTTGGGCTACATGCGTGCGTGTTGGCGAACATGCCCGCGCCGCGTGACCGTACCTCTGCTGTGCCTCGCGGCCGCCCGGAGCACGCGGCCCCATGGCCTCCTCGGCCGGCGGGAGGACCCGCCACTGCTATTATTCCGCGCTCATGAGCCATGGCCATGAATGCCGACCGGACCATCGAGCGAATTCGAGGCCTGCGAACTCAGCTGCATGCCCTGGGCGTCGCCTCTCGAGGCCTCTTTGGCTCGCTCGCCCGCGGAGAAGAACGCGACGACAGCGATGTCGACATCCTCGTCGCCTTCAAGGGCCCGGCCCCGTTTGACCAGTACAAGGACCTCAAGCTCCTCCTCGAGGACGCTCTGGGACGGCGCGTCGAGCGCGAATTACAAGAAAAACGCGCCTTTGATTCAATTGGAGGGTAAGAATGCCCAACAAGAGCACCGTAGCGAAGCCGGCGTGGCATAAATGGCGCTATCTGACGGTCTTCGCCGTCGCGGCAATTCTTGGAACAACTCTGGTCGTCTATTTGATCGGCACGCCCGCGCAACAGGATCAGGACAGCCCTACCGTCGCCCGTTTGGATACCGGGCCCGGGGCCTATCTGGTGGCTTGGAGGGATGACAGGGGACAAAGCGGTGACATCGTCGGCGCCATCGTCAGTCCGCAGAGCACGACGATCAATGCGAATTTTCCTATTGCGGTCAACAATGCGGCGCAGCGCAATCCCAGCGCGGCTGCCAATTCCACCAGTCAAGAATTCCTGGTCGTCTGGGAGGATGAGCGAGCAGGTGCTGGCGCGACTGGGTCCGGATTCCCTGTTGCCAGCATTTACGGCCAGCGCGTGTCACATGATGGAAAGCTGGCCGGGGCGAACTTCGCTATATCCAGCACCGACCAGGACAATCTTTATCCCGCAGTTGCCTATTGTTCAGGTCGCAACCAATACCTGGTCGTCTGGGATGATCGGCGAAAAGTCGGCATGACCAACGATATCTACGGGCAGTTGGTTGGCCATGGCGGAAACCTCATCGGCAGCGCTTTCCCGGTATCGACGGATCCCGGTAACGAGAGCAATCCCTCGATCGCCTATAACTCCGCTGAGGATGAGTTTCTCGTTGTATGGGAGAGCTTGCCGAAGCCTGCACCCACGAGCTGGGATATCTATGGTCAGCGGGTAACTTGCGATGGCAAGTTAACCAGCAGTCAATTCCCTATCTCCAAAGCTCCCAACGTACAGGTTCGACCGGCAGTTGCCTACAACGCAGCCAGCAACAACTATCTCGTTGCGTGGGCGGATGGACGAAATCAGACAACCGCCTTGGATCATGACATCTTCGGTCAGTTGATAAGCGGCAGCCTCTCATCGGCGGGCGGAAATCTGAACGGTGGAAACTTCCCCATCAGTACCGAAAAGAATGATCAGAACGGGCGCGTCGCCGTTGCCGCCGCTGGCGCGGGCGGGTTCCTGGTCACCTTCGGTGACGAAAGAACCAACAAATTCAAACGCGACGTTTATGCCCAACGCGTTGATATGTCCGGAAAACTTCAGGGCAGCAATTTTCCGGTGAGCAACGCGGCAGACGTACAACAATGGAGTTCCCTGGCCTATTCGGATAGTGACGCCAGCTATCTTGTCGCCTGGAGCGATTCGAGAACGCACATGAAGACGCTCAACGATATCTATGGTCAGCATGTCGGCGTTGACGGCGCCTTGCTGAAAACGACATCAACAGAAAATTTTGCTGTTAGTGTCCCCGGCATCGTCAATCCGGTGAGCCCTTGAAGTGGCTCGAGTTGGCGTTGTTGCAGGACCTCCCTCAGTGCCCGATAGACTCGCGGCATGCATAGATCCGACTTTATCTTTCGGTGCCGGGTCCGGAACTGGCCCGGCACTTGAAGATGAAAACGGACCTGCGCATGGCAGGAGTCCAACTCGTGCTCAGGTGATCGCGGCCGATTGATGCAACAACGCCGCCGCATCACCGTTTCTGCCGCGAATTCGCACAAACGCACACTACCCGGGCACGCGCCACAGATCGCTCGCGACGCTGGCTCCGGATTTCGCGAGATCGCTCCTCGACCTGGTCAGGGTGAGCGGCGCGACAGCTTGCTCAGCGCCCCCCGACCTCTTCCGCAACCCTCCTCATGCTCGTATCAAAATCAGCATCGCGCAGGCTGACACCCGTCATCTCACGCAGATGGCTGACGATGTCGTCCATGTTGTGGTGTAGATCCTGCAAGCGCTTGAGTTTTGGCTGCAGGCTACGCGAAGGTGTGCCTGTGTTTGTCAACCTGTTTATCTCATGGGTGAGTTTTTGTATCTCTGTCGAGAGCTTTTGTCGGGTCTCGCGTACGAATCCATCGTTGGTCAGGTACTCGTCGTCCTGATAGCAAGCGATGAAACGCCGGCCCTCGCTTCGCAGTCTGCCCAGCGATTCCAGTACCTCCTGGCCCACCCATTGGGATTGCAGGCTGTCTTTGCTCACGATGAGCAGTGTCGTCGCGGACGCGTCCATGTAACGTTTGATGCTGTCCACGATTGTTTCGCCAGGCCGAAGCTCGTTGTGGAACAGTATTGCCTCGACCTCATAGCTCGCGAGCGCTGACCGGACTTTTTCCGCCAAATCACGATCGTGCTCGTTGAATGAGATGAAGACGTTTGTCAAGACGGGCGCGTCCACGGCTTTGTCCAGCATGCCCGGCCAGAACGTCTTGAGCACCGGCGCCATGTCCACATCCAGTCCGGACGCAGGGCAGGTGAGCTTCTCGTCCCGTCCCGCCTCCCACAACGATGACAGCGAGTACCAGCGAGCATCGTCATGATCCCTACATCTGTCGCAGGGGCAGGGAATCTCGATCACCACGTTCAGGCTTCGACCGAACCGGTCGATGACATCCGTGATGTCAGCCAGAACTCGGGTTTCTGCCGCCACGCTGAGCACCCGGACCTCGACTTCGCTGCGGTCACGCAGAATCTCGACCGCAACGACTGCCGTCGGGTCCGATATGAGCAAACCATTTGACCAGTACTGGCCATGGGTTTCGCCATTGCCCAGGGCTGAAATCAGTTGGAAGACGTGATGGCGTTCGAGGCGCTGAAAGCGATATCTGACATTCGGCCGCTTTGCCACGTCGCGCAGCAACGCAAAAGTCTTGGGCTCTGGTGGATCTGAAGGCAGATGCTGTGGAGCAATGATCTCTGGTGCGTCTCCACCCTCACGGAAGCAAACCTCCATGCCTATGAGCACCTCCGCCGCGTCGTTCGACATCAGCTCTCGAGCGCTCTCTTTGTTGATTCGACCGCGCGACTCCGGTTCGCGCCAGCCGTCGAGCTTCCTGAGGAGCCAGTCCAGCCAGCGAGGGTCGGTTGTGACGAACGACGTGCTCGTGTTCCGCGCAATCTGCCCGGTTTCGACGAGGTGGTCCGAAAACGCCATCAGCTCCGGCTGTGTCAGCCCGGCATCGACGCTGAGCCTGGTGAAAGCGGAACTGTCGAAGTTCCTTGTCTTGTCCCGCAACTGCTCCAGCGCCATTTCGGCCCGGCGCCAGGGGAGCGGGATCATCCGCCCGGCACACGCTGCCAGCAGCGCATCGTGCTGAAGGCGGTCCTTTACCCAGCGAATCAGCCGTTTGACGTCGTCTTGCTCAGACAGGTCCAGCTCCAAAACATCGTAGTTGTAGCGTCCGCTCAGGGAGTCAATCAGCTCCACGTAGGCCGAGCTGTCGTACTGCCGTGGCAGCACGAGCAGCATGGGACTGTCGTTGCTTGCCTCTCTGAGCCGGTCGAGCATGTCCGCAAGCGGATTTCCCTCCGACTCCGGGCTGCTGGACGTCAATCCAGTCATTTCCGAAAGCAGAATGACGTAGGGAGCAGATGGCGTGAGTACGAAGCGTTCGCGAGTTGATCCGTCCAGGAACGGGAGTTGCCAGATGGAGAGGGTGAGTGGCAGTCCGGAATCGAGACAAATATTCAGGTGTTCCTTGTCAGCGGCATACTTGCCCAGGAGCAGCTCTCCGAATCCGCTTTTTCCCTGGGCGGAACCTATGGCGACGAGCTTCATCTTCAGGTTGGGGACTCGACCTGGCTGAACGTGCTTGAGGAACTCTCTAACACGTGTGACGTCGTCAGCGAGATCCGGAGGAAGGTTCAGAAGCGGGTTCTCCGCAACCGAGAGCCGGACCAGGTTCTCGGCTCCAGCCAACCAGCGTGGAAGCTCCTCGATTTGATTGCCGTCGAGAACCAGGGTTTGCAGTGCGGCAAGGGAACGAAGCTCATCGGGCAGGCAGGTCAGCCCGTTGTGCGCGAGATCGAGCTCGATGAGCTCCGCATAGTTACCTAGAAAGGACGGAAGACTCTCCAGCTTGTTGCCGGAGAGATTCAGCTTGGTCAGGCGCAGCGAGGCGAAGCTGTCGGGAAGCTGTGTGATTCGGTTGTTGCTGGCCGAAAGCTCACGCAGGCTTTCGATTGTACCCAATCCATCTGGGAAACCGGCGAGCCGGTTGTGGCTGGCGTCCAGCTTGACGAGGTTACTCAAGGCGCCAGACGCTTCCGGGAGTCGGTTCAGCTCGTTTCCCTGAACGTGCAGCTCCGTTAGTTGCTCGAGATTGCACAGTTCCTCGGGTAGCGAATCGAGATGGTTGTTTGCGAGACGCAGCTCTTTCAGATTCGACGAAGCCAAGGCGAATCGGGGCACCTCCTTCAATCCGCAATCACTCAGGCGGAGGATCTCGAGACCATCTGCGCCTCTCGGCGGGAACGACTCGACAGGATTACCCGACGCCGTGAAATCGTGCAGCGTCCCGGACCTCACAAGCTCAATGGGCAGTTCCGTCAGCCTGTTGCGTGCGACGTTGAGAGACTCGAGCGCCGGCGATGCACAGAGCCAGGCCGGCAACCTGGAAAGCTTGTTCCCGGCGAGCGAGACAGAGCGCACGTGGAGGGCATTACCCGGCTCACCGAGCTCTTCTATCTGATTGTCGTTTAGGTCGAGCGATTCGAGTGCAGGCCACGACGCGCCCGCTAGATCGAACCGCGAGAATTCGTTCGATGAGAGATCGAGCCGCTCGAGCGCCTTCCAGGACTCTTTCCCCGTCACGAGCTCGCCCACCTGATTGTGGGCCGCGTTCAGGACGCGCAGTTCCGGCTGATCGGCAACCGCTTGCGGGATGCTCTTCAGCCTGTTGTCGCTGACGTTCAGCTCGAAAAGCGAGTTCCGATAGAAGAGCGCATCCGGCAACGTTTCCAGAAGATTCCTCGTGAGGTAGAGAAAGCGCAGGTTGGCCAGCTCGCAGATTTCACATCCCACCGATTTCAGCGAGTTTCCGCTTGCATTCAGGTAAACGAGTTGAGGCAGTCGTCCGAAGATACCGAGCTCCAGCGAATCGAAGCCCGAGAGCTCGAGCTTCACGAGGTTCACGAACTCATCGATGTGATCTAGAAACGCTTCCAGGTTGTCCCGATAGAGAGCCAGCGCGATGAATTCGCGGGGGTCGTCTTCCGACGCATCGAAGTAACGCCAACGCGTGGACTTTACCGCGTACGGGTCACTCACCTTCGCCAGGCCATCGTTCCCAGCCTCGGTCATGGCTCGCTCTTGGATGATCCGGAAGCAAGAGGATAACATCGACCAGCGATTGCGAAGCCGATCTGTAGCCGGAATTCCAGCAACAGGCGTGCGGCGCTCCGCTCATTCTTCTGCAATAAACAGGACCGGCAGGACGAGCAACCGCTCTCTTTGCCGTGCGGCTCCGGTATCGGGAGGTGGCGAAATGATTGTCAGCTCTGCGAGGACTCGCGTGGCGCGGAGCAGATCGACCCACGCTGACGCAGCGACGGCGCCTTGACTCACGCTGTCGGGACGCGTTGTTCCGTTTTTCGGGCTCGACACAGGGGCCCCCGCCGCCTCCCCCGTTCAGGCGGATCAACCCAACACGATGCGTTCCGACCTTGGCATCCCGAGCGCCGACATCCAGTCGAGTACCGGGCTCTTCACCAGGACTTCAATTCGCGGGCGCTCGAGCTCACGCGATGCGAGCTTCATTCCCACCAGCGCCTTGAATCTCGAGACGGCGTTCTCCGCAAGGCTCTGCCGGGTCACGCCACTCGACGTGCGCCACGGATACCGGCCCTCTATAGAGTAAGCAGCTATTGGCGAATGAAAATCTACGGACAAAGCTCGCCAGTAGCCGACGTGAAACTGCTTTCTTGTGCACGCATAATGTACCAGTTGCATGCGGCAAGAAACTGGCTCGGCCGTGCAAGGAGGGGCAATGAGCGGGAAAAGCTTCACCGAAATGGAACGCGAAGGATGGCAGCGTAATGCTGCAGACTATGATGACTTTGTCCTCCCTCTCACCGACCCTGGTATCGCGCCTCTTCTTGATAGCCTCGGCCCTCTCACGGGGCGCAAAGTTCTTGAGCTCGCGTCGGGCTCGGGGCATTTAGCAGCGGCGGTTGTGGCCCGAGGTGCGACCATGGTGGGAATTGATGTGGCTTCAAAGATGGTCGAATTGGCCCGCGAGAATGTGCCTTCCGGCACAGAGTTTCTTGTGGGTGACGCCGAAGCACTGGATTTCGAGGACAGCAGCTTCGATGCAGTGACATGCAGCTTTGGCTTTCTGCACTTCGCGGAGCCCGAACGCGTTTTCCATCAAGTCGTCAGAGCGCTCAAACCAGGTGGCCGGTTATTCTTCACAGTTTGGCAAGAACCGGACGAGGGAAATGAATTTCTTGGGCTGGTGCTCAGTACAGTTCAATAGCACGCGAACCTTGATGTTGACCTGCCTCCCGCGCCGCCGATGTTTGCATTGGCTCACCCAGAAACTGCGAAAAGAATGTTGAGTCAGTCCGGGTTTGTCGATGTGGGCGTACAAGACCTACCCATCGAGGTTTCGGTGGATAGTGGCCCGACTCCGCTTGAGTTCTTGTTGAATGGCGCGGTGCGCGGACGAATGCTGTACGACCTACAAACACCCGACATCACTGCGCGCAAGCCCGACTAGTGTAAACGCTTGGTGTCTGCAACGACTGCCGGGCCTCGTCTTCGCAGGGAAAGAGGACGCACGCTACCCCATCATCCTCGAGAATGTTGCAGTACGCGTTGAAGAACACATAGTGCTCCATCTGCCGTACCTCCAGATGCCCTCGCAAGACTGATGCGAGAAAGGAGATGAATAGTGAAGACTATCAACGCTTTTTCCGTGGCTGTTGGCATGTGTTTGCTGCTAATCGGCCCCACGCCGACCGCCGCGCGCCCGGACACCACCGCTCGTGGATACGACCGCCCGCCGGGGGGCGGCGTACAACGCGGCCACGACCGGGTCTCGAGCAACCGGCACCACAACCGACGTGCCATCATTCGTGTGCCGGGAGATTTCGAAACGATTGGCGCAGCCATCGAAGGCGCTCCGGACCGCGCGACGATATTCATTCGCCCGGGCGCCCACGTGCTTCTGGAGACGCTGCGCGTCGACGGCAAGCGCCTACGGATCATGGGCTCCCGGGTAGCCAGGACCGAGCTCATATCGCCGAGCCTCGATGTCGGGATTTTTCACTACACCAACGGCGGAGGCGGCGAGCTAAAGAACCTTCATCTGATCGGGGGTGCGTACGGGGTCGGCGCCAACCCGGGCGAGCGTCGAGCCTCTGCCTTGCCGTCAGCCCTCAAGGTCGAGAACCTTTCCATCTCCGGGGGCTTCCGAGGCGTCTACGGAGCATTCTCGAGCCTCTCCATGAAAAACGTCTCGGTGCATCATACAAAGTGGAACGGTGTTTCACTAACCTACCTTGCCCAAGACACGACCTTGACCGATATGCAGATATACGAATCTTTGGCCGTCGGCCTCTGGATTGACAACAGCGGTCCGGGCGACGTCACTATCGGAGGTCATTTTCATCACAATGCGTTCGCTGGCGTTCAGGTTAGCGGGAACAACGGAGACGTCCACTTCTTATTCACGGTAGCCGACAACAACGGTCTGTTTGGTGTATTGCTCATCGACGTGAGCGCTCAGATGGCGCTTAGCAGTTTGTCGGATCAGCGTGACGCACCGCCCGTGCACTCTCCCCCCGGGCCCAACGATGTCTGTGAGGGTGCCGGACTGGCCGTGACCGGGGGCTCGGTGGTGTTCGTTTCGGGAACACTGTTCCGGGACAACTGCCTCGGCCTTGGCACCGTGGATTCTACCGTGACGGTTAACAACAGCAGCTTCAACTCCACCGATCTTCAGTTGGGGGAATCGATTGCAGTCTTCAACAGTGCCTTGTTACCTCAACTCTTCGGTGCGCCCCTGGACCAGGGTGGAGGTGCGAACGTCTGCGGATACCTCCTGGGGTCACCGGGTGAAATCCAGGTCCCTTGTGGTGAGTTTATCGAGGGCCCGCCGCAGCCACCCGAGATGGTCGGAGGATTGGAGTAGCACGGGTACGGCCTTCGACTTGTGTGCTACCTCATGCCATCCGGCTACGTCGTCGGACTTGTCTTGGATGCCGGCATGCTTGGCGTGGCGAAGCGTCGAGCAGATGAAGAGGAACTCACCGTCGACTGGCGCCAGGGCGACGTCCAGGAGATGCCTTTCGAATCCAACGAGTTCGACGTCGTGCTCTGGTGCCAGGGCCCACAGTTCTGTCCTGACAAGCAAGGGGCACTTCGAGAGACTTGCCGAGTCCTTCGGGCAGACGGACGCCCGATCAGGCGTTGTTGATTTTGCGGACACCAGCGAAGCCGTGGTTGCCGTCTTCTCGGGTCGGGACGGAGCAACCCCGCAGAACTCGCTCCGATATGGGCATCCCGAGCGCGGCCGATTCATGCAACGACGCCGCCGCGGCATCCGACGGCCTAGCCCGGGCGTATCTTCACCGGCCGCATCAGCCCGTCGGCGATGTCAAAGCAGACCTCAGAGTAGTGCAGCTCGTCGCAGAGGCACAGCCACAGCGTGTTCAGGATCGCGCTCGCCGCCATCAGATTGGCGAACAGGATCTGCGGGGCCGAGCCCGCGGCAGCCTCGACGCAGCTCAGCTCGCCGGGCGCCCTGTCGGCGGGCTCGCGGATCTCGGCGTGGTACCGGGACAGCGAGGGTGTGATGTCGACGCCATCGCGGCGGACGTATACCTGGCAGCCGCCGTAGGTGCCCCGCAGCAGCGTGCCGTCGGCGCGTTCCTCGATGCCATCGTTGCCGCCCGAGATCAGGCAGACGTCGCGCAAGTGCTCCGCGCAATAGTCGGTCACCAGCTTGCGGGTGGCATGATTGTCGACGGCGAGCACGACGGTCTCACCGTCGTGAACGAGCCGCTCGATGTTCGATTCGGTGACGTGCTCCTCGATCGCGGCGATGGTGAGGGTCGACCCGGCCAGGAAACCGAGCAGCTCGTCGCGCGTGACCGCGGCCTTGTTGGCGTAGGTATCGAATACCATGCGCCCGGCATTGCCGGGCTCGAATGCGTCGCCGTCGACGAGCACGAAGCGGGCGGGCTGGCCGAGGGACGCCAGGAACAGGGCGCCGTAGCGGGCGACGATGCCACCCACGCCGCCAATGCCGAAGAGCTTGACCGTGCTGCCCGCCGCGAGGTACGGCACGAGCGCCGTGCCACGAGCGCGCTCGGTCACCGCGTCGCCGGCTCGCGGGCCGATGATGGGTGTCGTCATCAGTTCACTCCGTTGACGGGACCGGCGCCCGGGTACGGACCGTAGGCCGGATAGGCGGCCTGCTCGTGCTCGAGATCGATCGTGACGCACTCGAGCCAGGCTTGCGGAAAATCGGCGCTCCGGCGCTCGTAGGCCGCCATCGCCGCGCCGGGCTCGACCGTGAATCGCACGCCGTCGACGACGAACTCGCAGTGGAACTCCGGCGGCTCCTCGTCGATCCGCCCGACCACGATGTGCAGCCCGGCGCGGTAGGCTTCGTCCTCCTGATCGGTGTGCGACGCGTAAGCCGCGCCGTCGCCATGGCTGTGAATGGTGCCGATCGGGCTCTGCCCGGGGCCGAGGTCGTCACCGAGATCGTAGTGCACGTCGAGCGGATGGCGCCGCCCGGTCCAGCCCTCGCGCACCGTCGCGCGCTGCGCCGGGACGTGCACCTCGATGCGCCCCGCTTCCCGGTCCCAGACGAGCACCGCGGCGGCCTCGGCGCGGTGGCGTTCGAAGACCTCGTCGAAGAACCCGACGAGGCGCTCGATATCCGGCTGGGGGATCTGCGGGTAGTGCAGCCGCACCGTCTGGTCGTGCGGGGCGAGCTCGGTGGGCCAGGTGCGCGCACTTACGCAGCTCGAGAACAGCGGGTGGTTGCGACACAGGAACAGACCGTTCGAGCCAAGCACGTAGTAGACCGGCGCGTCCTCCGGCAATGGCATGTCGGCAGTCGTCTTGACGTAGATGGGCGTGACCAGGTTCTCGTCGGGGTGTCTCATCGGGGCACCTGCTGCGGCTGTTTCCCGTGGTTGAACACGAGCCGGGCGATGTCGCTCGCGCACGCGACGCGCGGATTCTCGCCCGCCCGGCACTCGGCGATCCGCGCCGCCATCTGTCGGACGCTCAGCTCGACCGGCAGCCACGGCACCTCGAGCACGAACAGGGGCGCCGCTCGCGTCGCGTCTTCCCACGCCTCGATGGTGGCCACGCGCGGATCCACGCCCCGAGACTCGCTGAACCAGCTGGTGAGCTCGTGGTGCTCGCTGCTGTAATTGAAGCCGGTCTCGAAAAGGCAGCTGAGCAGCGCCTGCAACGCGCAGCGCATGCGCTCGCCGTTGTCCCGGGTCGCCTGGAGCTTCTCGAAGTCCAGGTGCTGGGTGCAGATCCACGACAGCGGTCTGTTCCGCCTGTCGGGCCCGAACTTCGAGCAGTTGAGCAGGGCCGGGTAGCACAGCGCATCGTCGAGGCTCTGCATCGGCTCGTTTCGAAAGAAGCACTCGTTGGCGCCGGTGAGCTGTGGCCGCCCGCGCCGGTCGGCCGCGAAGACGGCGAACACGATCACGTAAGGCAGTGCGATGGTCACGTCGCGGTAAGTCGTGCCCTTGCCGTAGGGCGCCGGCGAGTCCTCGGCGATCCAGCGCAGGCGGTGCACCCGGGGCGATGTCTGGTGCACCCACACGGTCAGCGGGCCGCTGCGGAACTCGCGCTTGAGCCCGTCGGGGTACACGGCGTCGAGCGGGCGCGGCGAGAGCAGCTCCACCAGGCGCTCGACCTCGAGCGAGGCCGTCTGGCCCTCGGGCGAGGTCGCAATCACCTGCGAGTGATCGATGGTGACGGTTTCCACGCCCGGCTACCTCAGGCAGTGCGCCCGGCTCGGGTCGCCCTTCTCGCCGGCACGCATGACGAAGGAAAGCGTCTGACCGACGCGGATCCGCGTACTCTCGTCGACCGGATCGCCGTCGAGGATGGCCTGGCTGGCCGGGCCGATGTCGAACCGGTCCTGGTAGCGCTCGCGCACCGCCTGCACGGTCATCCCGGCGACCGGCAAGGTTTCGGCATAAGGGCCGTGCGTCACGGTGGCGACGCCCGCGGGCGCCGCGTCGGCGGCCAGCGAATCCCCAAGCCCAGCGGGCCCCGACAGGGTGTCCAGAGTTGGCCGCAATTCGCGCTCGCTCATGGTGCTGCTCCTCGGTGCTATCTGCTTCTCGCCGCCCGTGCTCAGGCGACCCGTTCGATCTCGTAGGGCTGGACCGCGCGCGGGGCGGGTCGGTGCAGGCTCGCAACGCGCACCCCGTCGGGGAGATCGAGATACTGGTGGGCGTTGGCCTCGGTGAGCTGGTCGACCGTGGCGCGCGCCACCGCCTCGATCGCGCCGAGCAGCGTTGCCCGGTCGAGTGTCGCGGGTGCGTTGTCCGCCGCCTCGCGCAGGCAGCCGGCCTCCGCGGCGCGCTGCACGGCGAGGTCGATGTGCGCCGCGGTCAGGAAATCGGCGACCGACTTCGCGACCCGCGAGGTCGAACCCGCGAACGTGAGCTCGATGAGCGGCTGCCGGGCGTGCGCAGGCCCATGCACCCAGCTCGACACCTCGGCGACCAGCCGCTGGCGGGCCTCCGGCTCCGTCTCGCCAGGCTCACACGCGATCGGCCGGCCGACGAGCTGCTTGTCGAGCACGGGCATGAACTCGCGGCGCGTGAGGCGCCCGAACCGCTCGACGGATCCCCCGACGCGGCGCAGGAACGCCGGGTCGACGAGGTGGGCGACGTTGGTCGTCGCGACGAAGAGGATCAGGCGATCACTGACGCACGCGTGCGTCGCGTCGAGCCGCTGCAACATCGTCGTCAGGATGCGGTCGTGGACCGGCTCCCCGCCGCGCCCGCGGGCGACCCCGTCGGCTTCCTCGAGGATCACGAGCACCGGCAGCCGAAAGCGGCGGCCGTCACCCGTCACGAACTCTTCGTCGGCCAGCTGCTCCATCTCATCGAAGAACCGGGCCAGGTTCTTGTCCGAATCGCCGAGCCACTTGCTGAGGAACTCTGCCGGGCGCAGCCGCATCACGCGCGGCGGCAGCGCTTCGACCGGCACCCCGGTGTGCTCCGACATGAGCTCGTAGAGCCCCCGCCACAGGGCGAGGATGCTGAAGCTCTTGCCCGAGCCGCTGACGCCTGCGAGCAGCCGCGTGACGCTCCGGCGGAGCCGCCAGCGCCGGCGGAGCCCCGGATTCTCGAGCTCCTGGCGGACGATGGCGAGCAGCTCCGCGATGTAGGGTGGCGGCGCGCCGAGGTCCCGCGCGGCGTCGACCTCCGGCACCGGCACGCGCGCCAGGAAGCGGTAGTGTGAATGCCCGTCGGCAGGCGGCAGCGCGTCGAACGCCATCATTTGCCGCGGGCTCACCAGCAGTGTGGCGCCGGGCGCGACGTCTCCGGCCTCGATGCGCCGGGTGAGCGCGGCGGCGGCAAAGTAGACGGCCCGCGCGTCGCCGCGCCCCGTCACCTCCACGCGGCCGCCGTCGAGCACGAGTTCCAGGCGGGCTTCCTCACCGGTCTCGGGCGGCGCCGGATCGCGGAACAGGAGCGCCTTGCCGCTGGTCTCCAGGAACACCGTGTCCCCGCGCTGCAGGAGATCGGCCAGCGCCCGGTCCGGGATCGGGACGGACGCCGAAGAGCCGTCGTCCAGCAGCACCCTGGCGCGCGGCGCGCCGCCGTCCGCCTGGTGCAGCGCCAGGAAGATCGCCGTGCGCAGCGCCCCCCGCTCGAGATCCTGTCGCACGGCCTCCAGCTCGGCGAGCTTCACCTCGTAGTTCGCGGCGCTGTTTCCCGCGGCGGCGGCCTCGAGCACCTTCGCGATGACGCTGGATGACGCCTCGCTGTCGTCCATGCACAGCTGCGCGAGTAGCTGCTTGCGGTGCCCGGCGGGCACGTCGGCGTCGGTGAGCACGCTCAACATCTTGTCTTTTCGTCTGGCCATCGTCAGCACCCCTCCGGGTCGAAGTCTTCGAGCACGTGGTACCCGCGTTCGAGCAGCCGCCCGTCGCGCAGCCCGAACAATCCCTGGTCGCGCTCGTGCCGCGCGTTCAGCCCGAAGATATGGCAGAGCTGCCAGGGCTGACGGCGGAACACGGCCCGGTTCCAGTTCCAGTCGTCGAGGGAAACGAACACGGAGCTCCGCGTGCACACGGTGCGTCTTGCGCAGTCCGGGCAGGGCGGCGCACCGTCGGCGGGAATGAAGTTGTGGCCGTGGCACTGGCCGACGATACGCAGACCGCGGGTCGCGGCGTGACGCTGCCTCGCCTCCATCACGGCTCGGATGCGCGTCCAGGTGCGTGCGGAGAAGGCAAGCGAGTAGGCGGTCTGATCCGCGTCCTGCGCCTCGAGCACCTCGACCACGACGGCGAAGAAATCGCCGCTCACGGGACAGCTGCACAGGAAACCGACGAGCACCCCGCCGGTCTCGACGGGTGGGTGATGTTCGGCGCCGCGGCGCGCGCAGCGCTCCGCGGCGGCAAGGGCCGCGGCGGTGTAGAAGACGCCGTACGGGCTCGGCGTGGCGGCCGCGGGGCCGACCGGCCTGGCACGGCGAAGGAGCGGCGCGAGCTCGATCGCGAGCGGTTCCAATGGTCGCGTCTGCACCTCGGGCAGGCTCACGTCGAGCGGCCTACCTGCACCGGCGCCCGCTGCTTCGTCGCACGCGATGTGGTAATAGAAGACGTCTCTCGCCTGCAGTTTCCCCTCGCCGGCCATGCGCTCGGCGGCACGCCGCGCAACGTGCTCGAGGCTGAACACGGAAAAGCGACGCTGCACGGTGCGCCCGTCTGCCCCGGGCGACTCCAGGAAGTAGCCCGTGCATGCCTGCCCGGAACCGGCGCGCTCCGGCCGCAGCCGGACCGGCACCTCATCGAGCGCGGTCCCGGTGTCGCCGTTGCGCAGCGACTCTTCGAGCCACAACTCGCTGACCGCGTCGACCAGGTCGCTCGGGCCGACCGGCTCGCGCGCCAGCTCGGGGCCGTCCTGCGCGAGGCGGAGCACGATCGCGAGCAGGGGCGAGGCGGCGCGCTCCGCGCCGCCTCGTGCGCCGATGGTGCCGGGTTGCGTCACGGCGGATCAGCCGAGATGGGTCCGCGGCGTAATCGCGACCCGGGCGTCCGGGACGATCTGATCGCCGATGGCCACGTCGTCGTCCAGGTAGACGCTGGTCGACTCGTCGCGCAGCGCCCACGGCACGTTGTCGGGCAACGACATCCGGTCGGCGACCGTGCGTGCCACGGCGGATGCCGGCAGGCTCGACTGCAGGTCCCCGACCTCGAGCTCGTTGGTGCCGGTCACGTCGGTGGCGATGAAGCGGAAGGCGTCCTGTGCGCCCGGTCCGGCGGCGGTCGTGTCGAGTGCGGTCATCTTGTGTACTCCTGTATTGTCGGCCCGGGCACTATGCCCAGCCGGGTTGAAGCGTGGCGTCCGCGCATGCATGCGTGACGTCCACGAGAAACTGAACGGGCTCGAGCACCCAGGCGACCACCCAGCGCAAGGCGTCGACCGCGATCGGCAGAAGGGCCTCGAGCACCGGCGGCGGGGCGCCCGTGAGATCGATCTCCGCCCGGATGCCCCCGTCCACGAGCCCGACGCGAGCCAGGCGCCACCGCGACTGGGCGTCGGTCAGGACCCGGCCGAGCCATGCCCGCCGCCCGGCGTCGAGGCCATCGGGGCAGGGGGCGACGGGGAACTCGACGGCGAGCCGCTGCCGTGAGTGAACGAGCCTGCCTTGCCGCGCAAGGCCGCTGGCACGGACGGTCAGGGCGTCGTCGGGGAGCCACCCCCGAACCGTTTCCAGCGGCGGCGGGGACCAATCGCCGAATGCGACTCTTCCCGGGGCGACGCTTCCCGGGCGGGTGGCGCGCGCCCACGCGACGACATCGGCGAACACGTTCTGGCCGCCGTCGTCGGCCCGCATGGCGTTGCCGACCCGCAGCGAAGCGAGGGGCACCTCGAAGACGCTGCGCGAGCGCTGCAGGCCCCGCTCGGCCAACCAGCGCCACAGTCCGGGCTCACCGAGATGGGCGTGCAGTGGCGAGCTGACCACCTGCGAGCACTTCGGCTCGAGAACGGCCCAGCCGGCGGCGACGATGAGCCTCATGTCGTCCGACTCGTAGCCGCCCCGGGCGCGGCAGGGTCGAAACCCGATTGTCGCCAGATCTCCGAGCCGGGCATCGGGGGCCGGTGCGGCCGCAGCCGGGTTCAACGCCGCGCTCCCTGCTCGTGCTCCGGATCGGCGAGGAATGGCGCCCGACTGAGCGGTATCCGCCCGGGGTTGTGCTGCCACCACCTGGCCGCCTCGACGTTCAGGACGCCGGCGGCGTCGGCTGCGTCGATCTGAAACGTCTGCATCGAGAGCGCGGCGTAGGCCATCAGGATCAGCTCCTTGACCCGCACGCCGGCGGGCAGCGTGTCGCCAAGGCACAGGCGCTGGACGGGTGGCGCGGAAACCTGTGCGTGCCACACGGGCTGCGGGCTCAGGATCGTGATGAACGCGTAGCCGGGCTGCGCCTCGAGCAGGGCGGCGAGTGGATAGCACAGGCCGAGCACCGCGCCGCCGACGATCTCGATGTCGCCGTCGCCCGGCTCCCGCGTCGCCACCGGCACCCGCAGCTCGCAGAGCGCCTTGAGCTCGTCCCCGAGTGAGAGCTGATGGACCGTCAGCCGGCGCGGCGCCCGCTCACAGAGCGCCAGCAGCTCCCTGGCTTCGGCCGACTTGCGCCTCACCCAGAAGCTCGAGCCGGCGGCGCTCGCGCAGGCCACGCCGAGCAGACGCCGATTGCGCGGGCTGAGGCGCTGGCGGCCCAGCCCGACGAGCCCGTCGGGATGGCGGACCTCGCCCTTCGCGGGCGTGCGGCGTCTCACTTCGTTCGCTTCGTGTCCGGATCGCATGATTGACCTCCATCTCACTCCTGGCTGAACAGCGCCGCGCGCTCGCCCTGCTGGACGACGACCCAGCGCGGTGTCTCGCTGCAGAGATGGCCGAGGGGGCGGTCGAGCAGCGGCCGCAACACCTCTTCCGGCGCCCGGCGGTGGGCGTGCAGAGGGTGGGCCACGAGCTCGAGCCTGCAGCTTCGGCAGCGCCCGATCGGCGCCGCCTGCGGCACGAACCGGTCGAACGGCTGCGTGTGGCCGTTGCCGCAGATCGCGGTCGCGACGAAGCACATGTGCTCGACCTGGAAGATGCTGCGCCGGCTCGACTCGAAGCCGGCGTCGCGAAGCAGCCTGGCCGGCGTGCAGCTCGGCAGCGGCGCCGAGGCGCTGGCCCGGGCCCAGGTCACGTGCTCCACCGGACAGTTCGGGTTTCGCAGGAGCGGCGAGATCACCGTCCGATGGGTGTACCCGTTGTACTCGAGCATCGTGTCGGCGACCGGGGCGCCCAGGCCGAGCGCGCCGCGCAGGACTTGCATCGTCGCGAGATCGGCAGCGAGCGCGCACAGGGCGCTGACGCTGCTGGTCGGCGCGGACGACGTGCTGGCGGCCGGCCGGGCATCCGCCGCGGCTTCGCAGCTGAAACGGGTCTCCCGGTTGACCAGACTCCACTCGGCGGCGCCATACAGGCAGACTCCGCAAGGCGAATCCGGGCCGGCATTGGAGAAGCAGCGCACCTGCGCCGTGAGCGACTCGCCGTGGACGGCCGCGTGGATCAGCAGCATCTCGAGGTGGACGGCGAGCTGCGCCGCCGCCACTTCGGCCCGCAGGTTGTCGGTGGCGAGGACCATGGCGTCGACGCCACGGAAGTCGGCCACGTCCAGATCCTCCAGCCGGCCGATGCGGTAGAAGACGCGCGTGCCGGGGCTGATCTGCTTGCAGAACCGTGCGGTGCTGCCCGCCTTGTGCTCGCCGACGTCGTCGACGGCGATCGGCTGGGTCAGCAGGCTCTCCGGCTTGTAGATGGCCGGGTCGACGAGCAGCAACCTCGCGACACCCATTCGCGCCAGCGCGATGGCGACCCCGCGCCCGACCGCGCCTTGCCCCAAGACCACGACGACCAGCTCGCGGACCGCCGCGGCGGCTTCTCCGGGCGCGGTGCCGATGAGCACCGGCATGCGTGCATCGCGCGCCGGCATCCAGCCGGGGATCGAATCCGCCGGGATGATCATCTCGGCGAAGCGGCCATGCGCCGCGTCATTCGACGACGGGCACATCGTCCCAGCGCTCCTCCAGGATCATCGGCCGCTTGCACGCCGCGCACTCGCGCAGAAGCGTGGCGCATTCCAGCACGTTGCTGCCGTCCTCACCGGGCTCCGATCGCCAGTGCACCGGTCCCCAACCACATGGGCAGACATAGACCTCGTCCCGGGCGTCCACCGGCCCGCGGCACAGGGGACACTCGCGCCCGACCATCTTGGCGGTCGCGGGGGCGACGGGCGGCTTGGTGAAGCTCGCCACGTGCAGCAGCCGACCGCGGACCAGCATCTGGTCTCCACTACGCAAGAACCCGAGCGGCGGCATCGGCGTACCGTTGACGCGCGGTGCGCCTTCGCACGCGGGCGATTGCTGCACCAGCACCAGCGGTTGTGGGCCGGCGTCGACGACCTCCAGCACCATCTTCGCGTCACCGCGCACCGAGCGCGCGAGCAGCTCGGGCACCCCGGCGGCACCGAAGCGCAGGTAGCGCGGTGCGCGAAGGAGCTCGAGCGCCCTGAGCGGGGCGTCGCCGCCGTCGGCGCTCTCGGTGACCAGGAAAAGGCGCTGCGCGCCCGGGTGGCGGCGCCGCGAGCGGTCTCCCCGCGTGTCGATCCTATCTGTCATGCGAACTTCTGTAGCCTTTCTTGACACAATTGTTTACATTCGCGCTCGCCGTGACTCGGTGGCACGCCAGGCTCGAGGAGACTTTTTCCGAGCACGCTAGCACGCAAACTGTCTAAGGCAAGCATGAAATTGTCGGATTAACAGGGTGTTACAGATATGGTCTCGATTCTCCGAGGATTTTCCAGCTTGTCGCAAAGGGATGCGAACGTGCGCTTCGGATTGCGGCATTCAACATCACAATTTTCAGAAACAAACAATAACTGATCACATGGGACACCAATTTCGAGTCCGCCTGCGTAAACTGTGACGTACTCGCTGCGGGCAATATTCCGGGCCGCACGAGGAGGATAGAAGCCATGACTAGAAAGCACGTCGGCAAGAGGCAGCCGCGACCGTCGAAGGCGAAGGCCGGATGCGACGAACGCCTCGTCATCGACGACGTCGAGGTGATGTCGGCCATCTGTCGATGGTTCTGCGAGGGCAAGACGGCGCAGCAGATGGCCGATCTCGCGAACGAACACCTGCCGCTACGCACCCCGATGACGCGGGAGGTGCCCTACAAGCTGCTGCAGAAGGCGGGGCGCATGGGTTGGTTGCATTTCCGTCCCCCGCCGCACGAGAGCCACCGCGAACGGCTGCGCGAGCGCTACCACTGGCTGCAGGAGCTGAAGGTCGTGCACAGCGTCGCGCTCGCCGACGTGGCTCGCGAGACCGCAAGAGAGCTGTTGCGGATGGCCCGCTCGTGGGCGGGTAAAGAGCTGCATATCGGCATTGCCGGCGGCCACTCCATGCGGGAGCTGGCGAGGGCGCTCGCGCGCGAGCTCTGCGAGCCGAAGAAGAACCTGCCGGCGACCATCTGGTTTCACGCGCTCGCGGGTGGCTTCGACCCCGGAGACCCGACCACCAACCCGAACGCCTTCTTCAACTATTTCAGTCAGGATGACATCGTCGACGTCGAGATCCGATTCCACGGTTTGAGCGCACCCGCGATCGTGCCGTCCGACAAGAGCTCCGCCTTCGAGGAAGTCGGCGACATCAGGCTGGCGATGGATGCAGTGAAAGACGTCGACATCTTCGTCACCTCCGGCGCCAGCTGGCGGGATCGAGACAGCGCGCTGCGCAAGCGCATGCAGGACTCGGAGGGGTCGTTCGACGTGCTCGAGAAGGAGGGTTGTGTCGGCGACATGCTGTGGCGCCCGCTCTCCCGCAGCGGCCCGATCAAGACGGCGACCCTGCTCCGTGCAATGACGCTCGTCGACCTGTCTGACCTGCCGACGCTCATCGCAAACGGGAAGCGGGTGCTGCTGATGGTGTCACCGTGCGGGTTGTGCCACGCGCCGAAGGGCGACCTGCTCGACTGCGTCCTGAACCTCGAAGAGCCCTTGATCACCGACCTGGTGGTCGATTCGCGGTCTGCGGGTCAGATGCTCGCACGCGAAGGCGGCGCGTGAATGGGATGAGACCGGCTCTGCGCATGGTAGGAAACTAACTCGTGCGCAGGTGGCCGCGGCCGATTGATGCAACGCCGACAGGGAGCTGCCTGACGATGGATGGCCGTTGGACTGCGCGGTGGCGAGCGCCGCGCTGCCTCTACCGGTGCCAGGTCGCGAGGACCGGGTCCCGGCGGCCGGATTAAGATACTCGCGCGTCGGACCGGTATTCGAGATGGCTCGATTGACGTGCCGTTGGCGCAGCTTTGTATTCACCACGAATCAACCATGCATCATCACGGATGACGGCTTCACCCACATGCAGGCTAGTTGTCGCCACTCCTGCGGTAACCGTGAAGGGCCTGCGTAGTACCAACTGTGTACGCAATTTGCATCGGTGCCCTTGACGATGCAGAACACGTCGCTGCCCGAGGCAGCAGCCTGAATGGCGATCCCGAGAGCGGTGTCTCGCATGGCCACCCTGGAACTGCGATGGCGCTCGACTACGGCGCTGGGCCGAGTCGTGCTCTTCATCGTTCTGCTCGTCTCTGCCGGCCTGCGATCGACGGACGCCTTGGCCCAGGACCGGGCTGCTACCGCGGACAGTCGATCCTTGCTCATCCGGGGCACTCTGGACGCACCCGCGGTCGAGCCGATCATTCGTGCTTTCCGAGCGCTGCACCCCGCGGTGCGCGTCGAGTACGAGGAGCGAAGCTCCATCGAGCTTCACACCCGGTTCCTGCGCGCTGCCGAAAACGGCGAGGCGACCGCCGACCTGGTCATGAGCTCGGCCATCGACCTGCAGATGAAGCTCGTGAACGACGGTCATGCCCTGGTGCACCATACGCCGCATGCGCGGGCGTTGCCCGAGTGGGCGATCTGGCGCGGGGAGGCCTTCGCGTTCTCGTTCGAACCCGTGGTAATGGTCTACAACCGGGTACTGCTCCCGCCCGAGCTGCGTCCGACCAGTCGTTACCGACTGGTCGATCTGCTCAGGAACGACACGCAGCGTTTCCAGGGGAGGATAGGCACCTACGATCCGGCGAGGAGCGGGACGGGCTACCTGTATCTTACGCAGGACATGGAACACTCCCCGATCGTATGGGAGCTGATCCGTGCGCTCAGCGAGGCAAGCGTGCAGCTCTTCGCAACCTCGAGTAGCGTGATCGACGCGGTCGCCTCAGGCGACCTGCTCATCGGCTACAACGTCGTAGGCTCCTACGCGCTCGCGCGCGCCACCTCCGATCCGAGACTGGACGTGATCATGCCGGAGGACTATACGCTCGTGGTCGCTCGCACCGCCTTCATATCCCGGCACGGAAGACATCCGGACCTCGCCAGGCTGTTCCTCGATTTTCTGCTCTCCCGCAACGGTCAGCAGGTGATCGCCGGCCCTTCCGGCCTGTTTCCGATCCGCGCGGACGCCGGGGCCGAGTCCATCGCGGATCTGAACCGCAGGACGTTCGGGGGGGCGCGCGCGGTGCGCATGAGCCCCGGGCTGCTCGTCTACGTCGACCGGCTGAAACGGGAGAAGGTCCTGAGCAGGTGGCGCGACGCCATCCAGGCGGGCGCGCCACTCCCCTGAGTGCCAGGGTGGCCGCGACCCGGGTTACTTCCCGGCTCGGAGCTCTTCCCCCGCACCGGCGGCGGGCGGCAGCGTGACCCGGACCAGCAACCCGCCCGACGCGCCCTCCTCCAATGCGACGCCGCCACCGTGGCGCTCCGCCACCTCGCACACGATGGCGAGTCCGAGTCCGCTGCCCTGCTGGTCGGCCCGGGCGCCGCGCTGGAAGCGCTCCAGCACGCGCGCACGCTCCGCCGGCGGGATCCCGGGACCGTCGTCCTCCACCTCGAGACACACGAGCCCCTCCCGGACTCCGGAGAGTACGCGCACCGTCACGGAGGCGCGCGGCGGGCAGTACCGCACGGCGTTGTCCACGAGGTTCTTCACCAGCTCCTGGACGAGCACCGGGTCGGCGTTGACGCGGGCCGACTGGCCATCGTCCTCGTAGCCCAGGTCAATCTCCTTCGCCAGTGCCGACGGCGCGATCTCACGGGTCACGTCGGCCGCGAGAGCGCGCAGATCGAACACCTCGCGCCGGGCATCGTCCACCTCGCCGGTGCTGCGGGCGAGGTTCAGGAGCTGATCCGCCAGCCGGGAGGTGCGCCAGGTCGATCCTTGCAGCGCCTCGAGCGCGCGGCGCAGCACCGGCAGCTCTCGCTCCCGCAGGGCAAGCTCGACCTGCGTGTGCAGCGCCGCCAGCGGCGTGCGCAGCTGGTGCGCCGCGTCGGAGATGAACTGCTCCATGGAGCGCAGCGTGCGACTGAGGCGCTCCATCAGTTCGTCGATGGAGGACACGAGGTCGCGCACCTCGCGCGGGACCTCGACGTCGAGTGGACGCAGGTCCTGAGGCGATCGGTCCCGAACCACCTTTCGCAGGCGCGCGAGCGGCGCGAGACCGAACCGCACCCCGAACCAGGTCGCGAGTGCGATGAGCACCACCAGCGCGAGCAGGCGCAGCGCCGTGGCGGTGGCGAGCTCCTGCACCAGGCGGTCGCGCTGCCCGCGCGTCTGTGCCACCTGCACCGTGAAACGGCCGCTGGCCGTCGGTCCGGTGACCGGTTGCGTTAGGGCTCCGACCCGTACCGATTCCCCGAGGTACTCGGCGTCGTAGAAGATCGGGTCGTCCGTCTCGGGCAGACGGGCGCCCGGAGGCGGAGGCAGGTCCGCGTAGCCGGTCAGGAGCTCGCCTCCCGGCTCGGCGATCCGGTAGAAGACGCGGTCGTGGGCACTGGTGCGGAGCATCTCGAGGGCGACGTACGGAAGGTCGACGTCGAGCTGCCCTTCCACGGTCACGACCCGGTCGGCGATGGCCAGCACCGACGCCGCGATGACCCGGTCGTAGGCGCTGTCGGCGGCCTCGCGTGCGCCCCGGTAGGCGTCGAAGAACAGCACCGTGCTCACCACGAGCATCGGGCCCAGCAGCCACAGGATGAGGCGTCGGCGAAGGGATCCGACCGTTCGCGTGCTCATGCCTTGAGCACGTAGCCGAGGCCCCGCACCGTCTGGATTTCGATGTCGCCGGCCGCCAGCTTCTTGCGCAGCCGCGACACGTAGAGCTCGATCGCATTCGGACTCGCCTCGTCGTCGAACGAGAAGAGCTGGGAGGCGATCTGCTCCTTGCTCACGACCTTGCCGGCGCGCGTCATCAGGACCTCGAGCACGCACAGCTCGCGCCGCGGCAGGTTCAGGGGCTCACCGGCCAGGCTCGCCTGGCGGTTGGTGGAGTCGAGGACGAGCGGACCGAGCTCGAGCAGACCGCTCGCGCGCCCCTGGCTGCGGCGGAGCAGCGCGCGCACGCGCGCTTCCAGCTCGGACAGCTCGAACGGCTTCCCGAGGTAGTCGTCGGCGCCGAGGTCCAGCCCCTTGACCCGCGATTCG
>JBFILW010000004.1:0-39868 GCA_041612005.1 Gemmatimonadota bacterium
AGAAGACTGGAAGGGTGTCCCGCACGAGTCCCTTCGAGATGCTGGTGGACTGGATTTTCGGCAGGTTTCTGCGGTGAGCATGCAGATCCCCGGAAAGCCCGAATGAGTCGGCTCGGCGTTCCCACCCCCGGCCCGCGCTGACAACAGCTCGACGATCGGCGAGCCGCCGTCAGACGGGTGTTGTGGCTCGTCCTTCTGGCCAATGTGGCGGTGATCCTGGCCAAACTGTTCATCGGGCTCCGCTCGGGCTCGATCGCGATTCTGGGCGACGCCGCGCACTCGGGGACGGATGCGCTCAACAACGTGGTCGGCCTCCTGGCGGTGCGGCTCGCCGCTGCGCCCCCCGACGAGGATCATCCCTACGGACACGGCAAGTTCGAGACCCTCGGAGCCTTCGCCGTGGTCGCTTTCCTCTCGGTGACTTGCTTCGAGCTGTTGCTCGGCTCGACACGGCGCCTCCTCGGAGACGCTCCCCCACCGACGGTCGACGCCCTCGTCTTCCAGATTCTGCTCGGGGCGATGGTCGTCAATGTGGCCGTCGCCTGGGTCGAATCGCGCTACGCCGGGCTGCTCGACAGCGAGATGCTGAGCGCGGATGCCCGCCATACGGCGGCCGATGTCATGGTCACGGCCGGCGTGTTGGGCGGGATGTTGCTGGTGCGGGCCGGATGGAGTGCGGCGGATGCGTGGCTCGGGATCGTGGTCGCGCTCCTGATCGCGTACAGCGGCATCCAGATCCTGCGGCACACTATCCCGGTGCTGGTTGATCAGCGCGCGATCGATGCGGACAAGATTCGCGCCCACGTGAGCGCACTTCCCGGTGTATTGGATGCGACCGAGATCCGGTCACGAGGTCGTCGCGGCGAAGCGTTTGCCGAGCTCACCATTCATGTGGATCCGGAGAACAATCTGCGCGACGCGCACGCCATAGCGGACCATGTGGAGCGACAACTGGCGAGTGAGGGTGGGTTCTTTGGTGTTGTCGTCCACGTCGAGCCGGCCGAGGCCGGCAGGTCGCTGGAAGACCCGAATGGGTCGCCGTAACCCACAGGGCGCGTGGGGGTTGCCGGGGACCTGCTACTACGATGGATCCTCCGACCGACGCGGTATGATCTCGACGCGCCACACGCATTGCTCCTGGCCGGCGCCCTCGCACTGCGGGTGGTAGACTTCACAGTCGCGCCGCAGGTATGCCCGGCCGAACGTCGTGAAACCCATCGAGAGCATTTCGCAGCCGAGCGGAGACGCACAGGCTGTGGCCGGCAGGCTCCCGCGCACGATGAGCGTCGCGGGATCCCGCTCGATGCGCACCCTGGTCCCGGGACTGATGGCGCGGGCCATCTTCTCCATCGCGCGCAGCAGAACCCGGCGGCGCAGACCGAAGGGCAACATCGTCGAGGCCAGGCGCGCCCTGGCGCCACGCGACTTCAGATCGCGGGCGGCCAGCGAACGCCCCGCCTCGGCAAATACGGCCTCGGCATCGGACCGGCGGCTCACGAGTCGAAACAGGTCGCCGAGCTCTGCGGCGGCGAGACTTCTCCCGCGCGTGCGCATTCCGGTGTAACGCTCGATCTGCTTCTCGACCACGTTGCTGAGCCCCAGACGACGCGGCAGACTCTGTTGAACGTCCTCGTCGTGAAGAGTCTCCTGCGGACGGTCCGTGGAGCGGAGGGCCTCCAGCAGCGCGAGCGCTATGAGGGGGCTGACCTGGCCTTCGAGTTGAGAGTTCTCTCGCATGATGGGCGCTACGCTACGAGTCGTGACCGGGGCGGGCAAGCGGGTGCGTTCTCCGCTCAGGTCGCAACCGCGACATCACGTCCGACGGCACCGTGAGCGGACTCGACCGGATCGCCGTCGCCGCATCGGTCCTCGCCCTGTCCGCGGCGTGGAGGTTTCGATGGTTGAGCGGCACAGGTATCGGGGCGGCCGTTGTCATCGGCGGTGCTCTGTGGATCGGTGCGGGGCCCGCCTATTTCCTCCTCCTGCTGTTCTTCTTCGCGACTTCGTCGGCGCTGAGCCGATCACTCGACACACCGCCTCCAGGGGCATCGGGACAATCCGGACGTACCGCTGTCCAGGTTGTGGCCAACGGAGGTGTCGCAACGGTCGCCGCGCTGACCGGCCTCGCCGGCATCCTGCCGGGAGCCCAGTTCGCCGTGGTCGGGGCGCTGGCGGCCGCCATGTCGGACACGTGGGCGACCGAGCTGGGCACGGCCGCCGCATGGCCCACCCGACTCATCTCGAGCGGGCGACCGGTGTCACCGGGATCGTCGGGTGGCGTGTCATGGCCGGGCACCGCCGCCGCCTGTATCGCCTCGCTGCTGCTCGGGCTGGTCACTGCCGGCCTCACGCATGATCTCTCCGTGGGTCTATGGCCGGCCGTAACCGTACCGGCCGGGCTGTTCGGCATGAGTATCGACTCGCTTCTCGGAGCGACGCTGGAGAACCGGGTCGTCTGGATGGACAACCAGGCAGTGAACCTGTTCGGGACCGCGGCCGGCGCGCTGGCCGGTTGGGGTGTGGCCGGCGCGCTTGGCCTCTGGTGACCTCAGCGCGACTTGAACCGCGGGTCCATTTCGCGTATTCAGTGATACCGGAAACACGGACGATCTCGTGGGCCGAGGTCGTCCGTTCATCATTGTGTGAGCCTTGAATCGATCCATGCAGCCAGACAGCCGCGACAGCTACGATCCCCGGAGCATCGAGGCCAAGTGGCAGGAGCGCTGGGCACGCCAGGGCACCAACGAGCCCGACCTGGATGCGGTCGAGCGGCCGTTCTTCAACCTCATGATGTTCCCGTATCCCTCGGCCGAGGGGCTTCACGTCGGGAACCTGTACGCCTTTACCGGGGCGGACATCTACGGTCGCTACCAGCGTCTGCGCGGCCTCGACGTATTCGAGCCGATCGGCTTCGACGCGTTCGGAATCCACTCGGAGAACTACGCCATCAAAGTGGACGTCCACCCGATGGAGCTGATCCCGCGGAATATCGAGAACTTCACGCGGCAGCTGCGGCGTACCGGAATGATGTACGACTGGGCGCACACGGTCGATACGACGGATCCGGCCTACTACCGCTGGACGCAATGGATCTTCCTGCAGCTCTACGAGGCGGGCCTCGCCGTACGCAAAGAGGCGCCGGTCAACTGGTGCCCTTCGTGTCAAACCGTGCTCGCCAACGAGCAGGTGATCGCCGGCCGCTGCGAGCGCTGTGACACTCCCGTCGAGCAGAAACTGCTCAGCCAGTGGTTCTTCAGGATCACCGAGTACGCTCAACGACTGCTCGAGAACCTGGACTGGCTCGACTGGTCGGAAAGCACCAAAACGGCGCAACGAAACTGGATCGGCCGCTCGGAGGGAGCCACGATTCACTTCCCGCTCGTCGGCTCCGAGCCGGCCATCGAGGTCTTCACGACCCGGCCGGACACCCTGTTCGGCGCGACCTTCATGGTGCTGGCACCCGAGCATCCGCTGGTCGATCGTCTGGCCGGTGAAGCGGAGCGGGCGGAGGTGGAGGCGTACCGTGACGCGACCCGCCGCAAGGACCTGGTGGAGCGACGGAAGGGCGACAAGACGAAATCCGGCGTGTTCACCGGCGGGTACGCGCGCAATCCGGCCACCGATGAGGACATTCCGGTCTGGATCGCCGATTACGTTCTGATGGACTACGGCACAGGGGCAATCATGGCAGTGCCGGCTCACGATGAGCGGGACTTCGAGTTCGCCACCGAATTCGGGCTCCCGATCGTGCCGGTCGTGCTGCCCTTCGAACGGACGGAGGAGTTCGAGAATCTGAGCCAGGTCGACGGGGTGCTGGAAGGCGAGGCGTACATCGAGCACTCGGATGATGAGGTGCTGATAAACTCTGGCCGCTTCAGCGGCCTGAGCGCCCCCGCGGGCGCGGCCGGGATCATCGAGTGGTTGGCGGAGAAGGGCCTCGGAGAGGTCTCGGTCAACTACCGGCTCCACGACTGGTGCATCTCGCGACAGCGCTACTGGGGGCCGCCGATCCCCATCATCCATTGCGACGAGTGCGGCGCGGTGCCGGTGCCCGAGCAGGACCTGCCCGTTGTCCTCCCCTACGTGGCGGATTTCCGCCCCGACGCTCATGGTGTGGCTCCGTTGGCTCGTGACGAGGAGTTCTACCGGGTGGACTGCCCGCGATGCGGACGGCAAGCGCGGCGGGAAACCGATGTGTCCGACACGTTCCTCGACAGCGCCTGGTACTTCCTGCGCTATCCCAGCACAGACTTCGATGACCGGCCGCTGGACGAGGGACGAACCCGTAAGTGGCTTCCGGTGGACATGTACATCGGAGGCGAGGAGCACGCCGTGCTCCATCTCCTCTACTCGCGCTTCACCACCATGGTGCTCAACGAGCTCGGACACCTGGAGTTCGAGGAGCCGTACGAGCGATTTCGGAAGCACGGGCTCCTGATCCGCGAGGGAGCCAAGATGTCCAAGTCGAAGGGCAACGTAGTCATCCCCGACGACTACATCGAACGATACGGCGCCGACACGTTCAGGGCGTATCTCATGTTCCTGGGACCGTACCAGGAAGGAGGAGATTTCCGCGACCGTGGCATCGTCGGGATCGAGCGCTTTCTCAATCGCATGTGGGAAGCGGTCCTCCAGGCCGTCGGCGAAAGCCGCAACGGGGTGGAGGCCGGAGATATCGAGCGCCGGCTCAACGCCACCATCAAGCAAGTCACCGAGGACATCGAAGCCCTGTCCTATAACACGGCGCTCGCGGCGTTGATGGAGTACCTGAACGCGATCAGGTATGAGGGTCGCGTGCCATCGCTTGACGAAGTGAAGCCGCTCATCCTCATGCTGGCGCCTTTCACGCCCCACCTGAGCGAAGAGCTCTGGGACCGGCTGGGCAGTGACCTGAGTGTATTCGAGGGCGTCTTATGGCCAGAGTACGACCCGCAGAAGCTGCGGGCCGAGGTCGTGGAGATGCCTGTCCAGGTCAACGGGCGACTGCGGGCTACGATCACCGTAGATCGCGGCGCTGCGACCGACACGGTGCAGGCACAGGCGCTGGCCGATGAGAACGTGCAGCGGCACGTCGGCGACGCCACGATTCGGAAGGTCGTCCACGTGCCCGATCGGTTGTTGAACCTCGTCGTTCAGGGGTAGCTCGGGCCGCCAACAGCAGAGGGCCGGTTTGCCCGTAGATCAGAGACATCCACCGCCCGAGGCGCCGGGTCCCGTCGCCGCACCTCCACGTGTGCTCGGCATCAGCGTTCTGGCGCTTGGTGTCGCTGCTGTCGCCGCCCTTGCGTGGCCGGATTCTCTCAGTGACTACAGCGCGCTGGTATGGCTGTTGGCGCTCATCCCATGCTTCCTGCTCGCCTATCACAAGGGTTGGAGGGGCGCGGCCACGGCCACTGCCGCGGCGATGCTCCTCCTGGTCGGCGTCGAAGTCGGGCTCACACTTGTGTTTGGCGGCGCGGAGCAGATCGACTGGCGCGTGTTCGCCACCGTTTCCGTTTTGCTGATCACGGTGAGCCTCGGCGTGGGAGTGGTGTCAGAGCTGCACCTCCGTGACAAGGACTCGGCGTCCGTGCTCGCGTACACGGACGCCCTGACCGGCATCCCGAACCGCCGCGTGCTGGATGAGTTCATGGTCCGCTACTTCGCCGCTGCGGAGCGCGGACGTGCGTTGACGGTCGTGATGTTCGACGTCGATGGCTTCAAGCGCTACAACGACCGATATGGGCACGCCAGCGGTGACGATGCCTTGCGCACCGTGAGTCGAATCCTCGAGAAGAACACGAGAGGCATGGACCTGACCGGCCGCTACGGTGGCGAGGAGTTCGTGACGCTGCTGCCTGGTAGTTCGGCGGCCGACGCGAAGATATTCGCGGAGCGCGTTCGGGATGATGTCGAGCGGTGCCGGGACTTCCACGGCAAGGGCCTGACGCTGAGCGCCGGGATCGCCGAGTACGTCCCGACGATGGGGACTTCAAAGGAGCTTCTCGAAACCGCGGATGCGGCGCTCTACGCCGCCAAGGAAAAGGGGAAAAACGCCGTCGTCGTGTCGAGCGCCGGCAACCCCATCGCTCCCATGGAGACTGTCACCTAGCTCGCACCACCTCCGGGAGGGGGCTCCGAATCGGGAGGCCCACCCGCTTCAGACGGCGCCTCCGAGCCGGTCCCCGCCTCATCATTGCCACCGAACAGGAAGCCCTCCATGGCGGCGGTGAGAAAACTCCGCGCCTCCGCATCCCGCACGTTCAGGGCATAGTGGTTGATCAACGCCATCTGGTGCTTCTTCCACGCCTCCCAGCACTCCGTGCAGATCCCCGACACGATTCGCTGTCCGGTCTCGCCCGGGAACGGTGGCGCCGGGATGGGCGATGCGTTTGAAAGCCCGCAGCGCGCACAGTTGAAACCGCTCGAATTGCTCATTCCGTCGACGTCTCGGTCAGCTGATCCATCGCCTCCCACGGCGAGCTTGTCTTCGCTTCGCTGATGATGGCCTCGATCGTCGTAGCCAGCCCTCCGAAGCGCTCGTAGACCGCCTCGAAATCGCCAAGGCGCTCGTAGTACAGCACCCGGGCCAGGAGCCAGGCGTTGTTGAGCCGGTCCGGATCCGGGATGCCGTAGTCGCCGGCCAGCAGCTGCGGGCGCACGTCATCGATGAACTGCTGCACGGCTCCATCCAGGATGGCTCGCTTGCCGGCCGCCAGCGCGTCCTCGCTCGGCCGGCTGGCCGCAGCCTCCGCGTATAGGGCGCCCAGCGACTCGTACACCGAACGGTAGAAGCGTCCCAACACCTGGCTGTCGTGCCAGCGGTCGGTCGCCGCCTCGCACAGCTCGGGCTCCACCGCCATCCGGCAGAAGAACTCGATCGCGCCCCGGTGGCCGACGAAGTTGGCGAAGCTCTCGTTGAACTGAACCTCGCCCCGCGGAAAATACGTCGTGTGCGTGATCTCGTGGATCACGGTCTCGACCAGGCTCACACTGTCGGAGCGCAGCATCGATGACAACATCGGATCGGGCAGCCATCCGAGTGTGCTGAATGCGGACGAAGGCCGGATATATACATCGTAGCCCTCCTCTTCTAGCTTTTGGGCCAGCTCGCGGGCCTGCGTTGGGTCGAAGTATCCCCGGTATGGGATCCGTCCCACGATCGGAAACCACCACGTCTTCCAGGCCAGCTGATACGGAGGAGCAGCCGACACGACCATCAAAAGTGTGTCGCGATCTACTTGTGCGAAGCTCTCGAAGCTCTTGCCCGCGTCGAGACCGAGATCGTGGACGGCGAAATAGCGCGCGTCCCGCACCAGCCGCAGCTTCTGTCGCACATCCGAGGTCGTCGCCGTGTCGTGGATGACCTCGTCAATCGGTCGGCGATCCTGGAGGATCTTCGCCTCTTCGTACGCGGCACGCGCCACGTAACCGGGCGAGCAGGCACCCGCGGCCAGCACGGCCGACGCGGCCAGCACGCTCGCTGCGGCCGGGCCCTTTAAGGCACTTCGCACCACTCGCATGAACGGATAGTACAATCGGCGCCGCCCTCGGGTCCCGGCGGCCGCAATGCGCGGCGGCCTGCATTCGTCGGTGAGCGGCCGGCTAGGAGCGGCGCACATAGTGAAGCCGCTCGTGCACGGAGTTCCTCGTGTAACGGCGGCCCGCATGGTCACCGTCGCTCCGATACCGCTGGTACTCCTGCTGAAAACAGCGGTAGGTATCGGGGTCGCCCGCCTCCCGGAGGGCCGACTCGATCTGCTCGAGCGACAGCAAGCCCTCGTCGTTGTAGCTGAGCAGAATGTGCCGAGCGTCGAGACCGCGGAGGAGTCCGCCCAGAGCTGCCTCGCACGTCGCCCTCCGACACCACTCGGAGCGCCGGTCCTCGTCGGGGATCAGACCGGTCTTCCCCCGCAGCGGCGGCGGCGGGTTCCAACCCTGAGCGAGAATTTCCGGCAGATGATAATAGGCGGGATATTGTCGCTCGTTGTAGGGCGGGTCCAGGTAGGCGAGGTCCAGAGCGCCGACGCCCCGAGCCAGCTCCAACGCCGATCCGCGGAACGCGGTGGACCCGACGCCGGTGGTCGTGCTCACGGGTCGCAAGGGACGCAGCTCGAGCGTCCGGCCGGCGTTCGGTTGCCAGCTCTTCACGAAGGAGGCGTATACGCCGGTCGTGTTGGCAACGCGGTCCGCCGCCTCGATGAGCGTAGCCACCAGGAGCTGCTCCCTCTGACGATCGATCAGTTCTGCATCTCGCCACTGCCGGATCGCGTCGCGCACCGTATCGATGCGCCGCGCGTTCTCGGGAGTGAAATACATACGACCGTGGGCGGCACCGTCCGTGCCGGCTGGAGTGAAGTGCTCGGTGAGGAAACTGCCTCTGGCCGGAAGCCGCTCGAGTTGCTCCAGGAGTTGAGAGTAGCTGACGCTGGCGCCACCGTTCCCTCCGACGTCGATCAGGTTCGGCGGGAAGCGCGGCGTGCGGTCAAGCTCCACGCGGGCCACCTGCAGCGCGTACGAGCTGGCCATCAAATCCCCGGCGTGCACGCGCCACCCGCGCTTCTTGAGAGCGCGCGCCACGCTGGCCGTCCCCGCAAATGGATCACAAGCGACCCCCGGCCGCCCGCCGACCCGCTCCACGGCCTCGAGGAGAAAGGGGATCAGCCGCGTCTTGTTGCCGATGTATCGCACGCCCGCACCGTATCGACGTCAGAACCGCGCCCGCCGCCCGTGGGCGTGGCGGTCAGTTTCGCGGTTTGAAAGAGCCAAAGACCGGCTTCGGCCCGAGGACATACCAGAAGAGAGGGCCAAAGATGGGACAGAAGAGAACAACGACGGTCCACTTCGCCTTTTCCCGCCGTGTTGCACCGGACGTGAGAATGAGCCGGATTGCCCAGGCATCGACGATGAGGAGGAAGAAAACCAGGAGCCATCGAGTGTCGAGCGCGTCTGCCCAAGCGACGATCTCGCTCATGCGGCGGCCGTCGAATGCTCGAACTGAAGCTGGTAGAGGCGCGCGTATATCCCGCCCTCGTCCAAGAGCTCTGAGTGAGTGCCGGCTTCCAGGATCTGGCCGTGGTGAAGCACCAGGATGCGGTCCGCGCTCTGCACCGTCGATAACCGGTGAGCAACCACGAGGCTGGTTCTCCCACGCATCAACTCTCTCAGCGCTTCCTCGATTTGAGCCTCGATCTCCGAGTCCACCGAGCTGGTGGCCTCGTCGAGCAAGAGGATTGACGGGTCGCCGGCCAGAGCTCGCGCGAAGCTGAGAAGCTGTCGCTCTCCGACGCTGAGGTTGCTGCCGCGCTCGCCGAGCTCGTGCCCGTACCGCGTGGGCAGGCGCTCGATGTAGTGGTCGAGTCCGACCCGCCGAGCCGCCTCCTCGAGGCGTTGCTCCGAAATCCCCTCGCGGTCGAGGCTGATGTTGTAGCCCGCGCTCCCCGAAAACAGATACACGTCCTGGAGGACCAGCCCGATCCGCGAGCGGAGCTCTCGCAGCGACATCTCCTGGATGTCGGTTCCGTCCACCGTGATCCGGCCCCGCTGCGGCTGGTAAAAACGCATCAGCAGGTTGATGATCGTCGACTTTCCGCCACCGGTGGCCCCGACGATCGCCACCCGCTGCCCTGGCTCGACCGCAAAGCTGATGTCACGCAATACCCACTCGCGCATCTCGCCGCCTTCTTCAGACACGTGGGTCGTCGCCTTATCGGCTGCTGCCTTCGACGGCTCCAGATAGCGGAACCACACGTGCTCGAACTCGATCCGACCTGTCCGTCCACCGGAAGCGAGCGCCGGCCGTTCCGGGTCCCCGATCATCGGTTCCGTGTCCAGAAGCCGGAAGATCCTCTCCGAGCTGGCCATAGCGCCCTGAAGAATGTTGTACTTCTCAGACAGGTCCTGGATGGGTCGGAAGAATCTCCGTGCGTACTGGAGGAAGGCCGCGATCACCCCGATCGTAATGGCGCCCTGGAGTGCCTGGCCGCCTCCGTACCAGATGATGAGGGCCAGTGCCACGGCCGAGATGATCTCGATGACCGGAAAAAAAAGGGCGTAGTAGGTGATCGATCGCAAATGAGCCTGCAGATAGCTCTCGTTGATCGTCTCGAACCGCCCCTCGGTGGGGCGCTCCTGGCGGAACAGCTGCACGACGGCGATCCCACTGATGTGCTCCTGCAGGTAGGCGTTAATGCGCGCGATCCGGACTCGAATGTCACGATACGCCTGCCGAACCCGCTTGCGGAACAACCAGGCCGCGAAAAACACAACCGGCAAGACAGTGAAGGTCACCAGCGCCAGGCGCCAATCCAGCAGCAGCATGGCGATGACAATGAAGACGAGCGTGAACACGTCACCGAAGATCGTCACGACTCCGGACGTGAACATCTCGTTCAATACCTCCACGTCACTGGTGACGCGCGTCATCAACCGTCCCACCGGATTGCGGTCGAAGAAGGCGAGGTCGAGTCGCTGCAGGTGCGAGAATATCTGCCGGCGCAGGTCCCGCATCACTCTCTGGCCGATCCAGGTCGTGAGGATCGTCCGGGTGTACTCGAGAAAGGCTGCGGCCGCCAGCGCAGCCACGAGGCCGACGCCCAGGTAGGTCAGAAGCCGCATGTCCTCCGTCGGGATGGCCTGATCGATGGCGATCTTCGTGAGCCAGGGGCCAACGAGCGCCAACCCGGAAGCGGCAATGAGCATCGAGATGGCGATCGCCACGTGGAGACGATACGGCATCAGATAGGTGAGAAGCCGGCGCATGAGACGGGCGTCGTACGCCTTGCCCAGCGCTTCTTCTTCTCGAATCGGACCTTCGGGGCTCGTCTGCAAGCTTTCTCACTCAACGGATCGTCGTCTAAGGCAGCCGCCCTGCGCCACGCGCCGCCGGGTGCGGAAGATATCGGCACTTCGTGAGGCCTTCCAGCCCGATTGCGGTTGGCGATGCGACTCGTGCACCTGCATCATACGGCCCGTGCCCTGCCGTTCGGGGCCTGCCTTCTCAGTCCTGACACAATGGCGATGAGAGAAGCGATTCGGGTGCGAGGCGCCCGGCAGCACAATCTGAAGGGGATCGACCTGGCGATCCCTCGTGCAGAGCTGACGGTCGTCACCGGACCATCGGGGTCCGGAAAGTCGAGCCTCGCCTTCGACACGGTGTACGCCGAAGGCCAGCGTCGCTACATCGAGTCTCTCTCTACTTACGCCAAGCAGTTCCTGGAGCGCGTGCCCAAACCAGCGGTGGATTGGATCGATGGGGTCAGTCCATCGATCGCGATCGAACAGAAGAACACCGTGCAGACGAGCCGCTCCACCGTGGGAACTGTGACCGAGGCGTATGACTACATGCGTCTCCTTTGGGCACGGGTCGGACAGACGATCTGCCCCGAGTGTGATAGAGCAGTAACCGCGGATACTGTGCAGTCGGCTCTCGACCGGACGTTGCGGCAGGCCTCCGGGACCCGAATCCAGGTCGTGTTCACTCTCCGGCTGAGCGAACGCATCAGCCACGTCGTGGCCCTGACTAACCTGAAAGCGCAGGGCTACGTCCGTGTGGTGGCGGATGGCCGGGAGCTGCATCTGGACGATCTTCGGGAAAGCGATGATTTCGATCTCACGTCCGCGCATGAGCTGCTGGTCGTAGTCGATCGGATCGTCATTTCGGATGACGATTCCGAGCTGCGGGAGCGCCTGGCCGACGCGCTGGGGATGGCGTTCGCCGAGGGGGACGGTCAGGCGCTCGTCCTGGTTGCCGATGCTGATCGGCTCGCCTTTTCCGAGCGCCATCGGTGTGCGGATTGCGGGATCGACTTTCCCGAGCCGACTCCACTCCTGTTCAGCTTCAACAACCCGGCCGGCGCGTGCCCGGTCTGCAACGGATTCGGAGCCAACCTCGCCTACGATACGGACCTCATCGTCCCCGACCCGGAGCGCTCGCTGGCCGACGGGGCGCTGGACCCATGGAGCAAGCCTCGCTACGACGACTACCGGGAGTACCTGCGCGAGTTCGCGGCCGAGCGAGGCGTCGACATGACGGTTCCGTTTCGATCGCTTTCCGCCGCGCTGCGCCGCGAGCTCGTGCACGGCAGCGAAGACTTCGAGGGCGTGATCCCGTTTCTGGAGTCGCGTGAGCGGAAGCGATACAAACAGTACATCCGCGTTTTTCTCCGCCAATACCAGACGGCCAGGACCTGCGAGGCGTGCGACGGGGCGCGCCTGCGAAGCGAAGCGCTCCACGTGAAGCTTGGCGACCTCGATATTGCCGCTGCGGCCGCGATGCCGATCAGCGAGCTCCGCCCGTGGATCGAGACGCTCGAGCTGCCGGCGTTCGAAGAGAAGGTCTCGGCCACCGTGCGTCAGGAGCTGCGCGAGCGCGTGCAGTTCCTGGACGACGTCGGGCTCGGCTACCTGAGACTGGACCGGCAGGCTCGCACTTTGTCGGGGGGCGAGATGCAGCGCATTAGACTGGCGAGTTGCCTTGGCAGCCACCTGGTGGATGCTCTCTACGTGCTGGACGAGCCAACGATCGGCCTCCACCCGCGCGACATCGAGACGTTTCTCGCCGTTCTGTGCCGGCTGCGTGACACCGGGAACACGGTGCTTGTCGTCGAACACGAGCCCGAGGTGATGGCGGTGGCCGATCGGATCGTCGAGCTCGGGCCCGGTTCGGGGGAACGTGGAGGCGAGCTGGTGTTTGAAGGCAGCTGGTCGGAGCTGCGTGCGTCCCGAACGGCAACCGGCGAGGCGATCCGGCGGCGGAGCCTTCCGAGCTTGGAGTCGGGACATCGGCGCCCTTCTGCCAAGCCGGGCACCTCCACGCGTCGGGGCCGCGATCGGCGCTGGCTCCACCTCGAGGGCGCCACGCAGCACAATATCGAGGCCCTGGACGTCGATATTCCGCTTGAGACGCTCACGGTCGTGACCGGCGTGTCAGGCTCCGGCAAGTCGACTCTGGTGGACGATATCCTGTTCCACGCCCTTGAGCGGGAACTGCGAGGGGTCACGAGTGCGAAGCGGCACCTCGGTGAGCCGGTCGGTACGTATCGGCGGCTTCGCGGTGCTACGGCGCTCGATGCAGTGGTGCTGGTAGACCAGAGCCCAATCGGGCGTACTCCGCGCTCGAATCCGATCACGTACATCCAGGCGTTTGGCGAGGTCAGAAAGCTGTTCGCCGAGCAGCCGCTGGCTCGTAAGCGCGAGTACGGATCCGGCCACTTCAGCTTCAACATCGAAGGGGGGCGCTGCCCGGCTTGCAAGGGAGCGGGGGAGGAGATTGTCGAGATGGTATTCATGGCCGACGTGTCGCTTCCGTGCGAGGTGTGTGAAGGGCGTCGCTTCCGGCCTGAGGTTCTGGAGATCGAATACCGTGGCCTCAACGTGCACGACGTGCTGCAGCTCACGGTGGACGAGGCGATCCGTTTCTTCATCCGCCGCGATCGACTCGGGGAAGCCCTGTGGCAGCTGCAGCGCGTCGGCCTCGGCTACCTTCGGTTAGGCCAACCGGCAACCACGCTGTCGGGCGGCGAGGCCCAGCGACTGAAGATCGCGAGAGAGCTGACGCGCAGCTCCGGGAAGGGACGCCGCTTCTACTGCTTGGACGAACCCACTGTCGGTCTGGGGCTGGGAGAGATCGAGACGCTGGTGTCGGTTCTGCGTGAGCTCGTCGCCGCTGGCAACACCGTGCTGGTGGTAGAGCACAATCTGGATGTGATCGCGAGAGCCGACTGGATCATCGACCTCGGTCCCGAGGCGGCGGTCGGCGGTGGCCGAATCGTGGCTGAAGGCCCGCCAGCTTCGATCATGGCGGCGCCGGAGTCGCACACCGGCCGTTACCTGCGTCGCCACCTGGATGGAGTGGGCGCGGAAATGGCGGTGAACGGCTGAGCCAGACCGTGACGCCCGCCGTTTCGGTCGTTCTCCCCTGCCGGGATTCCGAAGCGACGCTGCCCGAATGCATTGCGAGCATCAACGCGCAGTCGCTGGGACCATACGAAGTCATCGCTGTGGACGATGCCTCCCGGGACGGCACCCGTTCGATCCTCGACGCCTGGGCCGCGCTCGACCCTCGCGTGCGTGTGCTCGAAGCGACCGGAGAGGGGCTGGTGTCTGCACTCCGGGCGGGGACCGGTGAGGCGCGCGCCCCGCTCATCGCGCGCATGGACGCCGATGATATCGCGCACCCGCTGCGGCTCGAGAAACAGATCGCCTTCTTATCCGACCACCGCCAGCTGGCGGCCTGCGGGACCGGCGTCGAGTATTTTCCGCGTGACCGGATTGGATCGGGTCTCGAGCGCTACGAGCGTTGGCTGAACTCCCTCCGGACCCCGGCGCAGATCAGACGCGACTTGCTGGTGGAATGTCCTCTCGCCCACCCCACCCTCATGATTCGGCGCACAGTCCTCGACGCGGTCGGAGGCTACCGAAACGAAGGTTGGCCCGAGGACTACGACCTGATTCTACGGCTCCACATGGCGGGGCTCAGCTGCGCGAACCTGCCGGCGATTTTACTCAGCTGGCGGATCACCGACACGCGTCTGTCCGCCCGGGCACCCGAGTATGGGCCGGACGCGTTCCGCCGCTGCCGCGTGCACTTCCTGCGGCTCGGGTTTCTTCCAGCGTCCCGTCCCGTCGTGGTCTGGGGTGCCGGTCGGGTCGGAAAGGCGCTCGCGCGAGAGATGATCAACCAGGAGACTCGGCCTGCGGCCTTCATAGATCTGGATCCGCGCAAGATCGGCCAGGAGATTCACGGGGCGCCGGTGCTCGGTGCCGGGGAGTTGGACGTGGTCCCCGATGCCTACTTTCTGGTCGCGGTCGGGACACCCGGAGCGCGTGGCGAAATACGCCAAGCCTTGGAAGAGGCGGGACGTCATGAGATCCACGACTTCAGAGCCGTCGCCTGAGCATCATCTGAGGGTCGCTCGCTCGGTTGCCCACGCTGCGGCGGCGCTGGTAGGTTGGCAATAATCGTTGTCAATAAGCTGCACCCGACTCGAGAGGAACGGTTCGCATGAAAGTGCATGACGCGCTCAACGAACAGATCAAGAACGAGTTTTACGCCTCGTACCTGTACCTGGCGATGGTGGCATATTTCGACGAGAAGCACCTGGACGGATTTGCCCACTGGATGCGGATGCAGAACGCAGAGGAGGTCGCGCACGCGATGAAGCTGTTCGATCACCTCACGGACATCGGCGGGCGCGTCGTGCTGCAGGCCATCGACCAGCCACCTTCCACCTTCAAGTCCCCGCTCGAGGTCATGCGCCTCGCGCTGGCCCACGAGCAGCACGTGACCGAGAAGATCCACGAGCTTTACGGGGTGGCGGTCGAGGAGCGTGACTACGCCACTCAGGTCCTGCTGCAATGGTTTGTCACGGAGCAGGTCGAGGAGGAGAAGAGCGTGGGCGACATCGTCGGCCGTCTCGAGCTGGCCGGGGACTCGCCCGAGGCGCTGCTGCTCATTGACCAGGAGCTGGCGAGCCGGATACCTGAGTGAGCCAGGGCGGCCTGACCCCGGCCGCTCCTCCACGCCAACCTCGGAGGCCTTCGGCCCTGTTTCAGGGCGGCCTCCGGGGCCAATTCCGATCCCCGATTCGACCCCCTTGCAGGTCGCTTTTCTGCCCTCCCGGCCGTAGATTGCAGGGGCCACAATCGGGCCTTCACGGCCCGATTTTCTCGCTTGAGGGCCAGCCGTCGTCCCGGTGTATCGTGACCCGCGCCTCCGCCCCCGAAACCCGTATCCGAATGACCCGATGAGCAAAGTGGAAACAGTGGATCGCATCGAGCCGAGGCTGCTCGAAGACGAGATGCGCGAGTCGTTCATCGACTACTCGATGAGCGTGATCGTGCAGCGGGCGCTGCCCGACGTGCGCGACGGGCTCAAGCCCGTACACCGTCGCATCCTCTACTCGATGCAGGAGCTCGGCCTGTCCTCCAGCCGGCCATACAAGAAGAGCGCGACAGTAGTCGGCGATGTTCTGGGCAAGTACCACCCGCACGGTGACTCGGCGATCTACGACTCGCTCGTGCGGATGGCCCAGGATTTCTCGCTCCGCTATCCCCTGATCGATGGCCAGGGCAATTTCGGCTCAATCGACGGCGACAGCGCCGCAGCCTATCGGTACACAGAGTCGCGCCTGGCGTCGATTGCCAACGAAATGCTGATCGACATCGACAAGGACACAGTCGATTTCGCGCCCAACATCGACGATCGGCTCACGGAGCCCACCGTTCTCCCCGCACGGCTCCCCGGACTGTTGGTCAACGGTTCTTCCGGGATTGCGGTCGGGATGGCGACCAATATCCCGCCGCACAACCTTCGCGAGGTGGTCGCGGCCTGCACGACGCTGATCGACAATCCGGACGCCGGCCTGGAAGAGCTGCTCGAGCACGTCAAAGGGCCGGATTTTCCGACCGCCGGCTACATCTACGGTATCGATCAGATCAGGGAGGCATACGAGACGGGGCGTGGCCGGGTCGTGATGAGGGCGGCCGCCGAGATCGAGGAGAGGGAGAGCTCTCGCGATCGGATCATCGTGACGGAGATCCCGTTCATGGTGAACAAGTCCCGTCTTATTGAGCAGATCGCCCAGCTCGTGCGAGACCGCCGCGTCGATGACATCGCTGACCTCCGCGACGAGTCCGACCGTGACGGCATCCGGGTCGTGATCGAGCTCAAGCGCGACGCGATCCCGGAGATCGTGCTCAACCAGCTCTACAAGCACACCCAGATGCAGTCCACGTTCGGTGTGATCATGCTCGCACTGGCCGGAGGCGTGCCACGGGTCATGGGGCTGCGGGAGATGCTGCAGCACTTCGTCGATTTTCGTCACGAGGTGGTCGTTCGCAGGAGCGAGTTCGACCTGCGTCACGCCCAGGAGCGCGAGCACATCCTCGAGGGACTGAAGATCGCCGTCGACAACATCGACGAAGTCATCAAGATCATCCGAGGCGCTGCGGATTCCGAGCAGGCAGGCGAGCAACTTCGCAAGCGCTTCGGTCTCAGCGAGCGGCAGTCGGAAGCGATCCTCAACATGCGGTTGGCGCGGCTCACCGGCCTCGAGATCGAGAAGCTGGAAGCGGAGCTGGCCGAGATCCGGGCGCAAATCGCGCAGCTCAACAAGATCTTAAGGTCGCGTGAGCTCCGGATGTCGATCATCAAGGAAGAGCTCCAAGAGGTGGCCGCAAAGTACGGAGACGAGCGGCGAACAAAGATCGTCGACCGTGGCGTCGACTTCTCGATCGAAGATCTGATCGCCGAGGAGGATATGGTGATCACCGTGAGCCGCGCCGGCTACATGAAGCGCATCGCGCCCGACACGTACCGGAGTCAGCGACGCGGCGGTAGAGGGATCGCCGGCATGGGCACGCGCGATGAGGACTGGGTGCAGCACCTGTATTTCGCATCCACTCACGATTACCTGCTCGTCTTCACCACCGCGGGCCGTGTCTACTGGCTGAAGGTGCACCGAGTACCCGAATCGAAACGCACCTCGCGCGGCAAACCGATCGTGAATTTGCTCGACATGAAGTCTGATGAAGCGGTTGCCTCTATTGTGCCGGTCTCCGAGTTCAGCGCCGACCGTTACCTGCTATTCGCGACCAGCAACGGAGTCGTGAAGAAAACCAGCCTGGCCGCGTACTCGAACGTGCGCTCGACCGGGATCAACGCGATTAACATCATCGAGGGCGATCGTCTGATCGACGCCAAGCTTACCGATGGCTCCAACGATGTGATCCTTGCCACCAAGAAGGGTATGGCGATCCACTTCCAGGAGTCGGATGTTCGCGAGATGGGGCGCGTGTCGCAGGGCGTGCGCGGCATCAAGCTCGGCAAGGATGACGAGCTGGTCGGCCTGGTTGTCGTGCGCCGAGACGGCACCCTGCTTACGGTCACCGACCGCGGAATGGGCAAGCGGTCCAAGATCACCGACTATCGCGTGCAAAGACGCGGCGGGAAGGGCCTGATCAACCTCCGCATCACCGCAAAGACGGGCGATGTTGTCGCCGTGAAGGAGGTCGTTGGCGATGACGAGATCATGCTCGTCACTCGCAAAGGCGTCATCAATCGCCAGCGAATCGAGGATATCCGGGTCATCGGCCGCGCAACCCAGGGAGTACGGGTCGTCGCCCTCGACGAGGGGGACGGTGTCATCGATGTGGCCCGGGTGATCGACGGCAACGGCGACGGCAGCGAAGGCGGCGACGATGACGATGCGAGCGACGCGAGCGACGAGTTCTAGCACTGCCTCGACAGTTACCGTGAGAGCCGGACAGACTTCAGCCAACCATCTCGTCGGCCTCGACGAGATTCTCGCCGCCGCCGAGCGGCTCCGAGGCGTTGCCCGCCGCACGCCGCTCCACCCCGTCAGACTTGACGCCGATGACGGCTCGGTGCCATCCGGTCAGGTGTGGCTCAAGTGCGAAAACCTGCAACACGCTGGTGCATTCAAGCTACGTGGCGCCTACAACTTCGTGAGCAAGCTCGGCGCGGCGCGGGATGCGGGGATTCTAACCTATTCGTCCGGGAATCACGCTCAGGGCGTCGCCCACGCGGCTCGCGCGTTCGGACAAACCGCTACGGTCGTCATGCCCATCGACGCTCCGGGCGTCAAAGTCGAGGGCGCGAGGGCTCTGGGCGCACACATCGAGCAGGTGGGTCTGACGACCCGCGAGCGCCGCGAGCGCGCCGAGCAGATCGCAACCCGGACGGGGGCGATCATCGTCCCGCCCTTCGACCACCCCGCGATTATCGCGGGTCAGGGCACCGTGGGACTCGAGATCTCCGAGCAACTGCGCGACGCGCAGCGGCGCGGTATGGTCCGGGATCCGGTGCAACCGGAGCTCGTTCTGGTCCCGATCGGGGGCGGCGGACTCATTTCGGGGACCGCTGCCGCGCTCAAGGCCCTGTACCCGGACGTGCGCATCGTGGGTGTCGAGCCGACAGGCGCGCCGGCCATGCAGCGATCTCTCAAGGAGGGGTCGCCCGTCACGCTCGATACGATCGACACGATCGCCGATGGCCTGAAGCCCATCCGGGTCGGCGACCTGACCTTCGCCCATTGCCAGCACCTCGTGGAGCGAGTCGTGACGGTAACCGACGAGGAGATTCGTGCCGCTGTCCTGTGGTGCTTCAGGCAGCACCTGGTCGTGGAGCCGAGCGGCGCCGCGACGATGGCCGCGCTGCTTGCAGGCCATGTGCGACCGGCAGGCGAGCCCGGTGCCACGGTAGCCGTCATCTCCGGCGGGAACCTGGACCCCGCGCTTCTGGCCCGCTGGCTGAGCGAGGAGAGCGCGCTGGTGGCATGACGGCGGCCGCTTCCAACCGCACCTTGACCGCGGTACCTGGGCTTGCAGTCGGTCACGCCGACGACCAGGAGGCAGCGACCGGCTGCACAGCGATCCTGGGGCCGTTCGCCGCGGCAGTCGACGTCCGCGGCCTGGCCTCAGGCTCCCGCGAACTGGACGTCCTCTCCCCGCTGCACGTCGTACAGCGCTGCGATGGTCTTCTGCTTACCGGCGGCTCCGCGTTCGGGCTTTCGGCCGCGGATGGCGTCGTCCGGTGGCTCGAGGAGCGGGGGCTCGGCTTTCGCACCAGCGTCGCCACTGTCCCGATCGTCCCGGCAGCCGTCATCTTCGACCTCGGACATGGCGCAGCGGAGCGCCGACCCGGTCCCGAGATGGGCTATGCCGCTGCCTCCGACGCCGACAGCTTGCCCGTTGAAGAGGGGCGCCGCGGAGTCGGAACGGGAGCCACGGTCGGCAAGCTACTCGGTATGCAGCATTCGGAGCCGGGCGGGGTGGGCTGTTGGGCCGAGCAGCATCGAGATGGTGCTGTAGCGGCCCTGGCAGTCGTCAACGCGTTCGGAGACGTGCTCGATGGCTCCGGCCGCATCATGGCCGGCTGCCGCGCCGAGTCCGGGGAGTTCCTTGACACGGCCGCCGCGCTGCGCCAGGGAGGCCAGCGCGGTAGCTTCGGATCGCTGCGCCCCGCGGAGAACACGACGCTGGGCGTGGTCGCCCTGGAGGCCCCGGTCGACAGGGTCGGGCTGCAGGTGGTTGCCCGGCAGGCGATGAACGCGGTGGCGAAGCGCATATCGCCCGCCAACACCTCGTTCGACGGCGATATGGTCTTCGCGCTTTCTACGGGATCAGCGGCCGGCGCCGACTCCGCGCGCGACGCCGAGCTGCTGACTCTGGCTTTACGGGCCGAAGCAGCGCTGGAGCGGGCGATCGAGAGGGCAATCCCGGCGGGGAGAGCGGGTTCATCGGACAGGAGTCATGAGGAATGAGGAAGTTGCTGCTGTTCGATATCGACGGCACTCTGCTCGATACGCAGGGCGCGGGGCGGGCAGCGCTTGGGTCCGCGATGGTCGATGTGTACGGTGAGACCGGGCCCATCGACGAGTTTTCCTTCCACGGCAAGACAGACCCCGCCATCGTCCGGGCGCTGTTACGAGCGGCCGGTCGGCCGGACCAGGAGATCGACGCCGGACTGCAAGCGCTGTGGCTGGCCTACATCGACTATCTGGATGACGAACTGGCGTCCCGCACCGACATTCTGGCAATCTGTGCCGGGGTCACCGACCTCCTGGCCGCGGCCGGAGCGGCAGGCGACCTGGCGCTGGGCCTCGTCACCGGCAACGTCGAGGCAGGAGCGTGGCGCAAGCTCCGCGCGTGCGGACTCGACGGGAACTTCGGAGTAGGGGCCTTCGGCTCCGATTCGGAGCACAGGGAGCACCTGCCACCGATCGCCATGGAGCGCGCTCACGCCAGCCTCGGGATCACGTTTCGACCCGACACCGTGATCGTGATCGGCGACACGCCCGAGGACGTGCGCTGCGCCCGGAGCTCCGGGGTGACGGCGGTAGCCGTCGCCTCCGGACGCTACACGGGTGAGGAGCTGGCCGAACATCGGCCCGACTATCTGTTCGAAACTCTCGACGCCGATGGCGTACGCGAAGCGCTTCTCGCGTGAGCATGCAGACGGAGCGGGAGCTCAAAGCACGGTTGACAGCCTCTGTCGAGGAGGTGCGGCGGCAACTCGTCGAGGCGGGTTGGACGCTGGTGCTCGAGGGAAAGATGTCGGACCGCGTTCTGGACACGCCCGATGGTCGCCTGTTCGATGCCGACGAGGTGCTGCGGGTGCGCACGATCACCGCCGAGCGGGGCGCGGCACGCACCGTCTTGACCTGGAAGGGTCCGACTCGTTACGAGAATGGATTCAAGGTCCGAGATGAGCTCGAGACAACGGCCGAAGATGCGACCGCCATGCTGGCGCTCTTTGCGCGGCTCGGCTTCAGTACGATCGCGATGGCGATCGATCGTCGTATCGCGATCTACGAGACGGACTCGGTGCACGTGCGGATCGAGCAGTATCCCGACATGGACACGCTGATCGAGATCGAGGGTGAGCCGGATGCGATCGAGCTCTGCATCGCCGATGTCGGCCTCCCGCGATCCTCATGGGTGCCTTGGCGTCTCGAGGAGTTCGTTGGACGGTACGAAGAGCGCACGGGCCGGGTAGCCAGACTGGCGAGCGAGGAACCGGGTGTACGAGACTAAACCGCTGCAGCTGAAGCTCAATGTGCTGATCGAGGGCGAAGGCCTTCGGCGCGACACGAGCGTGCGCCTCGTCGAGCGCCGGCTGACTGTGGACGACCAGGAGATACCGCTCGAGGACCTGTTCTGGATCGCCCGCCGGGCCGGTATGCTGCTCCTCTTCACATCCGACTACACGCTGGCGGTCCAGGGCGACCCCTCCCAGCTCGAGGAGCTGGCGCGCGCGATTGAAGCGTCCGTAGACCAGAACGAGCGGCGTCGGGACCTCCTGCGGCCCGTGGCGCGAGAAGTCGTGGTGGCGACCGCAGGCACGGCGGTTTCGGGCCAGTTGCTTGGTTCCTCGATCAAGGGGCTTTTTGTCGCGGTCTTCACGCAGGCAGGCATCCACCTCTTCTCGCGGAGGCGGCACGAGGCACTGGCCTGGCCCGCGTTGGCCGAGAACGAACCGGGCCCGCTCGGAGTCGAGGCCGGCGATGTCCTCCTGGTCGAATCAGAGAACGGATTCTCACTGCGCATGCGGTATCTGTTCCCGGAGGAGATTCGCGCGATCGTCCGTACCGCCGAAAAGGCTCTCAGCGAACCACCGGCCGATAGGCCAATCGAGATGTTTTCGCGCAAGGAGGTCGCACCGCCGACACCAGCTGAGGTGCCTGAGTTCACCGCCTCGGTCGGCTCGCTTCAGGAGGCTTCAGAGCGCGCGGCGGCGGAGATCGGCGATGACCTGCGCAACCGAGCCGGGATGGGCCCCCATTTCTTCGAGACGCACTTCATGGAGTTGGGCGAGATCGCGCTCGGTCCGTTGCTGCTGCGCAAATCCGCGGCCTCGGAGGCCCATGGCCTATCACGCGCCGTGGCCGCCATGGACGCCAGCGGCCTCCATCAGGACACTCAGGCCGCTGTCGGGCAGGCAACCGATCGCCTGGTTACGGTGTTCGCACAGGAGGTGCGACGAATCGGGGCCGAGCGACGCCTCTCGTCCCGGGAGCTGAAGGAGCATGAGCTCTCGTCGGAGCAGCGCTTGGACCTCGCCTCCCGGCTTCAGGCCCCGTTCGACCGGATCAGCCCGATGTTCGGAAGGCTCAGAGAGCAGCAGGAAGCCCTGCTCGAGCGGCTGGAGGCTCTGGAGGACGGACCGCCGGAGGCAGGAGAGGAGAGCGTAGAGGACGCAGCGAAAGAGTGGCGCGGCACCCTGCGACGGCTGGACCGAGCGTACGAGTCGGCGTGGCGTGACATGTCGGGAGAGATCGAGCGCAGTTGGGAGACCCAGTTTCTTCCGGAGCTCGGTGAGCTGGCGGCCATGAACAGCCGAAGGCGGGAGTGGACGCAACTCGTCCTGATCGGCGCCGCGACCACACTCATCGCCGCCGCTCTCGTGTTCATCATTCTACTGTAGGAGACTTGGATTGTGAGCAAGCAGACGAAGAAAGCGAATCCGCGGTCAGGTAAGAGCGCTGGAGAAAGCAAGACATTCTACATGATCGTGATCGCCGTCGTAGTTCTCGGGGGCGCGGGGCTTTTGCTTGGCGGCATGAATCGGGATAAGGATGCAGGGCCGATGTCGCTGGCCGATACCGAGGTCGATGCCGATGCCGGTGTCGGAGTTTCGGAGGGGGCGGAGGATGCGCCCGCCGTCCTGGTGGAGTTCTCTGATTACCAGTGTCCAGCCTGCGCCAGCTTCAACGGCTTTACGGGCAAGCTTCTGCGACAGAACTACGTGTCCAACGGCATGCTCCGCTGGACTGTGTACGAGTTTCCGCTCGAGCACTTCGCCAACGCGATCCCGGCCGCTCTCGCCGGTCGCTGTGCCGGGGACCAGGGCCGCTTCTGGGCGATGCGGGACATGCTGTTCGCCAATCAGCGTGAGTGGGCGACCGAGGGCAGGCCGAAGAGAAGGTTCGAGGATTACGCGAACCAGCTGGGACTCGACAAGAAGCAGTTCTCGGACTGCTTGAGCAACCGCGAGCATCTGGCCGAAATCATGTCGGCCAAGAAGTACGGGGAAAGCCAGGGAGTCAGCGCCACCCCGACGCTCTTCTTCAACGGCCAGCGCCTCACGGGCACGGAGACGTCCTACGAGGCGATCGAGGAGGCGATTCGGCAGGCGGCGGCCGACAAAGCGGCCCGTGATGTGGGAGAGGACCTCGGTGACGCCACGGCGAGCTCCGCCGAGGCCGCGGCGGGCGCCGGGAGCTGACCGCGGCCGCGGCCCTTGGTCGCTCGGCCGGGCACATCGACGCCGAAGCGGAGTCCCCAGCAATGAAGCACCGAATGGCGATATCGGTGACAGCCCTCCTGGGCCTCTTCATATCGCTCTACCTGCTGCTGTACTCGCTGGGTTTCTACGGTGAGCTGATGTGCGGGACCGGCGGCTGCGAGACCGTGCAGACATCGAGCTACGCACGGTTCCTCGGCGTGCCGGTGGCCGGTTGGGGCGTGGGGTGGTATGGCCTGGTGGCTCTGATCGCTCTGGCCGGCGTGCAGGCGCGCTTCGCGGATGAAAAATGGCCAGACCGCTGGCTCCTCGTCCTGGCAACCCTCGGTCTGGCCTTTTCCGCCTACCTCACCGGCGTGGAGCTGTTCGTGCTCCACGCTATCTGTCAGTGGTGTGTGGTGAGCGCCGTTCTCACAGTGGTGATCTTCGGGCTCGCGCTTCTCGCCGTGCGCTCAGGCGGTCGCGCGCCAGAAGCCCTCTAGCGCCTCGCCGTCGGGCGACTGACGCAGCTTGTCGAAGGCGCGGTTCCGGATCTGGCGAATGCGCTCGCGGGTCACCCCGAGGAGCTCGCCGATCTGCTCGAGGGTCATTTCCTCCCCGTCGTCCAGACCGTAGTAGAGCACGAGGATCTTCCGCTCCCGCTCCGTCAGGTACTCCTCGAACATGCGCTCCATGAACTCACGCCGAGCCTGTGCCTCGACATCGACTTCGATGTCGGAGTCGTCCATGCCCGCGAAGCGCTCCCCGAACGAGGCGCTGTCACGGTCGGACCGGTCCAGCGGCGCGTCCAGGCTGAGCTCGGCGGACGCGACCCGGCGCAAGGCGCGGACGGTCTCCACCGGCTCGCTCATCTCATCCGCGATCTCCCGGTCAGTGGGAGTGCGGCCGAACTTCTGCGTCAGAGCGGTCTCGGTCCGCGACAGCTTGACCAGGTTCGAGTTCTGGTTGAGCGGAATCCGGACCGAGCGCGTTTGCTCGGCCAGGGCCTGAAGCACGGTCTGACGAATCCACCACACCGCGTACGAGATGAACTTCACGCCCTTATCCGGATCGAACTTCTTCACGGCCTTGAGCAGCCCCTCGTTACCGATGCACACGAGCTCGGCGAGATTTAGCCCACGGCCCTGATACTTTTTGACGTACGAGATCACGAACCGCAGGTTCGCCGTCACCAGCCGCTCCGCCGCCTCACGGTCGCCGACGCGCGCCTTGCGGGCGATCTCGCGTTCGTCCTTTGGGTCAGCGATGAGTGGATAGCGCTCGACGTCCTGCAGGTACTGGTCGAACGAATCAAGTGCACGAGAATCGAAGAACATGGGCCTCTCGGTTCAATTCAAAGTCTACTGCAAACGGTCCTTATACCGGTCCGTAGCCTCAGAGTTCCCTTTGATCGGGTCCGGCCGATCAAAGTCACGATTTGCGGATCGCATCCTCCAGCCACCGCTGGTCTTCGTCCGACACGCCCTCGAGCGGGGGTGCAGCCTCGGCCGGGCCCGTACGGGCCCACCCCCGGATCCTGGCCACAAGGAACACCCCTCCGAGGAGCAAAACCAGTGCCGGCAAGGCATATACGGCCATATTGACGCCGCGCGCCGTCGGCTTGAGGAGGATCCACTCCCCGTACCGGCTCACGAAGTAGGCCTTCACCTCGGCCGGCGACTCCCCGGCCGCCAGCTTGGCCCGGATCGTGGCCTGCATCTCCCGAGACAGTTCGGCCGATGACTCGATCACCGACTGATTGCGGCATACCGGACACCGCAACTCCGCCCCAACCTCGGCGGCCAACGCATCGAGCGCCGCTTCCTCTAATTCCGATCCCGGCTCAGCTTTCACCTGGACGGTCTCAGCCGCGGCACCGTTCCCGGGGATCTCCTGCGCACCAAGGCGGGTTGGTCCGCCCACTTCGACGAGCACCATGACGCTCGCCAGGCCAGATACGGCCCTCACGAGGTTTCGCACCCTGTACCCGCGTACAGGCCCGATCAATCCGCGCCCTCCGCTGTCGCCTGGTGTGGGCTCTCTCCCACATCAGCGGCCGTGGTTGTGTCCGACGCGCTCTCAGCGGGTTCTGGGAGCGCCAGCAGGGAATCCACGGTCGTTCGGACGAGCTCCCAGTTCACCGGACCGATATGCTTGCGGGCGATCGAGCCGTCGCGCCCGATGAAGAACGTCTCCGGCACGCCGTAGACGCCGAAGTCGATCGCCACCCGGGTGCCAGGGTCGAGCACGCTGGCCCAGCCGCCACCGAACCGGTCCAGGAAGCGCTGGGCATTCCGTCTCGAGTCCTGGTACACCACTCCCACGACCAGGGCTTCGGCCGGGTCGTACGTGTTATGGGCCTGGAGCAGGGCGGGGTGCTCCACCCGGCACGGCACACACCACGAAGCCCAGAAGTTGAGCACCACCACACGCCCTCGCAGGTCTTCCAGGCTCAACGAGTCGCCGGACATCGTTGCCAGCCGGAACTCCGGTGCCGGTCGGCCTTCGAGTGGTGAGGGGAGCACGAAGGTGTCGCGCGTCAGACCATAAGCAAGCAGCGCCAGGAACGGAATGGCTGCCAGAGGAAGCAGCCATGACTTCATACCTCTCATGCAGGCACGGCCTCCAGCTCCTCCGGTGACGTCTCGGGTTCCTCCGTCGGCTCCTCGAGCGTCATCACTGTTACGGCGCGGCTGCGCCGGGGCCCGGGCAGGATCGAAAGCACCGCGCCGATCGCGATGATCATTCCGCCCACCCAAAGCCACGGCACGCCTGGGTTGACGATCGCCCGCACGGTCGCGTAGGTCCCTTGCTGGTTGTCGAACGCCATCAGCGTCAGGTAGAGATCTTCTTTCGGGTTCGATCGAACCGCGGGGGTGGCGATCGGTTGCTGCGAGGATGGGTAGAAGTTCATTCGCGGCTCCATCGTGCCGATCTGCCGATCCCCATCCCAGATGCTGAACGCGCTTCCGACCACGAAGCGCTGTGTCTCCTGGTCGCCCCACACGCGCTCGAGCTGGACGCCGTATTCCCCGATCTGCAGCCGCTCTCCGACATTCAGCGTGGCTTCGCGCTCGAAGCGCCACGCGGCCGAGATCGACAGGGCGACCACGATAACCACGATCCCGGCATGTACGATGTACCCGCCGTAGCGCCGGTGACTCCGCACCAGCAGCTGCCCGAGGGCCTGTAGCGGGCCGGCGCCCGAGATACGGCGTCGGGCCTGCACTCCTTTCCGGAACTCCTCGAAGATCGTGGTCATCACGAAGCCAGCGAAGGCGAAGGTGACCAGCGGATATACCAGGCGGATGCCCGCCACCCAGGCGAAGAGGGCCACAGCCAGGCCGATCGCGACCGGCGGCCAGAAAGTACGCCTCAGGTTCTCCGCCGATGTGCGCCGCCACGGAAGCGCGGGTCCGACGCCCATCAAGAAGAGGAGTGCGAGACCCAGCGGCGCCGTCACCATATTGAAGTAGGGCGGCCCGACGCTGATGCGCTGCCCGTTGAACGCTTCCACGATGAGCGGAAAAGTGGTGCCGAGCAGGACCGTGAACGTGAAGGCCGCGAACAGAAGGTTGTTCATGATGAAGGCGCTCTCGCGCGATACGACGCCCTCGAGGCTCCCCGGCGCATGCAGCCGGTCGCTCCGCCAGGCGATGAGCGCCAGCGAGGCGATCGCCAGGAATGCGATGAAACCGAGAAACAGCGGGCCGATCACGCCTTCGGTGAACGCGTGCACGGAGTCCAGGATTCCCGAACGGGTCAAAAAAGTCCCGAACAGCGTGAGCAGGAAAGTCCCGATCACGAGGCTCAAGTTCCACGTCTTCATCATGCCCCGTCTCTCCTGCACCATCACCGAGTGCAGAAACGCGGTGGCGGTCAGCCACGGAAGGAATGAGGCGTTCTCGACCGGGTCCCACGCCCAGTAGCCGCCCCATCCCAGCACCTCGTACGACCACCAGGCGCCGGCCACGATGCCCACCGAGAGGAACGCCCAGGGGGCGATTGTCCAGCGGCGCGTGGCACGAATCCACGACTCGTCGAGCTTTCCGCTCAGCAGCGCGGCGATGCTGAACGCGAACGGCACCGTGAGGCCGACGTAGCCCAAGTACAGCATCGGCGGATGCAGGCCCATCAGCGGGTGGTTCTGGAGCAGCGGGTTGGGTCCGGGACCGTTGGCTGGCGCGGGCGATACGAGCCCGAACGGACTGGCCGGCCCAACCATGAGCCCGAAGAAGAACACGCCGACGATCATCATTGTGGCGTTGACGAACGGCATGAGCCGCTCATTGCGGTGGCGATTCACGAACGCGACGAGGGCCGCGTACGCCGCCAGGATCCAGCCCCAGAAGAGAATCGAGCCGTCCAGGCTGCTCCAGAGCGAGATTGCCGTGTAGTACGCGGGTGTCTCGCGGCTCCCCACCTGCGACACGTACTCAACGCTGAAGTCGTGCCCGAGGAGAGCGGTCTCCATGGCGATCATCGCGATCGTCATGCAGAGGAGAACGAAGTAGACCCCGCCCCGCGAGAGGCGGGTCAGAGATTCGCTCTGCCGAAAGCCACCCAACATTCCCGTGATGACCACGAACACGGCGCCAAGCAGCGCCGCGATCGTAACGCCGGTTCCAATCGCGCTCAGCACCCTATTCCTCGCTCTCTACAAGCGACTCGAACATCTTGGCCGGCGTCTTGTCCTCATGGGGCGGCTTGTACTCGTTCGAGTGCTTGACCATCACGTTGTCGGACTGGAAGACTCCATCTGATCCGAGTCTGCCTTCCACCACCACCCCGATTCCCTCCTCGAACATCGCGGGCGGCGCCCCGACGCTATGAACGGGGATGTTCACCGATCCGTCCGTGACGACGAAACGCAGGTCGCGGGTCTGCGCGTCCCACGTCTTCGACTCGGGCACCACCTGTCCGCCCAGCCTCACGGGCCGGTCGTACACGGAAGAACCCTTGGCCTCCAGCTCGCTGGGGGTGAGGAAGAAGACGACGTTCTCCTTGAGTCCGCCCGCGATCAACAGCGCCACGGCGCCGGCGATCGCCACCAATCCCAGGCCCATCCAGGCCCGGCGGCCTTTAACAACCATGTATGCCTCCGGAGTTCTTGGCTCGAAGTGTCAATTGAGTGCGGAGCGCTCGGTATCGAGCACCCGCCGGGTGCGCTGCTCCCGGACCGAGAGCCGCCAGAAATAAGCGGCGATCGCTCCCCATGTCAGCAGGTATCCGGTGATCATGTACCCGCTAGTCATGGGAAATCTGCTTTGTCTGGTGGGCCACGATCCGCTCCAGCTCCTGCTCGTTGACTGCCAGGCGATAGCGCCTGCCGAGCAGGTACACATATACCACCGTGAAGGCAAGAAGATTCAGCAGGAGCGCGAAGAGAATCTCGGGCGCGACTGAGCGCGGGCTGGAAGGCGGCTGATGGAGGGTCCGCCACCAGTACACCGAGAGGTAGACGATCGGGACGTCGATGAAGCCAACCACGCCGACGATCGCCGACCAGCGAGCTCGTTTGTCGGGGTCATCGGCGAAGGAGCGCACGGCGAGGTAGCCGATGTAGATCATCAGCATCACAGCCGTGGTGGTAAGGCGCGGTTCCCACGTCCACCACACGCCCCAGGTCGGCTTTCCCCACAAAGAACCGAGGGCGAGCGTCAGGGCTGTGAAGAGCACACCTACCTCGGCCGAGCTCGCCGCGATCAGGTCCCAGCGCGGGTTCCGCTGAACGAGGTACAGCACACTCATGATGAAGACGACGAAAAACGCCAGCATGGCCAGCCAGGCGGCAGGCACGTGGACGTACATGAGCCGCTGCACGTCGCCCATCGCGGCGTCCGCGCGGACGACGAACAGACCGACGACGCTGCCAATTATGAAAAGAAGAAGGGCCGAAAAGCCCAGAATCTTCAAAGTTTTGCCCAAGTCCCATCTCCCCAGCGGGATGCTCCCTGCCGTGGCTCGCCTCTACTCCTCGAGAACCAGCGGGAAAATCCAGGTACAGACCACGAAAAATATGACATCGAAGGCCACGAGTAAACGGATCCAGCTGGACATCGCCCCGTCCGGGTCGCCGGTCAGGATCAGCGTGGTCGCGTTCACCGCTCCCAACAACACCGGCACCAGGGCCGGGAAGAGCAGAAGTGGCAGCATCAGCTCGCGCGCGCGGACGTGGACGGCCAGCGCCGCGTAGAAGGTGCCGATGATGGAGAATCCCAGGGTCCCAAGCAACGCCACCCCGGCGAGCGGCAGCGCGACCCTCCACAGCTCGAGCTGGAACAGGATAGCGGCGGTCGGGAAGAGAAACAGCTCCAAAGTGAGCAGGAGAGCGAGGTTACCCAGCAGCTTGCCGACATAGATTGCGCGCTGCTCCCCTGGCAGCAGGCGTAGCCCCTCCAAACCACCCGCGAGCTCCTCGCTCTGGTATGTGCGGCTGAGTGAGAGGATGCCCGTGAACGCGATCCCGATCCACACCAGGCCCCCACCCGTGGCCTGCAGGAGACGTACGTCGGCCCCCATCGCGAAGCTGAATATGAACAGGACCAGGGCCGCGAAAAACGCCATGGCGGTGAAGCTCTGTTTCGTGCGGACCTCGATGAGCAAGTCCTTCCACACGATGGCCCGAGTCCGACGCAGAAACTCGCGCCGGCCGCTGCCGGTCTCCGCCGGGGCGACCGGCTTCCAGATCTCGCGTGTCCTCGAGCTCACTCGCGGTCCTCGAAGTACGCGTACCGCCGCTCGGACAGCTCGTCCGCGGCACATGTGAAGGCGAGTCGGCCGCGATCGATGAAGGCGACCCGGCCGATCAGCCGAAGCGAATCGCCGATCTGGTGCGAAGCCAAGAACACCGTTTGCCCGGCCGCCAGCATCTCCTCCACGATGTCGTCGACCAGAGCCCGGCCATGGTCGTCCAGGCTGGCGAACGGCTCATCCATCATCACGACCGGGACGGGCCGCATCAGCAGCGCGCCCAGGGCCAGCCGCTTCCGCATCCCGGATGAGAAGGCGCCGACACGACGGTCGGCCACGCTGGCCAGCCCGACTCGGTCCAGGATGCCGGCGGACGTCGCAGGAGATGTGTCGCTGCCGCACATGAGGCTGACGAACCGGAGGTTCTCGAGTGCGGTCAGCTCGTCGTACAGGTAGCCTCTCGTGGTGAGGAGCGCCGAGCGACGCCGGATCCCATCGTTGTCATTGAGGCCTGCTCCTGCGAGCCTGCCCTCACCCCGGGACGGCGCCAGAACTCCGGCCAGGATCCTGAGCAGGGTGGTCTTTCCGGCCCCGTTGGGGCCGGCGAGGAGAAGGGAGGTTCCTGGCGGGACGTCCAGGTCGACATCGCGGAGCGCCCAGAACCAACCGAAGCGCCGCGAGATGCCGCGCAGGCTGACCGCCAAATTGGGGCTGTTCACCGCCGATCGTGTTCGGCTGCGCTCAGTCGCCGGCGCCCAGGCGACGGTTGATCTGCTCGTACGTTTGGTCGATGTACTGCCATGCGGGGGCCGCGCTCGGCACCACCACGATCAGGTTCCAGTTCGGAGGCTCCGCTGGCAGTTGCGAAGGGTTGTACACGCCCTCGGCATAGAGCCTCGTGCCACCCTGCTCGGGGAAGGCCCAGAACAGGAACTTCACCCACTTTTCCGGCTCGGGAAGACCGGTCAGCGGTGCTGACGGCAGGACGCGCGGCACGTAGACCCAGTCGGACTCCAGGAACGCCATCCCGGTCGTGTCCTCGGCTGCCCGCATGAAGCGGCGCGTGCCGATCTCGTCAGTCCGGATTGCCTCCCACACGACCATGATGACCGAGTCCGGGGGCACGCCGAAACGACCCTGAGTGGCGTTTCGTTCGGGCTGTTCGAGGATGGCCGGCAGGCCGCTCGAGGAAGCGCAGGCAACGCCGAAGCTCGCGAGGCCGAGGGTGATCGATGTGACAACTTTGCGTCGGTCCAGCAAACGGTCCTCCTGTCTGTGAGCGCGGTTCCCGGGCTTGTTCACCGCCCGGTACGGAAGGTTCCGGTCAGGAGCCGGAGTCGGCCTTGCCTCGATGCCGACTTGGAAGGTATGTCGCGCCGTTCAACTCGGCGCAAGGCTCGGGTGGCCGCTCGCCCGCGCTGCCAGTTAAGATGTGCGCCGCGAGAATCGCGGCTGTCGGAGGCAACCGCACGGTGCTCACTCAACTCTGGCGGGACCAGTGAAGCTCACACAGATCGCCGACATCATCCACCCGGGCGACAGCAAGATCCTCCTCCTGGTCCTGGATGGACTCGGGGGGCTTCCCCTGGAGACCGGTGGGAGAACGGAGCTCGAGACCGCCCGGACGCCGAACCTGGACGCGCTGTTGCGGGAGGGCGGTTGTGGCCTGCACGACCCCGTGGCGGCGGGCATCACGCCCGGCAGCGGCCCCGGCCACCTGGGGCTTTTTGGCTACGACTCGCTCGTTTACACGATCGGCCGGGGTGTGCTCGAAGCGCTGGGCATCGAGTTCGACATCCGGGATGGCGATGTGGCTGTGCGGGGGAACTTCTGCACCGTCGACGCCGGGGGCGACATCGAGGACCGCCGGGCAGGCCGTCTCCCGACGGAGGAGTCGGCGCCGCTATGTGAGCTGCTGAATGAAATCCAGGTGCCGGGTGCCCGCTGGTTCGTCCGTCCGGTGAAGGAGCACCGATTCCTGGTGGTCGCGCGCCCGGAGGAACCGTTGGCGAGTGACATTGATGATACCGATCCGGAAAAGACCGGCGTTCCGCCGCTTCCGGTTACGGCGCGCTCCGAGGCATCACGGCCTCTGGCCGACATGTTTGCTGCTTGGGTCGACGCGGCCCGTCAGGCTCTGGCCTCCCAGACGCGCGCCAACATGGTTCTGCTGAGGGGCTTCGCCCAGCTACCCGACTGGCCCCGCTTTCCGGACGTGTTTGGTGTGCGGGCCTTCGCGGCTGCCGCGTACCCGATGTATCGAGGGGTCGCTCGTCTGGTCGGGATGGAAGCGGCCGCGGTGGACGACACGCTCGATGCGCTGGCAACGGAGCTGGAGCGGCGGATCGATGACTACGACTTCTTCTTCCTGCATGTGAAGGGTACCGACAAGGCCGGCGAGGACGGTGACTTCGATCGGAAAGTGCGCACCATTGAAGAGGCGGACGCGATCGTCCCCCGCTTGCTGGCAGCCGGTCCCGACGTCCTTCTCGTAACAGGGGATCATTCGACGCCGGCGCTCATGCGGAGCCACAGCTGGCACCCGGTGCCATTCCTGATGCACGGAGGTCCGAGTCGCTCGGAGACGGCGACGTCCTTCGGAGAGACGGAGTGCAGGAGCGGATCGCTGGGCCGCCTGCACTCATGGGAGTTGATGCCGCTCGCGGTGGCGAGGGCTGGCCGGCTGGCCAAGTACGGCGCTTGAGAGCCGATCAGGTTGCCGCGTCGCTCCGGCGCCCGTAAACGATGGAGGCCGCGGCCAGCATGGCTCCGGTGAGGACGGTCGCGACGCCGAACACGATGTCATTCCAGAGCGCGAACTGCTGGGTGTAGTACTCGTAGACAGCCGGCGACACCAGTGAGTAAAACCCGACGAGGATGAGAAAAAGCCCGGCACCGATGTACCAGCGGAAAAGGAACGATGCGGAGAGCGCGATCAACGCGATCCCTATTCCGATGCTGTGCCACCAGGTGAAACCGAGTGGGTAGCCCCAGATGAAGGGGGCAAACACATACCACGCGCCGATGCCGACGCCGACATATCGCCACAACATTCGGACCACTCCGGTGATTGTTGGTCTTCCGCTCGGCCTCAGTTTGACCGGCGGTTCGTTTGGATCCGCTTTACATTACTACCCTGGCTGCGAGGAGACGGCAACGAGATTGGTTGTCGCGCGTTCCGGCTGACTATTATGGGAGAGACAAGGTGACGAGAAAATGTCCGCGCTGCGGCAAGCAGTCGAGCGGCAAGTTCTGCATCGAGTGCGGAGCCCCGCTGGGCTCGAAGACAGCCGAGTTCTGCGATGATTGCGGGGGGAAACTGGCGGCGAAGGCCGCCTTTTGCGGTGAGTGCGGGAAACCGGTCGGCGCTCGGACCAAGAAGCCCGCGAGCGCCTACATGCCCTGGGTCGTGACCAGCCTGGCGCTGATCGTCTTCATCGTGGCCATGACCTTTTTCGTGCGGCAGCAGGCTGGTCCGCGCGCCCCGGGCGAGCCATCGAGCGGTGGTGTGATACCCGGTCCCGGCGCGAGTTCGAATGCCGGGGGCGGCGTCGATCTTGCCTCGATGAGCCCGCGGCAGGCAGCCGATCGCCTCTTCGACCGTACGATGCGGGAGGCGGAGGCGGGTGGCAGCGATCGCTTGGAGTTCTTTGCCGAGATGGGGCTGCAGGCCTACGACGCTCTGCCGCCCGACGAGATCGATGCCGATGTGCACTTTCACCGCGGTCTTCTGCACTTACAACTGGACGACTCCGAGGCGGCAAATGAAGAAGCTGCCACGATCTTCGCGGAGGCCCCCGATCATCTGCTCGGCCTCATCCTGGCTGCCCGCTCAGCGGAGCTCTCCGGCGACGCGGCTGCCGCAGCAGAGTACCGGGGCCGGTTTCGCGCCCTCTATCCGGACGTGGATCTGTCGGTGCGTCCCGAGTACGTCGCCCACCAGTTGCTTCTCGAGGGAGAGTTCTCGGTCGAGTCCGACTGACGGGTGTGACTAATCCTACTGGGTTGGATTCGCGCTGTAGCCGAGGTAGGTGAGAAACAGAATGTAGACGATCAGCCCGATCCCGATCCATGTGAACATGGTGCTCCGCTCGCCGCGACTTGCCCGCCGATCGAGAAACGGGAGCAGGACAAGAGCCAGGCCACCGAGCCCGAACGCCAGCACTCCCACCGCTTCGCCCTCGAAGATGAAGATGTGCGCCGGAAGGTACTTCAGAGTCTGGAACATGAACATGAAGTACCACTCGGGCTTGATGCCGGCCGGGGCCGGGACGAACGGATCGGCTTTCTGACCGAGTTCGGCCGGGAAATAGGCTGCGAGGGCCGCCAGAACTGCCAGTGCCGTGAGCCAGCCGACCAGATCACGGAGCAGAAAGTTGGGGAAGAACGGCATGGACCGCTTCGGCCCACTCGCCACGCCTCGGGGAGTGCTCATCCCGTGTTTCTGCACCAGATACAGATGGAGTCCGAGCAGCACCACGGCCATCGCCGGCAGGACGGCGACGTGGATGGCGTAGAAGCGGGTCAGCGTGGCGCCCGACACATCCGTGCCGCCTCGCCCGACCTTGAGCAGGAACGATCCGATAACCGGCACGACCCCCAGAATCTCCGTTCCCACCCGGGTCGCGAAGTACGCGAGCTCGTTCCAAGGGAGCAGATAACCCGTGAATCCGAAGGCGAGGGTCAGCACGAACAGGACCATGCCGGAGATCCAGGTCAGCTCACGCGGCGCTCTGTACGCTTTCAGCAGCAGAACACTGAACAGGTGGAGGAACACCGTGAAAACCATCAGGTTGGCGGACCAGGAGTGCAGCGAGCGAATGAGCCAGCCGAATTCCACTTCCGCCATCAGGAACTGAATCGATTCGTAGGCCTCGTCGGCACTCGGCCGGTAGTAGAAGAGCAGAAGCGTGCCGGTCGCGATCTGGATGATAAAAAGGAAGAGCGTCATGCCACCCAGGTAGTACCAGATCGTGTGACGGTGGACCGGTACTTCCTTCTTGGTGGCGACGGACCGAAACGCGTCCAGTCCGAGCCGGTCGTTGAGCCAGCGCCCCCCGTCCCGGATCCTGTCGCCTGTCGCTCCCACCCTCAGCTCCCCCGGCTCACGACGATCTGATCAGCCGTCTCGTTGACCGTGTACATCTCGAGTGGACGGGGAGGTGGCCCGGAGATGTTGAGACCGTTGAGGTCGAAATGCCCGTTGTGGCACGCGCACCAGATGTGTCCGAGGTCTTCCCGGTACTGCACGATACAGTCGAGGTGGGTGCAACTGGCTGAGAAAGCCCGCAACTCCCCGGAGGGTGTGCGGACCAGGATCCCGGGGCTGCTGCCGAACTTGAAGATCTGCCCCGAACCGGGTGCGATGTCAGCCGGGGCGACCGATAGGGTGACGGAAGAGGCAGCGGACTCGGCGGCGGGTGGAGGCACGATATATCGTCCGATGGGGTAGACCACCGCGACGAATAGAGCTCCCACACTCGTTCCGAGCAGCCAGTCGACGAAACCCCGTCTCGTAGTAGTCTGACGCGCCTGGTTGTCCGTCATTCGTTCTCAGCTTTCCATTTCTTTGATCTTGAACAACAGGCCGCTGATCAGGATCACGATGATGACGACCGACACGGCCAGCCCGACCCGTCGAAATCTGAGGTCACGTAATGCGGCGATGCCGCGCTCAAACGCGCTGGTCGTTACCTCGAGACCCGCTGAGACCTCCGACGCGACGTGCTCGACGTTAAACGCGTGTACGGCGGCGCGAGCCGAGACGAGCGAGGTCCGAGCGCCATTGAGCTGGAACACGGCCTCGCTCACCTCCATACCCGAGTTCTCGGCCTCCTCCAGAATCGAGTCCGCGGCTTCGTAGCCGATCCGAAGCGAGTCGATGAGTGCACGGATTTGTGCCGGTGGGCCCGCCTCATCCTTGCCGTGGCACCTGACGCAGACGCTCTGGTCCCCGACCCCCACCATTTCGTCGCCGGCCGGCTCGATCCGATGGTTGTTGTGGCAGGAAGAACATCCGGGGATGCCCATCATCGCGAATACCTGCGAGTGCGGACTCTCGTCGAACAGCTGGTCGTTCACCGGATGACAGTTGCCGCACACGTTGCCCACCCATTCGATCCCGGGCGGCGCCGCGCCGTGATTGCCATGGCAGTCGTTGCAGGTGGGCGCCGAGAGGTCGGCTTCCTCCGCTATCTTCTCCCAGTGAACACTGGCCCGATACTCACTCTCCTGATCTGTCGGAATGCCGTACTCGCTCATGCGCTCAGGATCCGAATGGCAGGAGCCACACATCTCGGCCACGTTGAGCGGATGGACTCGGGAGAGCGAGGACGATGCCGGCTGGATCGAGTGGGCGCCGTGGCAGCTGGCGCAGGTGGCGACATTCGGATCGTCGTCATCCACGAGTCGCCGGCCATGGATCGATGTCAGGTATTCGATCTCCTGGTCGACGCGGAGGGATGGGTTGTAGCGCTTCATGAACTCGGCGTCGGAATGGCAGCGGCCGCAGATCCGGTGGATGAGCGCGGGCTCGGGCGTGCCGACGAAGCCGAGGTCGGGGTCCATTCCATCCAGTCCGGCGACCGTGGCATCTCCTCCGTGGCACGCGGTGCAGGAGAAACCCTGCGCAGCGTGGATGTCATTCGCGAACTGGGCCACAGGCGCCGAGAGTCGCTCGCTGCTGATCGCCCGATGACAGGTTACGCAGTTGTCAGGCTGGGCCTGGACAGTCGCGGCTGAAACATCGAGCGAAGTCGCCATCCCCGCGCCGCACAATACGGCGGTCCCGACGGCGAGCCGCATGAGTCGCATCAGTTCGTCGCTCCTGCGCGCAGAAATGCTGCCAGGTCGGCCATCTCGGTGCTGGTCATCGGGGCCCATCCGGCTTCCGGCTGATCTCGCATGATCGGGAGGTGGTTCCAGAGTGAGCCGATGACAGCCGCGTTCGATCGACTCGGCTTCAACTCCGAGATATCGGGTGCGACCTGGCCGCCCCGTCCATTCAGCGAATGACAACCCAGGCATCCCTTTCGTGTCAGGAGAGCTTGGCCTCTCCCAGCGCTTCCGGCCTCCGACAAGTAGCTGGTTGAGTACAGGTACGCCACCAAGTCGGCCATCTCATCGGCGCTGACCTCCGGTACCTCGATGCCCCGCGCCCGCATTACTGCCGTCATTGCGGGTTGCTTGTTCCACATGGCCGCCGCGAAGTCGAGCAGGCTGGCGTGTGATGCGCGACGCGACAGATCTGGGCCGATCGTGCCGCCCCGCCCCGCGACCGCGTGACAATCGACGCACCCCTTGTTGACGAACAGCGCCGCTCCGATCTCCGGCCGGCCCGGAAGTACGTGCAGGCCCCCGTCCGCTGGCCCAGTGTGGCTCGATCGAAGGAAGGCGATCAAGTCCCGCAGCTCCGATCCGCTGAACCTGGGACGCGCGATGCCTCTCGCACGCAGCTCTACGGTCATGACCGTCCCGTGGCTCCACATCGCCGCGGCGACCTGGATCGGGGCGCCACCGCGGCCGAGATCGTCCAGATTCGGCCCGATCACTCCGCCCATGCCGCCGACCTGATGGCAAATGACGCAGCGCTTGTCCATGAACAGCTGCCGCCCGCTCTCTTGGTCTCCGGGCGCATCGAAATAGTCGAGCGTGAACAGGAAGGCGATCAGGTCCGCCACCTCGTCAGCGTCGAGACGAGGCAGAGGAATGCCCGACCGGTCCATGGCTATCGCCATTTGGGGGAGGTGATTCCAGATGTCCGCCGCCAGATCATAAAAAGTCTGGGCCTCCGGGATTCGAGCCAGATCCGGCCCGATCTGTCCGCCAAGGCCGTTGACCGCATGGCACTCCACGCAGCCCTTGGATCCGAACACGCGAGAACCGGCCAGAGCGTTCTGAGTTGGCGCCGGCACGGCTTGGGAATGGACACGCGCCGGGAATGCGAGCGCGACAAAAACTACGAGCGCCGCGGTTCTTAGCGCTTTCTGACCCTGCGGGTGAGATCGCCTGCGGGCGTTTGGAAGTCGCATTCGTGTTCGCGATCACTCAATCGGACGGCACGATCTGTCCCTGGGTGTGGCAGATCGAACAAGACTCCGTGCTCCGTTGCGCGATTCTGTCGGGGTCGAAATCCGGCCCATGCGGATTGATCCGCCAGCCCGACCTGGCTGAGTGACAGCGCAGGCAGGACGTCTGCTGGTGGCAGGTCGTGCACTCCTCCATCCCCTGCCGGGCCGCCCGCCCGTGCGCGATCAGCCAATCGGGCTGGGCGTCGTGGAACGTGTTTCCCGCCGAAGCGCTGACCCCCGCCCCGGAGTTTATGTGGCAGGTCCGGCAGAACACTTCGGTCGAATGGCAGCCTGCGCACTCGGTTCGCTCGGTGTACGCTTCGGCGCCGTGCTGGAGAACGAAGTTATCCGGATGGAAGGTGTTCTTGGCCGGACCGTCATGACAGTTGAGGCAATATCCCTCGGTGTGACAGGCGGCGCAGTTCGGAAGTCCGGTAGCCGCGGCGGGCCCGTGCTGCCGTACCCAATCCGGCGTGTGGAAGGGTGGCTGTACCGCCGCGATCTGGACCCCTGTGGGGCTTCCGGGCGGAGGCGTGGGAAGAGAGGCCACGACGAGCGGTCCCCCCGTGCCGTGGCACGACTGACAACTGGTCTGCGCGTGGCAGTTGGCGCAGGTCTCGATCGATTCCAGGGCTGCCTTGGCGTGGGCGCCGGACCAATCCGCGGCCTCGTGGCTGGACGGCTTAGGCCAGCTGGGCGTCCTTGCGCCCACCGCCGCCGCCACGCGGCTGCTGCTCTGGAGCGCCTGAATCGGGGCGACCTGCTCGGCGTTGATGTGGCAGCTCGTGCAGCTCTCCTGGACGTGGCAGACGGCACACCGGGTGACGTCTTCGCCCGCGTACTCTCCGTGCACGAAGATGTAGTTCGGATCTGCGTGATCATCCGGCTGGGGTAGCCCGGCGATCTGACTTACGGAAAGGTCCGACGCCTCCGCCAGCGGCATGTGGCACTGATCACATGAGACGCCCATAGCCTGGTGTCCCTCCGCTTTCGGTGCGTGGCAGAGAAGGCATTTGTCCACGGCTGCGTACTGGATGTCCATCGCTAGCGTCGCGCCGGGCGTCTGGTGGCAGTTCTTGCACTCCAGCTTCGGGTGTTCCGCGTGCGCGAACTTCAGGTTGTTGGGCCGCCGGACCGGGGCGGTCCACTCGACTTCTGGCTGGATCGTGCCGTTGTGACAGGCTCCGCACTTCTGCGGCGTTACCGAGTAGATGGCGGCCGAATCTCCGGAGCCGATTCCCTCGTGACAGCCGAGACAGCTCGGAAACAGCCCGGCGTGCTTCGCGTGGGGGAACGACTGCGTGTGAGGCAGGGACATGAGACCGCCGCCCGCGAGCAGCACGATGGCCAATCCGACCAAAATGCTCTTCTTCATCGGTAA
>JBFILW010000005.1:0-36604 GCA_041612005.1 Gemmatimonadota bacterium
GAATGGCGATGATGTCCTGAAGGTCGCGGTAGCGCTGCAGAATCTTCTGCACCTTGCGCGAACAGGCGTAGTGTTCTTCACCCACGACCTGCGGATCGAGAATTCTTGAGGTCGACGCCAGCGGATCGACGGCGGGGTAGATGCCCTTCTCCGCGATACCGCGCTCCAGCACCACGAACGCGTCGAGGTGGCTGAACGCGGTGGCGGGGGCGGGGTCGGTCAGGTCGTCGGCGGGCACGTAGATGGCCTGCACCGAGGTGATGGAGCCCTTGGTGGTCGATGTGATGCGCTCCTGCAGGTTCCCCATCTCGGTGGCCAGCGTGGGCTGGTAGCCGACCGCGCTCGGCATGCGGCCCAGAAGCGCCGACACTTCGGAGCCCGCCTGGCTGAAGCGGAAGATGTTGTCGATGAACAGCAGCACGTCCTGTCCCTCCACATCGCGGAAGTACTCGGCGATCGTGAGGCCGCTCAACCCCACTCGGAGGCGCGCACCCGGCGGCTCGTTCATCTGCCCGTAGCAGAGCGCGGTCGAGTCCAACACGCCGGACTCTTTCATCTCGAGCCAGAGGTCGTTCCCCTCTCGGGTTCGCTCGCCCACCCCGCAGAACACCGAGCGTCCGCCGTGCTCCTGGGCGATGTTGTTGATGAGCTCCATGATGATGACGGTCTTGCCCACTCCAGCGCCGCCGAACAGGCCTGTCTTGCCGCCCTTTACGTACGGGGCGATGAGGTCGACCACCTTGATGCCGGTCTCGAAGATCTCGGTCTTGGGGGTCAGGTCCACGAACGGCGGGGCCTCGCGGTGGATCGGCCACCGCTCCTTCGCCTCGACCGGTCCCTGCTCATCGATGGGATCGCCCAGCACGTTAATGATGCGGCCCAGCGCCGCCTCACCGACGGGGACGGAGATCGACTGGCCGGTGTCGTGGACGTCCATGCCTCGCTTGACCCCGTCCGTCGAGTCCATGGCGACGGCGCGCACCTGATTGCGCCCGATGTGCTGCGCGACTTCCGCGATCAGTCGATGTCCGGCGCCATCGTCATCCGACCACTGAAGCTCGAGCGCATTGTACAGCTCGGGCATCTCCTGCGGGTCGAAGGCGACATCGAGCACGGGGCCGATCACCTGCACCACGTGGCCGACGTTGTTGTCCTCTTGCGACTTCTTCGTCTCGTTCGCCATCAGCCAGCTTCTCCTATTGGGCGAGCGCCTCGGCGCCACCCATGATCTCGGCAATCTGGTTGGTGATCTCGGCCTGACGGGCACGGTTGAAGCTCCGCGTCAGGTTGGAGAGGAACTCCTCGGCGTTGTCCGTTGCGCTCTTCATGGCGGTTCGCCGCGCGCCCTGCTCGGCCGCCGCCGTCTCGACTAACGCCCGATACACGGTCTGGGTGACGTACAGCGGCAGCAAAGTCTCGAGGATCGCGTCGGCGGACGGATCCAGGATGTAGTACGGACCCGAGCGCACACGCCCCGCCGGCACGTAGACCGGAAGCAGCATGCGCACCGCGGGAGGCGTGCTCATCACGCTCCGGAACTCGGAGTAGATGACGTAAATGGCGTCGATCTCCTCCCGAATGAACTGCTCGGCCAGGGGTTCGACGATGCTGCGAGCGTCTTCGATCGTCGGACGGTCGGAGATGTCCTTGCGCGCGGTCGCCATCTCGATATTGCGGAAGCGGAAGAAGGACATCCCCTTCCTGCCGATGACGTGAAAATCTGTCTCGACTCCATCCTCGCGCAGTTCGGCCAGCTGGTGGCGGGCTCTTCGGATCAGGTTGGCGTTGAAGCCCCCGGCCAGTCCGCGGTTGCTGGTGAGGAGGACGACCGCTGCCCGCCGGATCCGGTCGGGTTGCCTGAGTACCGGCTTCAGCTCCGCCAGCTCCGGAGTGATCAGGTTCCGAATCACATCGGACAGTTTCTCGGCGTACGGGCGTGCCTGCTGGACGCGCTGCTGGGCGCGTCGGAGCTTGGACGCGGCCACCATTTCCATGGTGCGCGTGATCTTCTTCGTGTTGTCGACGGATCGCATCCGCCGCTTGATCTCTCTTGCTTTCGCCATCGCTTCCGCCTAGCAGGTCTGCCGGCCGCTCAGGAAGCGGCTGCCGCATCCCGAGAGCGTTGCGCACTCCCCTGGAGCTGCTTGAACTCCTCGATCGCGTTGCGAAGCAGCTTCTCGGTCTCGTCGCTCAGAACACCTTCGTCGCGGATGCGCTCGCCGACGTTCGGCCTTACCGAACGCATGAATTCGAGGAAGTCTTCCTCCAGCTTTCGGATCGCCGACAACTCGACATCGTCCAGGTAGCCCTGGGTGACGGCGAAAATGCTCATGACCTGGTCCTCGACCGACATCGGCTGATACTGGCCCTGCTTGAGCACTTCCACCGTCCGCTCACCCCGCGCCAGCTGACGTTGACTGGCGGGGTCCAATTCCGAGCCGAATTGCGCGAACGCCTCCAGCTCGCGGAACTGGGCGAGGTCCAGACGCAGCCGGCCGGCCACCGTCTTCATGGCTTTGATCTGTGCGTTCCCGCCCACGCGAGACACGGAGATGCCGACATTCACCGCGGGGCGGATGCCCGCGTAAAACAGGTTGCTCTCCAGAAAGATCTGGCCGTCGGTGATCGAGATCACGTTCGTGGGAATGTAGGCCGATACGTCACCGGCCTGGGTCTGGATGATCGGCAGGGCCGTCAGCGATCCGCCCGGCTTCTTGAGATCGGGATTGCTCGCGATGACCTCGGCGTCGTCGCTGATCTTGGCCGCACGCTCCAGCAGGCGGCTGTGCAGGTAGAACACATCGCCCGGGTAAGCCTCTCGACCCGGAGGACGGCGAAGGACGAGCGAGATCTCGCGGTAGGCATCGGCCTGCTTCGAGAGGTCGTCATAGACCACAAGCGTGCTCCGACCTTCCTCGTACATGAAGTACTCGGCCATGGCGCAGCCTGCATACGGCGCGATGTATTGCAGGGTCGCCGGATCCGATGCGTTCGCGGCCACCACGATGGTGTTCGCCATCGCGCCTTCTTGTTCCAGTCGCTCGACCACTCCGGCGACGGTGGAGGCTTTCTGGCCGATCGCCACGTACACGCTGATCACATCCGCATCGCGCTGGTTGATGATCGTGTCGATGGCGATCGCGGTCTTTCCCGTGCGGCGGTCGCCGATGATCAGCTCCCGCTGGCCGCGGCCGATCGGGATCATGGAGTCGATCGCCTTGATGCCGGTCTGCAGGGGCTCTTTAACAGGCTGGCGGAAGATGATCCCGGGTGCCTTGCGGTCGACCTTCATGGCGCGCGCCGCCTTGATCGGACCCTTGCCATCAAGAGGTTCACCGAGCGGACTGACTACCCGGCCCAGGAACTCCGGCCCGGTCGGCACTTCGAGAACACGACCGGTGCGGCGCACCTCGTCGCCTTCCTTGAGCTGCAGGTAGTCACCGAGAACCACCGCGCCGATGTTGTCCTCCTCCAGGTTCAGAGCCTGGGCGGTCACGTCGTTGCCGGTCTCGGAGGAGTTGATGAGGAGCATCTCGCTGGCGACGGCGGAGGAGAGTCCCCAGATGCGGGCGACCCCGTCCTTGACCTCCAGCACTTCGCCGACCTCTTCGAGGTGCAGGTCCTCCTCGTAGTGATCAATCTGCTGGATCAGCGCCTTTTTGACTTCGCTCGCGCGCAGCGAGCTCTCGGAAGTGGCCATATCTCGAATTCCTAAACTGCGTGTGGTTCGCGAAGGGTATGCTTGAGGTCGCGGAGTCTCCGGCGCACCGATCCGTCCATCACCCGGTCGCCGATTCGGATCACGATGCCGCCGAGGAGCTCGGCATCTTCTTTGTAGGTCGCGATCACCTCTCGGTCGAAGAGTTCCGACAGCTCGCGCCCGATCTGCTTGCGGAGCGCCGCGTCCGACGGATGGGCGAGCGTGATCGAAGCCCTGACTCGACCCTCCTTCTCGTCGACCTGTTCTCGATACGCGAGGTCGATCTCGGGCAGGAGGCGAAAGCGGCGCTTCTCGATCACGACCAACAGGTAACGGAGGAAGAGCTCGGGCGCCTTGCCGCCGAACACCGCGCGAATCACGTCTTTCTTGTCCTCGAGAGAAACTCGGGGCGTCTCCAGAAAGCCGCGGAAATCGGGCGTATCGCGATACATGTCCGCCACGGCGCTGATCAGCGACGCGTACTCGTCGAGCGCACCCTCGCGCTCGGCCAGCTCGAGAAGGGTGGCCGCATAGTTGACGGCGACGGCTGAACGGTCCATTAAAGCTTCTCGATGTAGTCTTCGACCAGACGTCGATCCTGGTCGGAGTCCAGGCGGGTCTTGATCAGCTGCTCGGCGGCCGCCAGCGAGATGTCCACCGCTTCGCGCCTCATCGCTTCGATCGCGCGCTCCTGCTCGCGCTGGATCTCGACACGGGCACGCTCCAACAACTCTTCCTGCTCGGCCCGAGCCTGGACCAGAAGGCCCTCGCGCATGCGCTCGCCCGCCTGTTTGCCTTCATCCAGAATGCGCTGCGCCTCCAGCCGTGCGGCATCCAGCTGCCGGCCATGCTGGTCGAGCAGGCGGCGCGCCTCGTCTCGATCCTGCTTCGCCTCGTCGATCGCCTGCTGGATCTTCTGCTGGCGCGTCTCGAGCCCGCCCGAGATCAGCGGAAACACCTTCCACGAGAGGACGAAGAGTGTGAGCAGGAACAGGACCCACGTCCACACCATGAGGCCGAGGCTGATCGAGAAGACCCCTCCACCCTCCTCGGCGGCCAGCAGGACGCCTGGCGCCATCAGTATCAGCCCGATGGACGCCAGGAGCGTACGTGTGCTCATGTATTATTTCTCCCTGCCGCTCGGTTTCCCGGGCGGCTTCGGACCGGCATCCCGCTGCCGCGGAAGGCCGAGTGCTGCTGCACGATCGCTTACTTGATGAAGCCCGCGATCACCAGACCGAAGAGCGCCGCTCCCTCGATAAGCGCCGAGAGGATGATCGCCGCCGTCTGAATCTGGGCAGCCGCCTCCGGCTGGCGCGCCATCGCGTCCGCCATCTGTCCGCCGATACGGCCGATGCCGAGTCCGGCCCCGATCACGGCCAGTCCGGCCCCGATCACGGCCAGCCCGGCGCCGAGGCTGGTGGCCCCGGCCTCCTGCAGCATTGCCAGCAACGGTAGCATGCTGTGCATGTACGTTCTCCTTGTTCTCTCTATCCGTGTGGATATCAGCGGGCGCTCGCGCCCGCACCCGCCGCGCTAGTGCGCGTGCCGAATCAGGCCGATGAACACCGCCGTCAGCATGGCGAAGATGTAGGCCTGAAGAAAAGCCACGAAAATCTCCAGAAACATCACGAACAAACCCAGACCGAGCGCGCCGACGATCGCCACCCCGCCGGTCAGCTTGGGTCCGACGCCCGCCATCGTCACGCCGGCACCATACGTGAGTATGAGCCCGAGCAGAGCCAGGATCACGAAGTGGCCCGCCGTCATGTTCGCGAACAGTCGAACCGCGAGCGCGAACGGCTTGGCCAGCTTCCCGATCAACTCCACCGGGGTCATGATCACTAGCATGATCCCAGCCATGATCGGATTGAGTCCCTTGGGGACGTAGAAGATCGTCCCCAGGTAGCCTTTGGGCCCAAGCGCCCGCATGCCCGCCACCTCGACCACGAACAGCGCCGTCACGGCCAGCGCGGCCGTTACCGAGATGTTCGAGGTCGCGGTTGCCCCCCACGGCACCAGGCCAAGGAGGTTGGCGTACAGAATGAAGAAGAAAAGCGTGATGACCAATGGCACGAAAGGCTCGCCGCCACGGCCGATGTTGGCCATCGCCACCTCGTCCCTCAAGTACAGATAGAAGGCCTCGATCCCGTTCAGCACACCTTTGGGCGCCTTCGCGCCGTGATCGAGCTTCGCGGCCTGCCGCGCAGCCACCCACATGGTGATGACGGTGAGGAGGGCGGCGAGAGCGAGGAAGACGACGTGCTTGGTCGGTGAGAGGTCGATCGCCAGGGAGCCGACATGAATCGGGTCCCAGTGCGGAAGGTGCACCTCCAACCCGAACGGGCCCTCGAGGACGCGGGAGTCGACGATGTGGTGGATCATCGCGTCGGTGCCCCACTCCTCCGCGTGGGCCGCCGCCTCGGGCGCGTGCTCCTGCACGGCGCCGACCTGTTCCTGCACGGTCGCCGCGTGCTCCTGCATGTATGAAAAGAGGCCTGTCACGCCCCGCATCGTGAGCTCTGATTCAAGGGTGGTCTACGCGACATCGGACGGTGTCCGTGACGCCGCGGGCGCTCCGATTGCCAGCCATGCCGCCTCCAGGATCAGGAAGACGAGGATGGCGATCACGTACGAAAAGAGCAGATCTCTGCTCGATAACTGCCCGGTCCGGGCCGCGACCCACAGCACCGCTATCGCACCCGCCCGCGCGACCATCCCGGCGACCCAAATCGGGACGACCCGACGCCCGGTCGCCAGCGCTCTGTGCAACATCCAGAATGCGACGGCCTGAATCAGCCAGGCGGTCAAAATGCCCAACGTTGCCTCGCCGACGTCGGCCAGCCCCATTCTCCGCGCGGCCCAAACTCCACCAACGCCGAGCCCGGCCGTCACAACCAGGTAGGCGATCCGGCTGCCTCTACTCGGTGTCTTCGTCCCGATTCGCTTCACGCTCCGGCTCGTTTCCGCTGCGTCCGGTGAGGTGACGCATCATGCTGTAGAAGCCGGCGGCGAATCCGACGAACGCTCCCAGAACGACAAAAAGCGGCTCCGTGTGAAGCCGCCCGTCCAGCAGCGAGCCTAGCCAAGCGAAGAGCGCCGTCGCGATGCCGATCGTCATGCCGTGACCGCCGTAGCGCCCGAGCTCGCTCCATACTGTTGGGGGGCTCCGGTCCCGGTTCCCACCCCGTGGTCCCACAGGTGAATTCATCGCGAATGCCCTTACGGAGGTAGGTGACCGGGCCCGATCATACCCGCTTGTGAAAAAATTCGCAAGCCCGTTCCAGCTTGACCTTTGTCGTGATTTTTCCGTAGCTTGCGGCGCTATGAACATGCCCTCCGGAAGCGCGTCGGCGGCCCCATCCAGCTGACAGTCTCACCCGACAGACCCGACCCCGCGCGGATAGCGAATCGAGGGCAGCGGGTGTTGTGGTCGGAAAGCCGGAACGTGATGAATCCGAGGGGTAAATAGGAGGATGATGCAGGTACGGGCCGAAGCGAGAGGACCAGCGGTCGATGAAGCGCGCGACGTCCAGCTCCTGACCGAGCTGGGTGAGGTCAGGCGTGCCCTGGAAGACCAGATAGCGCGCCGGGTGATCGGACAGTCGGAGATCATCGAGAAGCTCCTCGTGACGATCCTCGCCGGCGGTCACGGCTTGCTGGTCGGCGTTCCCGGGTTGGCGAAGACGCTGCTCGTTTCCACGCTTGCCTCCGCACTTGACCTTCGCTTCAGCCGCATTCAGTTCACCCCGGATCTGATGCCATCGGATATCACGGGCACGGAAGTGCTCGAGGAGGATCACGAGACTGGCAAGCGGATCTTCCGTTTCATCCCGGGGCCGATTTTCGCCAACGTGATCCTGGCCGACGAGATCAACCGGACACCTCCAAAGACGCAGGCCGCGCTTCTGCAGGCGATGCAGGAGGGTGAGGTCACGGTCGGAAACGAGACGTTCGCCCTCGAACGCCCCTTCTTCGTGCTGGCCACGCAGAACCCGATCGAGCAGGAAGGAACCTACCCGCTGCCCGAAGCGCAGCTGGACCGGTTCATGTTCGAGTTGAGAATCGGTTATCCCAGCGCGGGCGAGGAGGCGCAGGTCGCGGCCCTCACCACCGGAGACGTCGAGGAGCCGATCCAGCCGATGCTCGACGGCTCGAAGCTCGAGGAGCTTCAGCACCTGGTGCGGCGCGTGCCCGCTCCACCCGCGCTGATCGAGTACGCCGTGCGCCTCGTCCGCTCGACGCGGCCGGACGATTCCGAATCGCCCCCGTTCATCCGCCGCATGGTGGCGTGGGGCGCTGGGCCGCGCGCTTCCCAGTACCTCGTGCTGGGTGCGAAAGCGAGGGCGGCGCTCGACGGGCGCCCCGTACCCAGCCTCGACGACGTTCGTTCGGTGGCCCCGGATGTGCTCCGCCACCGTGTCGTGCCCGGGTTCGAAGCCGAAGCGGAGGGCCGCGACGCCGCGAACCTGATCGAAGAACTGGTCGAGGCCAGCCGCAAATGGTAGAGGGCGAAGAGCCGTACGGAGGCGAGCCTCCGCCTACCCTGATCGACGCCGCCTGACGCACGGGTCCACGGCGCATGGCCTCTACCATCGTGTTGCTGCTGGCGCTCGTCGCGCTGTCCGCTTTCTTCTCGGGATCGGAGATCGCTTTCTTCTCAGTGTCGCCCTTCAGAGCGCGAGCCCTCGCCGAGGAGGGTCGGCGCGGCGCGCAATCACTCCTGAGAGTCAAGGCGAATTCGGACCGACTTCTGATCACAATCCTGGTCGGGAACAACGTCTGCAACATCTTCGCCGCTTCGATCGCGACCTACGTGGCTACCCGGGCTTTCGGGTCGGCCGGGGTCGGACTGGCGACGGGCATCGTGACCCTGCTCGTTCTCTTCTTTGGCGAGATCACGCCAAAGAGCTTCGCGGTCGCGAACGCCCCGCGCATCGCGCTGGCTGCCGCGCCCATTTTCGAGGTCCTGTCCCGTGCCCTCTTCTTCCTCGTCATCCCGCTGGAGGCGCTCACCAGGGCGCTCCTTCCGGGCGGAGGGAAAGGCGGGCCGTCGATCACCGAGGGCGAGATCCGGCTGATGACTCGACTGGGCCACGACAGCGGCACGATCGAGGAGCACGAGAGGTTACTGATCGAACGAGTCTTTACTCTCGATACGACGCAGGTCTGGGAAGCGATGACGCCGCGCGTGGATATTTTCGCCTGGAGCCAGGATCGGCGACTGGCCGAGGTCGCCCAGGAGCTACGAACGGTGCCGTACAGCCGCATCCCCGTCTACTCCGAAACGATCGACAACATCTCCGGCGTTCTGTACGTGCGCGACGCGTACCAGGCGTTGATCGCCGGACAGCGCGATGTCACGCTTCGCCACCTGGCGCGCGAACCGCTCTTCGTCCCCGAGTCGGTCACCCTCATCCAACTTCTTCGCGATTTTCAGGCCCGGCGTATCCACATGGGGATCGTGGTGGATGAGCACGGCGGCACCGATGGCGTGGTGACACTAGAGGACATTCTTGAAGAGCTGGTGGGCGAGATCATCGACGAGGTGGATGTGCCGGAAGAGATGATCGTGCGCATCGACCGCAACGAGATCCTGGTCAGTGGAGCGACGGAATTGCGGGAACTGAACCACCTCTTCAACGCGTCGTTTCCACTCCTCGAGCAGCGTTCGCTCAATGGCTATCTGCTGCAGGAGTTCGGCCGTGTACCGGAGCCCGATGACTCGATCGAGCGTGACGGGATCCGGATTCGAGTGCTGGCGGCCACCGACACACAGGTCGTCCAGGCACGGCTCACTCGCGAAGCCGGGCGAACGGGACGGGGCCGGCAGCGGGCGGAGGGCCGGGAGGCGAGCCCCTCTTCGAGCCGGACTCCCAACCCGGATCCCGAGTAGCCACTCCAATGATCGTAGTCGGCGGCGGAATCGCGGCCTGCACCGTCGCCCTCGCTCTCCGGAGGCGCGGCTGTCAGGTCACCATTGTTCAGGCCCCCGGACTGGCCGGCGCAGCGACTCCGGCCTCCGCGGGCATGATCGCGCCGCAGTACGAGAGCCACCCGGCTGACCCCACCTTCCGGCTCGGCGTGGCGAGCGCACGGCTCTACCCGGAGTTCGTGAGCGGCCTGAATGCGCTCGCGGGAGGTGAGGTGGAGCTGCTCGGGGGTGGGATGCTGGTCGCCAACTACTCCAGCTCCGAGCGCGAAGCGGCGGCGGTGGCGGTTCGCGGCCAGCGGGCGGAAGGACTGGAGGCGGAGGTGCTGGATACGGCCGCGGCCTTGCGGATCGATCCAGCCGCCTCGCGCGACGTTGACTCCTTTCTGTGGCTGCCCGACTCGGCGCGGCTGGACTGCCGTCTCCTGTCCGAGAACCTGGCGCGGGCGATCGATGCGACGGGAGTTCGACGTGTCTCCGCGCGTGCGGTCGGTCTGACGGTCGAGGGTGGCCGGGCCGGGGGTGTGCGGCTGGCGGATGGCGCGGTGGTGAAAGGGACGGGCGTGGTGCTGGCGGCCGGGTGCTGGAGCGCGGGTCTGGCCGGCCTCCCGCGGCGGCTTCCGGTTCGCCCGGTTCGAGGCCAAATCCTTCGGCTCGCGTCCGCTCGGCTGCCGACGGGTCCGGTGCTCGCGGATCACGCAGGCCGATACTTGGTCCCCCGGGCTGGCGGAGCGCTTGCGGGCAGCACGATGGATGAGGCCGGGTTCGAGCCCGAGGTCACGGATGTTGGGCGTGCGTCGATCCGCGACGCTGTGCGCCGGCTGTGTCCGGCCGCGGGCGAAGCCGCCGCCGACGCAGCGTGGGCCGGTTTGCGACCCGTGAGCGATGACGGGTCGCCGATCGTGGGTCCCGATCCGGACCTGGAAGGGCTTCATTACGCCACGGGGTATGGTCGAAGCGGGATCCTGCTGGCGCCGCTCCTGGCTGAGATCGTCGCCGATCTGGCTCTCGCGCGCGAGCCGGGCGCCGAGTGGCAGGCCTTCTCGATTGACCGCTTCGAGGGCGTGGCCGCCGCCGTCCGCTCGCCGGACCGGGAGTAGCTAGCGGCCGCTTAGCCGGCGGGAAACAGCAACTCCACATACCAGCGGGTGAGGCTGTCACCCACCAGAAACGTGATCGCTGCACCGATCGCCAGGAACACTCCGAACGGGACCAGCTTCTGCGTCTTGAGGCTGATCGGACCGAAGATCAGCGAGCCAGCGAGGGCGCCCAGGAAAATCGTCAGCATCGCGCCCACCGGACCCAGAAACGCGCCCACCATCGCCATCATCTTCATGTCGCCACCGCCCATTGCCGGTTTCTTGAAGATCTGCTCGCCGAGCACACCGACGGCAAGCAGGACCGCGAACCCGGCCGCCGCCCCGATCACCGACTGAAGCGGCGTTATCGGTCCTGGCAGAAGCGATAGCGCGAGCCCCGCGGCCAGACCGCCGATGCTCAGCTGGTCGGGTATCAGGTAGTGGCGCGCGTCGATGACCGCGATGGCCAGCAAGACGCTGAACAGGATGCTCCCGGTCAGCGAGCGCCAACTTGGGCCGTACAGAACAGCCAGCCCGACCCAGATGCCGATCACGACAAGTTCGACCAGCGGATATTGCCACGAGATCCGCACACCGCAGTGGCGGCACTTGCCGCGCAGCGCCAGGTAGCTGAGGAGTGGAATGTTGTCATACCAGGCGATGAAACAGCCACATTCTGGACAGTGAGATCGCGGGCGGATAACGCTGGTTCCGGCTGGCAACCGGGCGACGCACACGTTCATGAAGGAGCCGATGGCAGCTCCGATCACGCCGGCGTAGACCAGGAACACCCAGTAGAGCGGACTACCCGGCTGCACCCGGCTCTCCGAACATTCGGTCCATGAGGATGGCCCCGGCGACGCTCACGTTCAGCGACTCTACGCGTCCGGCGAGAGGCAGTGCGACCCGGTGGCTGGCGGCCTCGAGCACCGGCTCAGATACTCCGCTTCCCTCGTTGCCGAGGCAGAGCGCCGTTCGGGATTGGACGGGGTCGGCGCGACGAAATGGAGTCCCGCGCGGGTCGGCGGCCCACAGGCTGACATCTTCCGCCGCGAGATGCCGACGTGTGTCGGACCACGATGCGGTGAGAATCGGAAGGCGGAAGCTCGATCCTGCCGCGGCGCGGACAGCCTTCCCGCTCCAGGGATCGACCGTGCCGGCCATGCACACCACCCCGCCCATTGCCATCGCCTCCGCGGTTCGAACCAGAGTGCCCAGGTTGCCGGGATCCTGGACAGCGTCAAGCAGCAGGATGCGGGCGGGGTCCAGATCGTGCCAGTCCCGGTCCGGAATACGGGCGACCGCCAGCACGCCCTGCGGCGTCACGGTGTCCGAGAGCTCGGCGAGCACGCGGCCAGGGGTCTCGCGCACCTCTACGCCCGACCGTTCGAAATCCTCGACCAGTCGGACGATCGAGTCGTCATCGACGGCAGCGGGCGACCACGCGACGAGCTCGATGGAGAGGTCCGAAACGGCAAGCTCGCGCACCACACGAGGTCCCTCGGCCAGGAAGCAGCCGGTCTCCACTCGCCCCTTGCGGCGGTGTGTCGAGCGAATGAGCCTGGCTTCCGAACGACTGGGTGTGCGGATGGCCTTCCTCCCGGTGGCGCCGGAATCCGGATGGTGAACAGCGCTGTGCCGTCAGCTATATATCATGATCGCGCAGAAGCCGCACCGCGCAGTTGCCCGGGGAGGTAGATAATCGAGTGATCGAGCTGTCCAGTGCCAGCAGCCAGGCTGTCCCGCCCGTTGCTCTCACCGTAGCCGGAAGCGATTCCGGCGGAGGGGCGGGCATTCAGGCTGATCTGAAGACGTTTCACGCCTTCGGCGTCTTCGGTACATCAGCCGTCACGGCCGTGACCGTGCAGAACACTCTCGGTGTGCGGGCGATCCACAAAGTGCCGGCCGAGTTGGTGGCGGCCCAGATCGAGGCCGTGGCGGCCGACCTTCGACCTTCCGCGTGCAAGACGGGAATGCTCGCTGACGCCAGCATCATCGGCGCTGTCGCCGCGGAATTGCGCTTGAAGGGGATGTCTCCGCTCGTGGTCGACCCGGTGATGGTCGCGGCCAGCGGCGACCCACTCCTCGAGGATGAAGCCGTCGCCGCTCTGCGCGAGGACCTGCTGCCACTCGCAAGTCTGGTCACGCCTAACCTCGATGAGGCGGAGATTCTAACCGGCCAATCCGTGCGAAGCGAAAGCGAGATGCGGGCGGCCGCGGAAGCGCTGGTGAGGGGCGGGTGCGCCGCGGCCCTGGTCAAGGGCGGCCACCTGGATGGGGACGAAGTCATCGATCTGTTTTTCGATGGCGCTCGGTGGCGGGAGTGGCGCTCGCCCAGGCTTCGATCGCGGAGCTGCCACGGCACGGGCTGCACTCTGTCGGCGGCTGTTGCCGCTGGTCTCGCATCGGGACGCCCGCTCGAGGAGTCGATTGACCACGGTATCCGCTTCACCCGTGAAGCCATCCGCGGCGGGCTCGAGCTCGGAAGCGGCAGCAGCCCACTCAGCCACTGGATCGACCCCGGGTCGCTGCGAACGTAGCAGATCCTGCTAGATATGTGGCAGTGCGCGTGCGAGCAGCCGCGTCAGGGTTGGCGTGAGGGCGCCCCCGACCTCGATGACCTCGTCGTGCGCCAGCGGGCCTGCGCCCGCACCCGAGGCCCGGTTCGTGATGCAGCTGATGCCGGCGACCCGCATGCCGAGGGCTCGCGCCGTGATCGCTTCCGGCACTGTGGACATACCGACGGCCTGTGCTCCCAGCACACGCAGCATTCGCACTTCGGCCGGCGTCTCGTAGCTGGGGCCGAGCACACCTGCGTACACCCCTTCGCGCAGAGCGATGCCCTCTTCGCGCGCCGCCTCCCGAATGATCTTCCGCAGCTCGGGATCGTAGCAGTCCTTGAGGTCGGGCCAGCGGGACTCGGACCCAGCGACCGGTCCTGCCAAGGGACTCCGCGCCATCAGGTTCATGTGGTCGGCGATCAGCATCAAGTGGCCCGGCGGAAGCAGCGGATCCAGGCTCCCGGCCGCGTTGGTGGCGATCAGCACCCTGACGCCGACTGCGTGCAGGACACGTAGCGGCGCGACGACGTCGGCCGGCCGATGTCCCTCATACATGTGGGCTCGCCCGCGCAGCGACAGCACTGGCACGCCGGCCAGCAACCCATGAACCAGCTCCCCGGCATGCCCGGCCACCGAGACCCGAGGCCACCCGGGCAAGTCGGAATACCGGACCGAGCGAGGGTCATCGAGCTCGAGACCGGACATCCCCGAGCCCAGGATGAGGGCGATCGGCGGGAGAGGCGCACCGAAATGGTCGCGGACGATGGCCGCTGCGGCCGTCGGGTCGGGAGTTCGGGCGCCGTTCGTGACGGCGGGTCCGGCAATCACCAGCGCAGTCGCCGGAGCTCGTCGGGACTCAAGCGGACGTGGGCCCGCTTCGCCGCCACAAGCTGCGGTCGCTCGAACAGCTTGACGAGTGCGAGGCCGGCGACGAAGCCGCCGATGTGCGCCCAGAACGCGACTCCCCCCTCCGCTCCTCGCGCGGCCACGCCGAACAGCAGCTGAATCCCGAACCAGGCCACAAGCCATACCCACGCCGGCACTCCGACGACGCGGACAAAGAAAATGAAGAAGAACAAGGTCTGGACCCGAACCCGGGGATAGAGAACCAGATAGGCGCCCATGATGCCGCTGATGGCGCCCGAGGCCCCGACGGTCGGGATCTCGCTTCCGGGGGCGGAGATGATGTGCGCGCCGGACGCGATCAACCCGCACAGGAGGTAGAAGATGAGATAGCGCAGGTGCCCCATCGAATCCTCGATGTTGTTCCCGAACACCCACAGGAACCACATATTGCCGAGCAGGTGTCCCCAGCCGCCGTGCATGAACATGGAAGTGAGGGTTGCCTCCCAGCCCAGCCCGCCGAGGCGGCAACCCTCGCCGCCGAGGTCCACCCACTGCCCGGCCTCCGCGGACCCTGTGATCTCTCCGGGTATCACTCCGTAGCTGCAGATCGACTGCACGAAGCCCTGGCCCGAGCCGGCGTGCTGCACAAGCAGCCACACGCTTACGTTGACTGCGATGAGGACGAAAGTGACGTAGGGAGTGAGCTCGGTCGGGTTCTCGTCGCGCAGGGGGAGGAACATGCGCCAGCATAAGACGCCTCCCGTCGGGTGGCAACTCGCTCGTCCGGGACCCTGCCTTTCTGACACAACGGGTCGGTTTTCGTGTCAAATTGTCGGGCATTCTCGCCCGTAACGCGGCACATCGCTTGCACTTGACGCGTTTGCCAAACAAGGGACGAGCTCGGGGCGACAATTCGAAATTCACAGGACTGAAACGCAATGGGAAAAGTTATCGGAATCGATTTGGGCACCACGAATTCCGTCGTCGCGGTCATGGAGGGGGGTGACCCGGTCGTCATCCCCAGCGCCGAAGGCTCGCGCACGACACCGTCCGTGGTCGCCGAGACGAAAGACGGGGAGCGCCTGGTCGGCCAGGTCGCCAAGCGGCAGGCCGTGACCAACCCGGAGAATACCGTGTCCTCGATCAAGCGCTTCATGGGCCGCAAGTGCTCCGAGGTCGAAGCCGAGCGCAAGCTGGTGCCGTACAAGATCGAGTGCGACCCGCAGGACCGGGTGCAGGTGAACCTCCCCAACGCCGGGAAGTCGTTCACTCCGCCTGAGATCTCCGCCATGATCTTGCAAAAGATGCGGCAGACGGCCGCCGACTATCTGGGGCAGGACGTCAAACAGGCCGTGGTGACCGTTCCGGCCTACTTCAACGATGCGCAGCGCCAGGCGACCAAGGACGCCGGCCGGATCGCTGGACTCGAAGTCCTGCGCATCATTAATGAGCCGACCGCGGCCGCACTCGCGTACGGACTCGACAAGAAGAGCGACGAGATGATCGCCGTGTTCGACCTGGGTGGCGGGACGTACGACATCTCCGTGCTCGAGCTCGGCGATGGCGTATTCGAGGTCAAGGCCACCAACGGTGACACGCACCTGGGCGGAGACGACTTCGACCAACGCGTGATCAATTGGCTGGTCGACGAGTTCAAGAAGGACCAGGGGATTGACCTCTCGAAAGACCCCATGGCCCTGCAGCGCCTCAAAGAGGCGGCGGAGAAGGCTAAGATCGAGCTTTCCAGCACCGCGCAGACCGACATCAATCTGCCGTTCATCACGGCGGACCAGTCGGGACCGAAGCATCTGAACCTCAGTCTCACGCGGGCCAAGTTCGAGCAGCTGGTCGACGACCTCATCCAGCGCACGATCCCGCCGATGAAGCGGGCCCTGGAGGATGCGGGCCTGGATCCGTCCAAGGTGGACGAGGTCATTCTGGTCGGTGGCTCGACACGGATCCCGAAGATTCAGGACGTCGTCAAAGAGTTCTTCGGCAAGGATCCGCACAAAGGCGTGAACCCGGACGAGGTGGTCGGAATCGGGGCAGCGATTCAGGGCGGCGTACTGGCCGGCGACGTCAAGGACGTGCTGCTTCTCGACGTGACCCCGCTGTCGCTCGGAATCGAGACGCTCGGCGGCGTAATGACCACGCTGATCGAGCGCAACACGACGATTCCGACCAAGAAGTCCGAGGTTTTCTCGACCGCGGAGGACACCCAGAGCACGGTGGACATCCACGTGCTGCAGGGTGAGCGGAAGATGGCCGCCGACAACAAGACGATCGGTCGCTTCCAGCTCACGGGCATCCCTCCGGCGCCGCGCGGCGTGCCGCAGATCGAAGTGACGTTCGATATCGACGCAAACGGCATTCTCCACGTGCACGCGCAAGACAAGGCGACGGGCAAGGAGCAGAAAATCCGTATCGAAGCCTCGTCGGGACTGTCCGAGGGAGAGATCGAGAACATGGTCAAGGACGCCGAAGTCCATGCCGAAGAGGACCGCAAGAAGCGGGAGGCGGTCGAGTCGCGGAATCGGCTCGATTCACTCGTGTACCAGACGGAGAAGAACCTCGAGGACTGGAAGGACTCGCTCGATGAGGCCGGAAGGAACTCGATCACGGCGGCTCTCGAACGTGGCAAGGCGGCTCTGAAGCAGGACGATGCGGCCGAACTGACGGCGGCGACCGAGGCGATCCAGCAGGCGGTGCAGGCAGCGGCGCAGCAGATCTACGCGCAGGCCGGCGCGCAGGCGGACGCGGAGTCCGGACCGGAAGCGGCCGGTTTCGAGCAGGAGCCAGCCGGCGAGGACGCCGCCGAGGCTGGCGACGAGGATGTGGTCGAGGCAGACTACGAGATCGTCGAGGACAAGTAGAGCGATCAACCGCGCAGAGCGTTGGCGACCTGCAACGCGGGCGACCAGCGGGCGGGGCAGCTTCGGCTGCTCCGTTCGCGCATTGGGATCAAGGCAACCCGGCGCGCGGCTTCGGTATCCAAACAGAGTGGATCCGCCGGCGCCCTTGGCGCGTATAGAGCAAGACCGAGTGCGGGTACGGCACGCAAACGACTGACACTTGTGATGACGCAGCTTTGGAGAGGACAGGGAAGATGATTGGAGACGCACTTCGAGCGAAGCTGAACGTAATCATGGCGGCGGTGGTGGCTTTCGGGCTCGGGTTGGGGCTATCCGCCCAACTCGACCTCACGCCGGGAGGCGTCGCTTCCGCGCAGCTCGAGCCGCCGGTGCTGCAGATCGGGGCACCCGAAGGACAGGATCCCGACGTCACGTTGGCGGGAGGCTTCGCCGAAATCGCCGAGAGTGTATCCCCGGCTGTGGTGACAGTCCGGGTCGAGCAGACCGTCCAGGCCACGACTCGCGGCGTCCTGCCGCCCGGCTTCGAGCTTCCGCCCGGCTTCGAGCTTCCGCCGGGCATCGAGGGACACGAAGGTCTCGAGGACCGTCTCCGAGTCGGGAGCGGATCCGGTTTCATCATCAGCGAGGACGGCTACATCATTACCAACAACCACGTCGTCCAGGATGCGGAGAGCATCACGATCCAGCTCGCCGATCGGCGCGAATTCGATGACGTGAGGCTTGTGGGCCGCGACCCGACCACCGATGTCGCGCTGCTTAAAGTGGATGCCAGCGGCCTTCCGGTGGCTCCGCTGGGCGATTCGAAGATGTTGCGCGTGGGCGAGTGGGTGGTGGCGATCGGAAGCCCCGGCTTCGGCTACTCGGGCAACGGCCGTGACCTCCTCACCACGACGGTGACGGCGGGCATCGTGAGCGCAAAAGGCAGGGCGATCGGGATCCTCGGCCGGCAGTTCGACGGCCCCAGCCTGGCGATCGAGGACTTCATTCAAACCGATGCGGCGATCAATCCGGGCAACTCCGGGGGCCCCCTGGTGAACACGCGTGGCGAAGTGGTCGGCATCAACACCGCGATCGCCAGCAACACCGGCAACTATGTGGGCTACGGCTTTGCCGTGCCGATAAACCTGGTCCGTGAGGTGATCGATGACCTCGTCGAGCATGGGGAAGTACAGCGTGCGATCCTCGGCATCGGGGTCGACGCGATCGACGACGAAGACGCCGAAGTGTACGGTCTCGATGAAGTCGCCGGCGTAAAAGTCTTGAACTTCAGCGTGCCCGGTGAGGACTCGAGCCCGGCGGAGCGGGCTGGAATTCGGAAAGGCGACGTGATTCTGGCCGTCGACGGCGAACCAGTCAGCACGGTTGGCGGACTGCAGCGCAAAATCCGCTCTTACGACCCGGGCACGACCGTGAACGTGGCGGTCGTGAGGCGTTCGGACCAGCGTCGAGACAACGTCCGCGTCACCCTCGTCGCGGCGCCCAGCACCGAGAGAGCGGAGGAGCGGCAGACGGCGTCCGCTTCTCGTCGCGATCCTCTGGGGATCGAAGTCGAGCCGATCTCGGACGAGTTCCGGCGGGAGCACGAGCTGGCCGGTGACATTACGGGTGTCGTCATTACCGAGTCCGAGCAGCGCGGCGCGCTCGCACGCAAGGTGCGGATGCAGGTCCCGTTCAACGGACGGCTCGTTCAGTATCCGTGGGTGATTCAGGATGTGAACGGCGTGCGAATCGAAAGCGTGCGCGACTACGAGCGAGTGATCGAGGATCTGAAGCCGGGCTCCGTAGTCAGTATCTCGCTGTACGACCCGGCTTCCGGCAACACCCTGTTCCCCAGTATCCGGATTCCGACCCCGTAGCCGAGAGCGGCTCGGTCAGGCAAGGATAGCGGTCGGCGCCGATGGGCGTCGGCCGCTTTTCGTTTCGGCGTGGCATCTCGCCGCGGGTTGCGCTCTCCCGATGCGCAGGCCAACGTCCCGCTGGGGTGGATTGGCGGCCATTGGATCGGGATCGGGTCAACGCGGAGGCGAGGGTGTCGAGCAGTATCGAACAGGCTGAGCTTGTCGAGGCGATCCGCGCCGTTTCCAGAGCACGGGTCAACCTCATCCACGAGCGCTCCGTGGACGCTTTGGTCGAAGAGTTCTATCTCGACAGTGCCCGCTTGATGGCGCCGGGCCGCCCGCCGGTCCAGGGTGCGGCCGATCTCCGGAGCTTCTGGCAGCGTGAGTACGATCAGGGGCTCGTGACCCTGAACCTGACCCCGACCGAGATCGATGGCTCGGGAGACCTCGCATACGAGATCGGGACGTACGACCTCATGGTCCGGCGCGAAGCCCGCGGGCCATTTCAGGACCACGGAAAGTATGTCGTCGTCTACAAGCACCAGCCCGACGGCGGCTGGAAAGCCGCTGCGGACATCTTCAACAGCGATCTACGCCAGTACTGAGTACACCGACACCATGGTGGCTCGGCGCGCGAGCGGCTCGTAGCTTCGGTCCACCTTCTCGCGAAAGTGGCGGAACTGGCAGACGCGCCAGCCTTAGGAGCTGGTGGCCGAGAGGCCGTGGGGGTTCGAGTCCCCCCTTTCGCATCGGGGTGCAGGTTTGCAGGCCCCTGACTCCTTACCCCCGATCTTTGTGAAAGCTGGAGAACGAATGTGAACGAATCAGATACGGATATGTCTTCGACCGGACTCGAAGTTGCGGTCGAGGAGCCGGGCGGACTCCGGCGCCGGCTCACGATCACGGTGCCCGAGACGCGGGTCACGGCGGCGCGCGCCACCGAGCGGGCCAAGCTGGCCAAGAGCCTGAAGTTAAAGGGATTTCGAAAGGGGAAGGTGCCGGCGAACATCGTGGAACAGCGGTACGGCCCACTGGTCGACGAGCGCACGGTTCACCACCTGATCGAAGAAGCCTACCGCCAGGTCATCGAAGAGAAGGAGCTGTTTCCGGCCGGCGATCCAACCGTGGGGAACGTGGACTATCGGGCCGGACAGAGCCTGACTTTTCGCGTTGAGTTCGAGGTGATGCCCGAGATCAATCTTGCCAGGGTGGGAGGGTTTCGCGTGAAGCGCCCGGACGTCGTCGTGCAGGATGAGGAGGTGGAGCAGCTCCTCGAGCGCGTCCGGAATGAGCAGGCCAGCTGGGTGCCGGCCGACCGCATGCCCGCGGTCGGCGACCTTGTCGCGGTGCGTATCGGCCCGGTCGACGATTCCGGGGAGGCCGCACAGGAGCCAAAGCTCTACCGCCTCGAGCTGGGAGAGGGATACGCCTTGCCCGAGATCGAGGAGGCGATCCAGACTCTCTCGCCCGGTGAGTCCGGGTCGTTCGACATCCAATTCCCCTCAGAGGGTGATGACGAGTCGGTCAGTGGAGAGCAGCGCGCGATGCGGATCGAGCTCGTGGAGTTGAAGGAGAAGCAGCTACCACCGCTCGACGACGAGCTGGCCCGGCAGGTCGGGAACTTCGAGAATGTCGAAGCTCTGGAGGCGGCTGTACGCTCGGACCTCCTGCAGCACGCCGAGCGAGAGGCCGATGCCGCAGTGAACGACCAGCTCATCGATGCGGTTATCGAAGCCAATCCGTTCGAGGTGCCGGATGCCACGGTCGAGCGTTATCTGAGCCAACTGATCGAGGCGCCGGAGGATGCGGACCCGGAGCGGATCGAGGAAGCACGGCAGTCCTTGCGCCCCATGGCCGTGCGCCAGATCAAGCGGCACCTGGTGCTGGACCGGATCGTTGAGCTGGAGCAGCTGGAGGCCAGCCGCGACGAGGTCGAGGCGAAGGTGTCCGAGATCGCCGAGCGGAGGGGGATGGAGGCACAGAAAGTGCGTTCCGAGCTTCGCAGAGAGGGGGGCCTGGGGACACTGGAGAAGCAGCTCGGGGTCGAGAAGGCCCTCGAATTCCTGCGGGCCCAGTCCTCGGTCGACTAGCGGCGGCCGCCCGGAAGCTGGCCTGCCGCAACCCGGTACGCACGGCCGGGTAGCAGGCTTACATGAATGATGCGGGTGTAGTAGCTTTGCGGACTGTGACCCGCGTGGTTCCGGCGTCGTTATTCATGCAGGTCTTCAGGGATCTGCTAGAAAGGACTTTTGCGATTCATGCCGATTTATGCGCCCTACGTGATCGAGCGGTCCAGCCGCGGCGAGAGGACCTACGATATCTTCTCGCGGCTCCTCATGGATCGCATCGTCTTCCTCGGCTCGCCCATCACGGACGATGTGGCGAACGTGGTGATTGCGCAGCTGCTCTTTCTGCAGGCCGACAACCCCGAAAAAGACATCAATATCTATATCAACAGTCCCGGTGGCAGCGTCTACGCCGGCCTGGCCATCTATGACACGATGCAATACCTGACTGCACCCGTATCCACCATCTGCATGGGCATGGCCGCTTCGATGGGTGCCTTCCTGCTTGCGGCTGGGACCAAGGGCAAGCGCTCGGCACTCCCGAACTCGCGGATCATGATCCACCAGCCTTCGGGCGGCTCGCAAGGAACGGCGGCTGACATCGAGATTCAGGCCAAGGAGATCCTGTACGCTCGCGACAGAATCAATCACATTCTGGCTTCGCATACGGGCCGGTCGATCGAGGAGATCGCCGACGATGTGGACCGGGACCGTTTCATGTCACCCCAAGAAGCCGAGGAGTACGGCCTCATCGATCGTGTCATCGAGTCGAAGAATGGCAAGGCGGAAGAAAACGGCGACGGCGGCAAGTCGTAGCCCTCGCCTGAGTGCGGAGAGATACCATGCCTAGCGACCGGCACTTGCGTTGCTCGTTTTGCGGCAAGTCCAAGGACAGCGTCAAGAAATTCATCTCCGGACCGAACGTCTACATCTGCAACGAGTGCATCGCGCTCTGCAACGAGATCCTGGCCGAGGAGGAAGAGCGAGAGAGCGCCGGTCGGATCGCCGATGTTCTGACCCCGACCGAAATCAAGGACGTGCTGGACGAGTACGTGGTCGGCCAGGAGCAGGCCAAGAAGACGCTTGCCGTAGCGGTCTACAACCACTACAAGCGCATCAATCACCAAAGCATGATCGATGACGTCGAGATCGAGAAGTCCAACATCCTGCTTCTCGGCCCGACCGGAGTCGGCAAGACGCTGCTCGCCCAGACTCTTGCCCGCATGCTCCAAGTGCCCTTCACCATCGCCGACGCTACCACGCTGACCGAGGCAGGATACGTCGGCGAAGATGTCGAGAATATACTGGTGCGGCTGCTCCAGGCTGGTGACTACAACGTCGCCGAGTGCGAGCGCGGCATTATCTATATCGACGAGATCGACAAGATTGCGCGGAAGAGCGAAAACCCGTCGATCACCCGCGACGTGTCTGGTGAGGGAGTCCAGCAGGCGTTGCTCAAGATCCTCGAGGGTACGGTCGCTTCCGTGCCACCGCAGGGCGGCCGCAAGCACCCGCAGCAGGAGTACATTCAGGTCAACACGACGAACATACTCTTTATCTGCGGGGGCGCCTTCGATGGTCTCGAAGAGGTGATCGAATCGCGACTCGGGAAGCGCCAGATCGGGTTCGCCGGCGCCGACGGCAGCGGGGCCGCGTTCGACGACGAGTCCAACCCTCTCACGTACGTGGAGCCGGAGGATCTTCTCCGCTATGGCCTCATTCCCGAGCTCGTCGGAAGGCTACCGGTCCTCGTCTCGCTTCACGACCTGGATGAGGAGTCGCTGGTCGAGATTCTCACCCGACCCAAGAACGCGCTCACCAAGCAGTACACGAAGATGTTCGAGATCGAAGGGGTGGGGCTGACGTTCGACCCGGCCGCTCTTCACGCCGCAGCGAAGAAGTCGATCGAACGTGGAACCGGGGCGCGTGGCCTGCGTGCCGTGCTCGAGCAGGTAATGCTGCAGGTCATGTTCGACCTTCCGACGCGGGAAGACATCGCCGAAGTCGTGATCACCCGCGAGACAATCGAGGAAGGCAGTGAGCCTCTCCAGATTCTGGAGCCCGAGGTCGAGCGCAAAGAGGCCTGAGCCTGCTCATTCGTCAGGTTGAGTTCCTGGGCGCCATCGCGCGACCGGATCAGACATCTCCGCTTCAGCTCCCCCAGGTTGCAGTTGCCGGCCGCTCCAACGTAGGAAAGTCGAGCCTCATCAATGCGCTGCTCGGTCGGAAACGGCTGGCGCGGGTCTCGAAGCGACCGGGTAAGACGCGAGAGATCAATCTGTACCGCGTCAACGACTTCATTCTCGCCGACCTGCCGGGCTACGGGTACGCCCGGGTTCCCGGTCCGATTCGGGCCGCATGGCACGAGCTCATCGAGGACTACCTGTCGAATACGGCCCTGCTCCGCGGAGTGCTAGTACTGATCGACGCGCGGCGAAATGCGACCGAGGATGATCTCAGGCTGGTCGATTTCCTGGCGGAATTCGGGACACCGTTGCTGTTCGTGATCACCAAGTTCGACAAGATCTCACGCTCGCGCCGGGCGGAGACCCTGCGCGATCTCCGGGAGCAGCTGGGTGTATCGGAAGATCAGATGCTTGCGACCTCAGCACAGACCCGCGAAGGTATCCCGTCGCTGTTGGACAGCATCGAAGCGTTCATCCAATCACCAGACGGGAGAGACTATTGAAGTGTATCTCCGTTAGCAAAGCGATGGCGGCGTGGGCCGTTCTGGTCGGTTTCGCGTGCAGCGGGAGCGCTTCCAGCGAAGCCCCGGTGGGCGCCACCCCGGCATCCGCGCAAGACATGTTTGGCGAAACCGTGACAGGCGACCTGCCGCCCGGATTCGGCACCTTAAAGCAGGACGCCTTCACGATCCCGATGGCTTACGAAGGCCTGGCCATCAAGGTCACACCGCTGCGCGAATGGGTGATCCGCATGGCGGCGCCGGACACCTACCGCCGGTTGAGCGGTTACAAGACCAGTCTGCGCACCGAGATCGAAGAGATCGCGCGGCGGCGGGGCGGCAGCGGTTGGCCGCAGCTGATGCTGGTCAGCCTCTTCACCCGCACACCCGAGCAGGTGTACGAGCCCATGGAGCTCGAGGTCGTCAACTCGAATATCGTGTTTCGGCCTCTCGGTATTCTTCCGATCACGCCGAACTTCGCGAAGGGGCGGATTCTGCAGAACCAGACCGAGCTCGGGATCTACCTCTTTCCAGCCGAGATCGACCTCAACCTTCCGACGGAGATTCGGTACCGGGAGGCGCGCGGCACCGCGTGGGAGAGCATCCGGCAGCGACTCGACCGGGAGCGCGCGCTGGTGCGGTCCCGGGTCAGCGCTCAGGGAGGCGGCGGCTAGCCGACACCTGGACAGGGTGCGGCCCTGTTGGCGCCTCCCACCGATCAGAGCTGGATGTCGTACTCGCGAAGTTTGCGGTAGAGCGTCCGTTCCCCGATCCGGAGCATTTCGGCCGCCTTGCGGCGGTTCCCGCTCACCTGCTTCAGGGTGGCTACGATCGCCTCCCGCTCCAACTCGGCCATGGTCATTCCCGGCCGGAATGCGATCGTTTCGTCCTCGCCGTTCTGCATTTCCCCGACTTCCGACGCGGACGCATCCAGAGGCACCGCGATTTCCTCGCCGGGCGGCGCCCAAACGTCTCCGCCTTCCAACAGCTCCGGGTGGCTTCTGCGGTAGCGGATGAACTCCTGTCGCAGATCTTCAACGTCCAGCTTGAGCTCGACCAGGGTCCGGAAAATGAACTCGAGCTGAGGCGCTGCGTCGGCGCCGATCGATGACGTGGACGCCACCATCGCCAGGTCGCGTGGGACCGGGAGCATGGCGCTGCCGCCACCGCTGCGGATCTCGGGTGGAATGTCCTCTTCCCTAATCACCGATCCCGGCGCCAGCACGACCATCGACACGATGAGGTTCCGCAGCTCGCGAACGTTGCCCGGCCAAGTGTAGGCGAGCAACGCCTTCATTGCTTCCGGCGCGAGCCCTTTGAACTCGCTGTCGTGCGATTCCGAGAACTCGTGGATGAATGCGCGCACCAGCGCCGGAATGTCATGGCGGCGCTGTCGCAGCGGCGGGATGTCGACACTCAGCACGTTGAGCCGGTAAAACAGATCGCGGCGGAAAGTACCCGACTGTACGGCTGCCTGGAGATCCGTATTGGTGGCCGCGATCACGCGGACATCGACCTGAATCTCCGTGTCGCCGCCGACCCGCATGAAGCGGCGCGTTTCGAGCACACGCAGCAGGCGCGTCTGAGTGGCGAGGGCCATTTCGCCGATCTCGTCCAGAAACAGCGTCCCGCCATCGGCTAGCTCGAACATACCCTTTCGGCGTGAAGTGGCCCCAGTGAAAGAACCCTTCTCGTGGCCGAAGAGCTCCGACTCCAGGAGCGATTCGGGCAGAGCGGCGCAATTCACGGCAATGAAGGGCCTTGCGCGACGGGGCGAGAGCTTGTGGATGGCCCGTGCGACCAGCTCTTTTCCGGTGCCGCTCTCGCCCGTGATCATTACCGTGGAATTCACGGGTGCGATGAGGCTGACTCGTTCCAACACCTCGCGGATGACCGGAGACGTGCCGATGATGCCGGTCTCCATCTGGAGCCGGAGCCGCTCGAGCTGCTGCCCGAGGACGAGCAGAAACTCATCCGTGTCGGGAGGTGTGCGAAGGCAGGCGTCGAGCGTCAGCGCTTCACACAGGTCGTCAAGCTCTTCGTCCGATCCGTCGGCGAACGCGATCAACGGCGGCCGAGTCACAAAGCCATTCAAGAGGCCGAGTAGCCTGCGCACTTCGGCCCTCTCGAGGCCTCCGGAGAGGACGAGCGCATAAGCCGAATTGGGCTCCAGGCGCGCAAGTCGGCTCTCCAACTCCGAGGCGGTCTCGATCAACTCCACTTCGTACCCGTCCGAAGCGGCGGCTTCCCTCAGCGGGACCGCGACCTCGTGTGCGTAGGAGTCGATGAAGACCAGAGGCATCAAGTTCGTCTTTCAGTCAGGCGGCTGCGGCGTTCAGGAGTCGTGGACCGCTCCCGGATGGTCGGTCCTGCCAGCCAGAAGGTCGACCGCATGTTGGGCGATCTCGGAGAGGCTGTCCAGTCCGTCACCGACTCCGCCCGGACTTCCCGGCAGGTTGACGATCAAAGTACCGCGTCGGATTCCGGCCTTACCCCGCCCCAGCGCCGCATACGGGGTGGCCGCGGCGCCGAGCGCCCGAATGCGCTCCGCGATCCCGGGAGCCTCGCGCTCCAGGACCGCGGCCGTCGCCTCCGGCGTCACGTCACGGGCCGCCAAACCGGTCCCTCCGGTCGTGATGAGGAGATCACAGCACGCTCGGTCGGCCCACTCGGCCAGCCGAGCCGCGATCAGATCCATCTCGTCCGGGACGACGTCCCGCTCGGTTACATCCATGCCATTCGCCCGGGCCCAGTCAACGATCAATGGACCGGAGCGATCCTCCCGCGTGCCGGCCGCGACGCCGTCGGACACCGTCAACACGCCGACCCGGATGATGTTCGGCACGGTCAGCGGCGTAGGGAGCCGTCCGTGTAGAAAGGCATCTTCGCCACCTCCCCCGGGACTTCCTTGCCTCGGATGACGACGGCTAGTTCATCGCCGGGGCGCGCCTCGGGAGGCAGATACACGGTGCCGATACCGTAGCCCAGAGATGGACTCACGGTGCCGCTACGCACGGTTCCGGCTGCACGTCCACTATACATCACCTCATGTCCCGGCCGCGGAAAGCCGCGATCCGTAAGCCGGAATCCACGAAGGCGTCGAGTCAGGTTGCTTTTCTGTCGTTGAAGCACCTCCCGGCCCACGAAATCACCCTTATCGACCTTCACGAGCCAGCCGAGGCCAGCCTCGAGCGGCGAGGTACCGTCGTCGATATCGTTCCCGTACAGGGCGTAGCCCATCTCGAGCCGTAGCGTGTCACGGGCGCCGAGCCCCGTTGGAATCAGGCCCGACGTCTCACCCGCCGCCAGCAGAGCCTTCCACAGCTCCGAGGCGCGCTCGGCGGGGACGTAGAGCTCGAAGCCGTCCTCTCCCGTGTAGCCGGTCCGACTGATGATCCCGGGGATGGAGGCCACTTCGCCCTCCGCGAAGTAGTAGAACCCGATCGGGTCGAGGTCGATCGACGAGAGCGGCTGCAGGATGGCCGCAGCGGCCGGACCCTGAAGCGCGAGCAGAGCGATCTCGTCGCTCTCGTCATGCAGGGCCACGTCGGAACCGGCGGCAATCATCCCCACGTGCTTCCAGTCTTTTTCGATGTTGGCGCCGTTCACGACGAGACGGAAGTCGTCGTCATCCATTTTGTAGACAAGCAGGTCGTCCACGACCCCGCCGTCGTCCCGGCACATAACGGTGTACTGCGCCTGACCATCTACGAGTGCGTCGATGTCGTTGGTGGTCAGGCGGGACACAACGTGCGCCGCGTCGGGGCCGCTGACCCGGAACTCCCCCATGTGCGACACGTCGAAGAGGCCGGCGGCCTCACGCACCGCCAGGTGCTCGGAGCGAATCCCGGTCGGGTACTGAACGGGCATCTCGAAACCGGCGAACGGCACGAGCTTGGCGCCGAGAGCGACGTGCTCGTCGTATAGCGGTGTCTTCTTGAGATCTGACATGAAAACTCTCTGTTCGGGTCGCTCAGCTCATGAGCTCGACCATGATCGCCTTCTGCGCGTGAAGCCGGTTCTCCGCTTCGTCCCAGACACGAGAGGCGGCCCCATCGATGACCTCGCCGGTGACTTCCTCTCCGCGGTGGGCGGGCAGGCAGTGCATGAAAATCGCCTTGGAGTCCGCCGCGGCCATGACCTCCCCGTCGACCAGAAAACCCTCGAACGCGATCGCCCTTTTTGCCGCTTCCTCCTCCTGCCCCATCGATGCCCACACGTCCGTCGTCACGACATGAGCCCGTTCGGACGCCGCCGCCGGGGTCTCCACCAGCTCTACCGAGGTCGCCGCCTCGGCGCGCTTCAGGATGGCGGGGTCCGGACCGTAATTCGGCGGACAGGCGAGCCGCAACGAGAAGCCAAAGCGCTCGGCCGCGTTCAACCATGAGTTGGCCATGTTGTTCCCATCGCCGACCCAGGCCACTCGGAGCCGAGATAGGTCCGGGCCGAACTCCTCCATGGCGGTCATCAGATCCGCCATCACCTGGCACGGGTGCAACAGATCGGTGAGGCCGTTGATCACGGGGATGGTCGAGTACGTGGCCAGTTCCTCCACGTCTTCCTGCGCGAAGGTGCGAATCATGATTCCGTGCACGTAACGCGAGAGAACGCGTGCCGTATCGGCGATCGGCTCACCGCGGCCGATCTGGATGTCCCGAGATGACAGGAAGAGAGCTTCGCCGCCCAACTCGTACATGCCGACCTCGAACGACACACGCGTCCGCGTCGAGCTCTTGGCGAAGACCATGGCCAGGCTCCTGCCTGCCAGCGGCTTCTCACCGCCTCCACGCTCCCGTTTCAAACGCACGGCCAACTCGAGAGTGCCGATCAAACGCTCGGTCGGCCAATCGGCGATGGAGAGGAAGTGCTTGTCCCTCTCAAGTACCGGCATCCTGTCTCCTTGTCTGATGACTGTCGGCGAGACGAAACGACTACAGGATGTACCTGCGCAGATCCTCGTCCGCGGCGATCTTCGAGAGCCGATCGCGCACCCGCTCTGCATCGATCACGATCCGCTTGTCCATGTCGGGGTCCGGCAGCCCGAACATCACGTCGTCGAGCAGTGTGGTCAGCACCGTGTGCAGCCGGCGGGCTCCGATGTTCTCGGCCCGCTGATTCACATCGGCCGCGATGCGCGCCAACTCCGCAATCGCCTCCTGCTCGAAAACCAACTCGTTGCCCTCGGTTGCCACAAGCGCGGAATACTGGCTGAGGAGCGCGTTCCGAGGCTCCTGCAGGATGCGGACGAAGTCCTCCTCGCCGAGGCTCTTGAGCTCGACCCGGATCGGGAACCTCCCCTGGAGCTCCGGGATGAGGTCGGACGGCTTGGCCACGTGAAACGCACCCGCTGCGATGAACAGCATGTGCTCGGTGCTCACGAGACCATACCGCGTCTGCACCGCCGAACCTTCGACGATCGGAAGCAGGTCTCGCTGGACGCCTTCGCGGGACACCTCGGGTCCGCTGCCACCGCGCTGACCGGCAATCTTGTCGATCTCGTCGAGGAAGACGATGCCGAGGTGCTCGGCCCGGTACAGGGCCTCGTCGATGACTTCGTCCATGTCGATCATGCGGTCGAGCTCTTCCGAGATCAAGATGCGCCGCGCCTCTGCGACGGTGACCTGACGCCGCTTTGTGCGCTTGGGTAGTATCTCCTGGAACATTTCGCCCACGTTCCAGTCCATTCCCTCCATCCCCATGAGGTTGGCGTCGAGCATCGGCACGCTGCTCTCAGTCACCTCCACTTCGACCTCGCGCTCTTCGAGCTCTCCCGACTGCAGGAGGCCGCGGAGCTTTTCCCGCGTCCGCATTCGGCGCGCCTCCGACGGATCTTCGCTCTGAGCGTCTTCGGCATGTGCCTCGCCGCTGGCGGCGACCACGAACTTCCTGCCCGACTCCTGGCGGCTTGCTGCAGGCTTCCCATCATCCGCCATCGGGGGAAGCAGCAAATCCAGGAGACGGTCCTCGACGCGGCCGGCCGCGGTTTCCCGACACTCTTCCTCGCGATCGGCCCGAACCATGTTGACGGCCACATCGACGAGATCGCGGGCGATCGACTCCACGTCCCGGCCGACGTATCCCACCTCGGTGAATTTCGATGCCTCCACCTTCACGAACGGAGCTCCAGCCAATCTGGACAGGCGGCGCGCGATTTCGGTCTTCCCGACACCGGTCGGACCGATCATGATGATGTTGTTGGGGACGATCTCGTCGCGCAGGTCCTCATCCACTTTTTGCCGGCGCCAGCGGTTGCGGAGCGCTATGGCAACGGCGCGTTTCGCGTCATCCTGCGCGATGATGTACTGATCCAGCTCCGCGACGATCTGCGGTGGGGTGAGGTCCAGGTGGTGCTCGCGAGCCGTCTCCATCCTTACTCCTCTGAGTCCAGCATCACTCCAGCTCCAGCACTTCGATCTGCTTGTTCGTATACACGCATATGTCGGCGGCGATCTCCAGCGCGGCGCGTACCAGGTCAGGGGCTTGGAGCGGCGAGTGCGTCAAGAGAGCCCGCGCGGCGGCGAGAGCGAAGGATCCCCCGGAACCGACGGCCAGGATCCCGTCATCGGGCTCAATCACTTCGCCCGTCCCGGAGACGAGAAAGCTGTGCTCCTTGTCCGCGACGGCGAGCAGCGCTTCGAGGCGCCGCAGGTAGCGGTCGCTCCGCCATTCCTTGGCCAGCTCCACGGCGGCCCGCGTGAGGTTGGCGGGGTGCTTTTCGAGTTGTTCCTCGAAGCGTTCGAACAGCGTCAGAGCGTCCGCCACACCGCCTGCGAACCCAGCCAGGATCTTCCCATCCCTCAGTTGACGCACTTTGCGGGCTCGCGCCTTGATGACGGTGTCGTTCATCGTCACCTGGCCGTCGCCGCCAATCGCGACGCGACCCTCTCGGCGAACGCAGAGTATTGTGGTAGCGTGGGTCTCTCTCACGGGTAGTCCTCGCTCGAATGCTTTGGTTGTGTTCGGGTCACGCGCGCCGATCATGTGGAGCGCGGATGCGCGCCGGCGTACACGCGTCGGAGCCGCTCCTTAGACGTGTGCGTGTAGATGCGGGTCGTCGACAGGCTCGCGTGTCCGAGCAGTTCTTTCACTGCCATCAGGTCCGCGCCGGCGTTCAGAAGGTGGGTCGCGAAGGAGTGGCGAAGCGCGTGCGTGGATAGTCCCTCGCCGGCAGCCACCGTGTCGAGCACTTTGCTGACAACGCGTCGGATCTGGCGCCCTGACAACCGGGAGCCGCGGACCGAGAGCCACAGGGGCGCACGCATCGGTTCGTCAGACATAGGCCCGGGTCCGGCGCCCGCTGAGGCCTCGGCCTTGTTCATGGCCACGCGCCGCGCCGCTTGGCGGCGAGTCGTGTAGCGAACCAGCGCCAAGAGAGCCTGGCTCCCGATCGGAACGATTCGCTCCTTCCGGCCCTTGCCGAGCACCCGCACCTGCCGCTGCCTCAGGTTCACGTCCAACAGATCAAGCTGCTGGAGCTCCGCCAATCGCAGCCCGCACGAGTAGAGCATCTCCACGATCGCCAGGTTGCGGGCCGCCACAAAGCTGTCCTCGGCATCGACGTGGCGCTCCAGCAGCTCGAACATGCGGTCGGCGGTCGTCTCGGTGATATACCCGGGCAGCGCGCGCTCACGGCGCGGGACGCGAACCAGACGGGCAGGGTTGGCCGATACCTCCCCCGTTCGGTGCAAAAAACCGAAGTACGCCCGCGCGGCGGACAGCTTGCGGGCGATCGTGGTTCGTTTGAGGCCGCGGCCTTCCAGCTCGCCCATGAACGAGCGAACGGTGAGGCGGTCGATGTCGGCCCATCGCCAGCCGGCAACGTCCATGTACTCGCAAAGAAAGGCGCGGAGATCCTCGAGGTCGCGGCGATAGGCCGCGACTGTGTGCGGCGACAGGCGGCGCTCCTGCTCTGCGTACGCCAGGAACGCATCGATCCCAGCCTGTCCATGCGGACGTGCTGAATCCGTCACCGGCCGGCGGCTCCCACCGCGGTTGCCGCCCCTTCCTCCGCGCCCCCGGGGTCGAACGTGCGGTCGCGCCACGTCCGCATCGTGTCCAGCGCTCGCCTCGACATCGCTTCACGCTTCGCCCTGCGTCCACGCACCCGCTTCGGCAGTGCGTCGACGAGGCCGAAGTTGGCGTTCATGGGTTGGAAGTGGCGTGGATCCGCTTCACGCAGGTAGCGGTAGACGCCTCCCAACATCGTCTCGGTGGGCGGCGTAGCCGGCTCCTGCCCGCGGATGATACGGTCCAGGTTGAGGGCGGCGAGCAGGCCGCTGGCCGTGGACTCGGTGTACCCCTCCACGCCCGTGAGCTGTCCCGCGAAGATGAGCTCCGGCCGCTCGGGAAGCCCTCCATGGAAGCTGAGCCGCGCCGGGAAGTTGAGGTACGAATTGCGGTGGATCGACCCGTACCGCAGAAACTCGGCGTTCTCTAGACCCGGGATCATGCGGAACACACGCTGCTGCTCGCCGATCCGAAGCCGGGTCTGGAATCCGACCATGTTCCACATGCGACCGGCGCGGTCCTCGCGGCGCAGCTGAACGATCGCGTGTCGGTCACGGCCCGTGCGGGGATCGGACAGGCCAACCGGTCGCATCGGCCCGAAACGCGGCGTCTCTCGTCCGCGGCGGACCATCACCTCGATCGGCAAACAACCTTCGAAATACGGCACGGCCTCCCAGTCGTGCGACTCGTGGACGTCGGCCTCGAGAATCGCGTCGATGAAGGCCTCGTACTGTTCCGAGTCGAGTGGACAGTTGAGGTATGCCGCGTCACCTTTGCCGTATCTGGACGCCAAGAAGACGACGTCGCGGTTGATCGACTCGTCCGAGAAAATCGGCGCGATCGCGTCGAAGAAGGCCAGACCGTCCGCGCCAAGCTGCTCACGGATCGCCGCTGAGAGCGCGTCCGAAGTGAGCGGACCCGTGGCGATGATGGCCGGGCCCTCCGGGAGTTGGCTGACTTCCTCGCGCCGGACCCGAATCGCGGGGTGCGCTTCGAGGCGCCGGGTCATCTCCTCCGAGAAGATGTCTCGGTCGACGGCCAGCGCATTGCCGGCAGGTACGCGGCACCCGTCCGCCACATCGAGAAGCATTGAACCGAGGAGGCGCATCTCTGCCTTGAGCAGGCCGTGCGGAGTGTCGAGTGCTTCGGACTTGAAGGAGTTCGTGCAAACGATCTCCGCCAGCCGGTCGCTCGTGTGAGCGGGCGTCTCGACGAGCGGACGCATCTCGTACAGATCGACCTCGTAGCCGAGTCGTGCCAGCTGCCAGGCGGCTTCGCTGCCGGCCAGTCCACCGCCGACGACCGCCAGTCGGGTCATTTGCGCTTCCTGCTCTTTTTCTTCTTCAGAAGCGCCAGTGCTTCGTCGAGCGTAACGGCCTCCACTTCGACACCCTTCGGAAGAGACGCGTTGGTGCGGCCGTGCTTTACGTACGGCCCGTAGCGGCCATTCATCACCACGATCGGTTTTTCGTCCTTCGGATGCTTACCGAGCTCGCGCAGCGGCTTGGAGCGGGCGCCCTTTCGCCCGCCCTTTGGCTCCGCCAGCAGCTCCAGAGCCCGCTCCAGGCTGACCTTGAGCACATCGTCGCCGGGTTTCAGCGATCGGTAATCCCCTTCGTGAACCACGTACGGTCCGTACCGACCGATACCGGCCAGAACGGGCTCGCCTGACTCGGGGTGGGCGCCGAGCTCACGCGGGAGCGACAGGAGGTCGAGCGCTACGTCCAGTGTCACGTCCTCGGGCTCCGTGCCTCGCGGCAGCGACGCGCGACGGGGCTTCTCACCATCGTCGGTCTGGACGCCAAGCTGCACGTAGGGCCCGAATCGACCGCTCATGAGCAGGACCGGCAGACCCGTTTTCGGATCGGTGCCGAGCTCGTCCGGCCCTGCCGCCTTCTTCTCCAGGAGCTCGATCGCCTCCTCGTTGCTGAGGTCGGCCGGCGCGATACCATCCGGTATCGACGCGGTGATCGAATCGCCGTCCTTCTTGAGCTCCAGGAACGGACCGTAGCGTCCGATCCGGACGGTCGGGTCCATGCCGGTCATCTCGATCGTTGACGCCTCGCGGGGATCGATGACGCTCTCGCGCTCCTTGAGCCGGGACGCAAAGCCGTCCTTGCCCAGGTAAAACTGCGCCAGGTAGTTGCGCCACTCGACGCTGCCCGCAGCGATCTCGTCGAGCTCGTTCTCCATCCCGGCCGTGAAGCCGAGGTCGACCAGGTCGGGAAAGTGGTCCTCGAGCAGATGGACCACGGCGAACGCCGTGAAAGTGGGGATGAGCGCCTTGCCCTCGTGGTACGCGTATCCCCGATCCTGCACGGTTTGGATGATCGTGGCGTATGTACTGGGGCGGCCGATGCCCTCGGCCTCCAGAGCCTTGACCAGGCTGGCCTCGGTGTAGCGGGCCGGCGGCTTGGTCTGATGGCCGACCGCGGCCAGCTCCCGGCAGTCCGGCGCGTCTCCTTCGGCCAGGGCGGGAAGGAGGCTCTCGCGGTCTTCCAGCGCCGCCTCCGGATCGTCCGAGCCCTCGACATAGGCACGAAAGAAGCCGGCGAACTCGAGCAGCTTGCCCGTCGCCCTGAACACCGCGTCGTCGGCCCGGATCATCACGGTCAGCTGCCGGAGACGAGCCTTCGCCATCTGGGTCGCCATCATGCGCTTCCAGATGAGGTCGTAGAGGCGACGCTGGTCTCCGCTCAGCCCCAGCTCCTCGGCGGTCTGCAGCTCGGCGCCCGCCGGCCGGATGGCTTCGTGCGCCTCCTGGGCGCCCTTCGTCTTCGTCTTGTAGCGACGAGGCTTCTGGCTCAGGTACTTGCCGCCGTACAGTTCCTTCACGCGTCGACGTGCCGCTTCGATCGCCTGCTCGGAGAGATGCAGCGAGTCGGTTCGCATGTAGGTGATGTGCCCCGCCTCGTAGAGCCGCTGCGCCACCCGCATCGTCTTTTGAGCGGGCATGTTGAGCTTGCGGTTGGCCTCCTGCTGCAGGCTCGAGGTCGTGAACGGTGCGTAGGGGGTCCGCGTTGACCGTTGCTCCTCGACCGACTCGACCCGGAAGGTCTCTTTTTCAAGGCGCTCCGCGAGCGCCACCGCGGCGGCCTCATCGAGCTGGATTACGTCCCGCTCCGGCAGTAGCGCGCCGGTCGTGGAGTCGAAATCGGCGCCGGTCGCGAGTCTCCGGTCGCCGAGCAGGTGGAGATCGGCGTGGAACTCGTCACCCTTCTGGTTGAGACGTGCCTTCAGGTCCCAGTAGCTGGCGCTGTGGAATGCTCGCCGCTGCCGCTCGCGCTCAACCAGGAGCCGCACGGCGACGGACTGCACGCGGCCGGCGGACAGCGGGCGGCGGCTGATCGGGTCGACCGGCGATATCTTCCGCCACAGGAGCGGCGAGAGGCCGTAACCGACCAGGCGATCGAGAATGCGGCGGGCCTGCTGCGCCTCGACGAGACCCATGTTCAGCTCGCCGGGCTCCGCCACGGCAGCCAGGATCGCATCTTTGGTTAGCTCGTTAAACGTCACGCGCCGGAAGCGGTCGCGGTCCTTGTCGTACCCGAGCTGCTCCGCAATGTGGTAGGCGATCGCCTCGCCCTCCCGATCCGGGTCGGTCGCCAGGAGCACGTCATCGGTCGTCTTGGCGGCCGCCTTAAGCTTCTTGATGATAGGTCCCTTGCCGCGGATCGTGACGTACTCCGGCTCGAACCCGTTCTCCACGTCGACCGCCAGGCCGCTCTTCGGCAGGTCGCGAACGTGCCCGACCGACGCCTCGATTACGTACTCGTCGCCCAGATACCGGCTCAAGGTGCGCGCCTTGGCCGGCGATTCGACGATCATCAGGTGTTTGCCAGTCTTCTTCGCCATCTATTCGCTCGGTTCTCTCACCAGCTCCCTGTGTGCTGCACCCTCAGCATGTCCGCGATCCGCTCGGCGACTTCAGCAACCGACAGCTCGTCGGTGTGCACGACGATCTCCGCCGTCGCATAGTCCGGCTCCCGGGCTGCCAGAAGCTCCCGAATGGAGCGTCCCGGCGCCTCAGGATCAAGCATCGGGCGCCGATCGTATCGCTCTCCGACTCGCCGAAGCACGCTATCCGGCTGTACTGCGAGCCATACGTACACGGCATCGGGCCACAGGTCCCGCAGCTCCGGCCGCGACATCCAGCCCCCGCCCGTCGCGACGACGGCGGGCACCATTTCCCCCGCATGGACCGTCACGCGGTGTTCCAAGTCACGGAACGCGGCCTCGCCACGCTCTCGGAACAACTCGGGAATCGAGCAGCCAGCCAGCTTCTCGACCTCGGCGTCGAGGTCGATGAAGGAAACGCCGAGCCGGGCGGCTAGCAGACGGCCGACACTGGACTTTCCGGAAGCCATGAAGCCGACCAAGACGATGCGAGACGGAATCAAGCGCGAAACTCGCGGACGCTCAGTCGATCCAGGTAGCTCTCATACGCGCTCCGCATCTCTCCGAGCGAGTCGCCTCCGAACTTCTCGAGCATCGCGTCGGCCAGCACGGCCGCCACCATCGCTTCTCCGACCACGGCGGCGGCGGGCACTGCGCAGACGTCGCTGCGCTCGCGCACGGCCGGCGCGGCCTCTCCGGTCCGCATATCCACACTGTCCAGCGGCCGCATCAATGTACTGAGCGGTTTCATGGCCGCCCTCACGACGAGTGGCTCGCCGGTCGTTGTCCCACCTTCCAGACCGCCGGCGTTGTTTCGCCGCCGACGGAAGCCGCCGGAGCGGCGCCTCTCGGGGTCGCGCTCGATCTCGTCGTGCACCTCCGAGCCCGATACGGCGGCGGCTCCGAAGCCGAGCCCGATCTCGACCCCCTTCATGGCCTGGATGCCCATCACGGCCCCGGCCAGCCGGCTGTCGAGGCGGCGTGACCAGCTGACGTGGCTGCCGAGCCCGACGGGCAGTCCGGTGGCAACGACCTCGAACACACCGCCGAGCGTATCCCCCGCCGCACCCGCCAAGTCGATGGCAGCCACCATCTCTGCAGCGGCCTCGGCGTCCAGGC
>JBFILW010000006.1:0-36072 GCA_041612005.1 Gemmatimonadota bacterium
CCGGCGAGCCGACCCCCCCGCGCGAGTGGTTCGAAGCGCCGCAGCCGCTTCCGGGCTGGGAGACGCACGCGGTCTCGGGTCAGGTGCTGGGCGCGGTCTGGGATCTCGTCATCGGAAGTCCGCAGCAGACGACTGTGGACATCGAGACCATGCGGCCCAACGAATCGACACCGCCCGGCGACGTCGAGCTCCGCGGGAGCGGCCGGCTCGTCGTCGGACAGGATGTGCGCATCGAGCCCGGCGTCCTGTTCGACACCAGCGAGGGACCGATTCTCATCGGCGACCGCACCGAAGTCCGTACCGGCTCGCGCATCGCCGGCCCGTTCGTGTGTGGTCCCGACTGCCGCCTCTTGGGCGGTGTTCTGGGCGGGGTGAGCGCTGGCCCGTTCAGCTATCTGCGAGGCGAAGTCGAAGAGTCCGTGGTGCTCGGTTACACGAACAAGGCCCACGATGGTTTCATCGGCCACGCCTACATCGGCAGCTGGGTAAACCTCGGCGCCATGACCACCAACAGCGACTTGAAGAACAACTACGGGACTGTTCGACTGATACTCCCGGACGGAGAAGTCGACACCGGTCTCACCAAGCTGGGCTGCCTGGTGGGAGACCACGTCAAGACGGGAATCGGCACCCTGATCAATACCGGAACCGTGATCGGAGCGGGGTCGAACCTGTTCGGGGGCTCCATGCCTCCCAAGTGGGTGCCGCCATTTTCCTGGGGAAGCAGTGATTCGCTGACCGAGTACCGATCGGCCGCCTTCATCAATACGGCCCGGACGGTCATGGAACGGCGCGGCCAGCGCTTCGACGCGGGGGTGGAGCGCTGGTTGTCCGCGGTGTGGGAAACGGGGAGAGGCAGCATGGCGTGAAGGTCGCGACGATCGCCAGTGGCAGTCGTGGCAACTCGGTACTCATCGACAGTGGCGACACGCGGATTCTCGTCGACGCGGGGATCAGCGCCGCCCGTCTGGCGCGTCGCCTGGAGCGGCTCGAGATCGACCCTGAGAGTATTGACGCTGTCGTTATCACCCACGAGCACCGGGATCATACATCGGGCATGGGTGTGGCGGGGCGGCGCTGGGGCTGGCCGATCTACATGACCGAGACCACCCGTGGACGGTGCGCGGCGCTCCTCACGGGAGCCGAGGACGTGCGCGCCTATCGTGGTCACCGTTCGCTCCGGCTGGGATCTCTGGAAGTGCTTCCTTTCCTCACGTGCCACGACGCAGCCGACCCAATCGCAGTGACAGTCCGAGACGTGGAAACGGGGCACAAGGTGGGCGTCGCCACCGACCTGGGGCGTGCAACGACCGCCGTGAGGCACGCCCTCAGCGGCTGTCACCTCCTGATCCTGGAGGCAAACCACGACGAGCTGATGCTACGCGAGGGTCCTTACCCGTGGTCGGTCAAGCAGCGCATCGGTGGCAGCCGGGGACACCTCTCGAACCGGCTCGCGGCCGAGCTGGCCGTCGAGCTGGCCCACACCGAGTTGGCCGCGGTCCTCTTGGCGCACCTCAGCCAGGAGTGCAACGACCCCGGCCTGGCGAGGGAGACGGTTGCCCGACACCTGGCGGCTCGGAGCTACGGTGGCAGGGTCGACGTCGCGCCGGCCGATACTGTCTCGGAGGTTTACGACGTGGCCGAACTGGTCCGGGAGACCCGCGCCCGCGAGATACCGCAGCTGGAACTGTCCCTGTAGCACGCCGGTGCGGCACGCATGCCGCGCCGCGGAGTCAGCCGATCCCGACCCCCCGCAGAAGCCGCAGTATATCGTTCGCGAAAGCGAGGATCATGATCCCGATGAGCACAACCAGTCCGACCTGGCTGAACCGGATGCGCTGATCCACCGTCAGCGCCCTGCCCCGCAGCCCCTCGAGGACGAGCAGAAACATGTGCCCGCCGTCGAGTACGGGGATCGGCAGCATGTTGAGGATGGCCAGGTTGACGCTGATGATGGCCATGAAACCGAGCAGCGGCCAAATGCCGAGACGTGCGGACTGGCCCGACAGCTGTCCGATCAGGATGGGGCCGCCCAGCTCTTTCACCGACGTCTTTCCCGTCATCAGATTCCACAGGAAGCGGTAGATCTCGCCGACCCAGTACGCGGTATGGTGGGCGCCCTCGAGCGCCGCGTTTCTCCATGTGAGCGGCCGGTATCCACGCTCCAGATCGGAGCGGATCCCCAGGCGACCGAGTTCCACGGTGTCGGCAGCCAGGTCGAGGTATTCGCGGTGTGTCGCCGGTGTCGCGCGCATCGCCAGCAGTGACTCGTCCCGCTTCACGGTGAGCGGAATCGTCCGGCCCGGGTTCTGTTCGATGATGAGAGCCATCTCCGCCCACTCACGAACACCACGCCCGTCGATCGCCACCACGAGGTCGCCGGGCAACAGTCCAGCGACTTCCGCAGGCGAATCGGGGTCCACCTCGCCGATGAGCGGGGTTTGAATACCTCTCTCATGCATGATGACGACGAACGCCAGGTAGGCGAACACCATGTTCATGAGGACACCCGCCGAGATCACGAACATCCGAGCCCACAGAGGCTTGGAGTCGAAATCGCGCGACGATGGAGACCGGCCCTCGAGGCTGCCCCCGCCTTCGAGCTTCGACTGGACTTCTTCGTCCGCCATCCCGGCCATCTTGACGTATCCGCCGAGAGGCAACCAGGAGATGACGTATTCGGTCTCGCCGCGCTTGAAACCGACCATCTTGGGTCCGATTCCAATCGAGAAGCGCGGCACTTCGATGTCTACTGCTTTGGCAGCCCAGAAATGGCCAAGCTCGTGGACGAGAATGAGAACTCCAAGGACGAGGAGCGTCGATAGGATGGTGATTAGCACGTCCGCGAATCCCCCTTCTCCATTTGCACTGTCGTCACCGCCGCTGTCGATGTTGCCGGCGCTTCAGACCCGAACGACGTAGCAGAAGTTCCTGTCACCCCGCGTGTCCCGCGCTGACTCCGCGGCTACGCGCGATGAAATCGGACGTTGTACGGCGCGCCTCCGCATCAACCCGCCGAACATCGGCGAGGTCCTCGATCGGCCCATCAGGCGGCGACCCGAGCGCGGCTTCTACTGCATGGGCTATGCCTTGAAAGTCGAGCTGGCCGTCCAAGAAGGCCCGAACCGCCACTTCGTTGGCCGCGTTATACGTGGCCGGCAGCACCCCGCCTCCACGCCCCGCCGCCACACCCAGACCGAACATCGGAAAGTCAGCCTCGCGCACGGGCTCGAACACCAGTGGACTCGCCGCAACAGGATCGAAGCGCTCAAATGTGTCAGCCCCGCGGCCCGGGTGAAAGAGGGCATAGCACACCGGCACTTCCATACTCGGAAAACCCAGCTGGGCGAGCGTCGAGCCGTCGCGGAACTCCAGCAAACAGTGTACCACCGAAGCCGGGTGAACGACGACGTCGATGCGGCCGTAATCGAGACCGAACAGGTAGTGGCCCTCGATTACCTCCAGCGCCTTGTTGGCCAGGGTGGCGGAGTCGATCGTGATCTTGTCGCCCATGCTCCAGGTCGGATGGGCGAGTGCGTCGGCCGGCCGGATGTCGGCGAACCGCTCCGCGGGCCAGGTCCTGAATGGTCCGCCGGAAGCCGTAAGCACCAGGCGGTCGATCTCCGCGGAGGGTCGCCCCTGCAGGCACTGGAACACGGCGCTGTGCTCGCTGTCGACCGGGATCAGCTCGCCGCTGCCCGCTCGCAGTGCGTCCAGCACCAGCTCGCCGCCCGCTACGAGTGACTCCTTGTTGGCGAGCGCCACCCTCTTGCCCGCATCGAGCGCCGTCAGGGTCGGTTCGAGGCCCGCCACGCCGACCAGGCCGTTTACGATGATCTCGGCCCCATCCGCAGCCGCGGCAGCGGCCAACCCATCAGCTCCATGCCGCCACTCCCCGTCCCAGCCGGACACTGCCGACACGCTCCCGTCGGCCAGAGCGACGAACTCCGGCTGAAACTCCGTTGCAAGTCTGGCGAGCTCGCGAGCACGGCTGTTGGCCGTAAGCGCGACGACCCGGAAGCGGTCGGGGTGCCGTCGAATGACGTTGAGAGTCGAGCGACCGATGGATCCGGTCGCGCCGAGGATCGCGACTCCAACCTGTTCCGTCGTCACACGAACGTCGCGATCGTGAAGAAGATGTACGCCATGGGGATCGTGAAGAGGAGAGAGTCGAGGCGGTCCAGGACACCGCCATGGCCGGGAAGGAGCGTAGAGGCGTCCTTCACCTCGCACTCACGCTTCATGGCCGATTCCACCAGGTCGCCGAGGACCGCCGCCAACGCGATCAGAAATCCGAACAGCAGCACGAGACCAACCGACGACATCAGGCCATTCATGGGCAGAATCCACAATCCCAGGAGCCCGCACAGCGGACCCGCGATCAGCGCTCCGACCAGACCGGCGACCGTCTTGTTGGGACTGATGAGCGGCGCCATGCGGCGGCGTCCGAAACTACGGCCAATGAAGTAGGCTCCAGTGTCGACGCCCCACGTAATGAGAATGGGATAGAAAAAGAAGAGTGTCTCGGCCAGTCTCCCGTGGTCGCTGCTGAAGTCCTCGCGAAGGAGGACGGCAAAGGCCAACAGAGCCCCGGTGTACAGAATCCCGAATAGAGTGAGCGACGCCGCAGAAATCGGGCCGGCCGGGGGCGGAAGTCGGCGGATCGAGTACACCGTGATCCCGACCACCAGCAGTCCGCCGTAGATCGCACCGCCCGGGAACCCGTAGAAGAGCACGACCAGCGGATACATGGCCGCCGCGCCAGCACCCACGTTCAGGAAGACGATCCGCTCCTTGTTCGCGAACATCGCCGCGAATTCCCAGAACGCGATCGCCGACACGAGGCCGAGGCCGAGCGCGAAGAACCACCCGCCGGCGTAGACGACCCCGACACAGAGGGGAATCCCGATCGCGGCGACGAGGAGCCGTTTGTGCAGGTCGGCCATTAGCAGGTCGGGATCACCGGCGGTCTGTTCACGTCGCCACCTTTCCGAACCGGCGGTCGCGCTTCTGGAACTCGAGGATCGCCGAGTAGAGCTCCGCGCGACTAAAGTCGGGCCACAGCACCGGCGTCACGTAGATCTCCGCGTACGCGACCTGCCAGAGGAGGAAGTTCGAGATCCTGAATTCGCCCGATGTCCGGATAAGCAGATCCGGATCCGGGATGCCGGAGGTGAGCAGCTCGCCCTCCAGCTCCTCCTCGCTTATCTGCTCGGGGAGAAGCTCCCCGCTTCGGACACGCTCGGCGAGCGCGCGCGCCGCCTGAACAAGCTCACGGCGCGAGCTGTAGCTGATAGCCAGCTGCAGATTGAGCGTACGGCCATCTCGGGTGGTCCCCTCGATGTCGTCCACGGCGCCTCGGGCCGAGCGCGACAGCCGATCCAGCTCACCAATCACGCGGACCCGGACGCCCTTCTCTCTCAGCTCGTCCTTCTCCCGCGACACATACTCGCGGAGAAGCTTCATGAGTGCGGAGATCTCGGCTGCCGGGCGCTTCCAGTTCTCGGTCGAAAACGCGTACACGGTAAGGTACTCGATACGCGTCGCGAGGCATCCCTTCACCACCTCGCGCACAGAGTTCATTCCCGCCCTGTGGCCCTCGCGACGCGGAAGTCCGCGTTCGGCGGCCCACCTCCCGTTGCCGTCCATTATCACGGCGACGTGTCGGGGGATCTCGCCGCTGGCCTCGACAAGGGCGAGCAACTCCTCGGCGTTCGTCCTCTGCTCAGACATGGTGGCCAAAGCTGTGCGCTGGGACTACGACTGTCAAAGCGCCCCGGCGCTCAGGACGCCGGCCTCCGCGGATCCACGGTGGGCTCCAGCAGCCCGCGCTGCGCGGCCAACCGACGGATCCCACGCAAACCCCGCTTGAAACTGTACGCCTCGTATCCCGCGGCCTGCATCTGCTCGGCCAGGTGTGCCGTGCCCGTGCCCTCCGCGCAGTAGAGCACGTAGGTGTGCTCGCGACCGAGATCGCGAAAGCCGAGGTGGAGGTCGTCTGCGTCGCGGTGGACAGCATCCGGCCAGTGCCAGGTCTGGTACTCGGCGTCCGTTCGCGCGTCGATCACCACCATACCCGGACCGATGTCTTCGATGAACAGGTTGGGGGTGACGATGTCAAATGCATCGAGCGCGAGGACCTGAAGGGTCTCGCGCCCCTTGATCGCGCTCTCGAGGACCGCCGGGTCTACATCGACTTCGTTCATGTGGGCCGCTTCAGCGGTCGTGGCGGTCACCGGCTTGTCCGGAACGAGCTGACAATGTTCTCTCACCCTCGCGGACAATTCGTAGGTGCCGATGTCACGCGCGCGGTCCACGATCTCCAGCTTGTCGAATCCGATCAGAGGACGGAGGACGGGAAGCGTTGCGACTTCCTCGATCGCGCGCAGATTGACGAGTGTCTGCGACGACACCTGTCCCACCGCCTCGCCGGTCACGATTGCCTGCGCTCCGGTCTCCTCGGCCACGGCGCACGCCGCGCGGTACATCATGCGCTTTAGAACGACCTGGACGTACTGCGGCTTCACCGCCCGGCGAAGCTCGTCGGCCAGCGGAGAGAAATCCATGACATGGATGACGGGCCGGCTTCCGAACGCCCACTCCTCGCATAGTGCCTGCGTGACCTCGAGGACGAGTCGCTTGTACGCCCCTCCGGCCAGATTGCAGAACAGGTAGTCGAGCTCGATGCCGCGCTTCATCATCATCCACGCGGCCACCGCCGAGTCGAAGCCACCCGAAATGAGAGCGATCGCGCGGTCCTGCGCGCCGAGCGGCAACCCCCCAGGCCCAAGCTCGTGGGGACCGACAAAGAACGCCCGCTGCCCGCGCACCTCGACCTCGACCAGTACGTCAGGATTGCCGAGATCGACGGTGGCATCGGCGTTGAGTGCCGCTCCCAGCTCGGTCATGACATCGGCGGAGCCGAAGTCGTGCCGGCCCGCTCGTCGTGCGCGCACCGCAAAAGTCCGACCCTTCACCCGGTCGGCGTAGACAGCCGTCCCTGTCTGAACAATGTCGGACAGGGAGGCCGGACACTCGGCCTCAATGCGGGAGAACGAACTTGTCCCGAACACGTGGGGCAGGACGGCGAACGCCGCCTCATCGGCGTCCTCGATGTAGAATCGGCTCCAGTCCTCGAGAACTTTCGCTGCTGAGCCGCGACGTTGGAAGCCATCCCGAAGATTCCGGGCGAGCCGGCGCTGGAAGCGACCGCGAGTGCGGCGCGCTTTCGTGGTCATCTCGCCCGCAAAGCGGATCAGGGCTGCGCTCATTCTCTCAAGCTGTCCGATGGGCGTCCGGGGCGCCAGTTGGGCACTTTTTTCCCACTTCCGGGAACGATTTCCGTTCTGTCCCAGCCGCGGGAATGCCGCCCGGGCCGGGGCGGATGGGCCAGATCGACGCATACATCCGGGCCTGAAGCGTCGGCATGTCTATTGCTCCCAGCTTACCCGGACGCCGAGCCGCGGCAGCTCAGCGAGCGCGCAGTAGTGGGTCACAGCCTCGGAGACAGAAAAATGAGCGTCATCTTCCCGTCACGCAGCGAAGCCTTGATCTGCCAGATGTCCGTCTCGGTCGCCTCTGGACTCTGGGTCGGCTTGTACATCGCGGCCGGATGGGCCGGCCGCAGCGCATCCTTTCCACTTCTTGCGGCCGGCGTACTGGCCGGTCTCGGAGTCGGCTGGTTCATCCTCGGGCCGTTGATCTCGATCGGTGTGCCGAGGCTGGTGGAAGGCTTCCAGGACAGGCGCGAGGACTGGGGGCTGTAGGCCGCGACAAGACCCGTCGCTTCCAGCGTCCACCATGTAGGCGGCATCAATGGAGTCAGCTACAGATCAGTTCATATCTGTACCAACGTATAATGCTACACATTATTGATTTGAAGTCGTCTACATGAGAACTGGTTTCAGGTTTGAAGTTTGTAGGCGGGGTGGTGCCCGATAGGTTGGCAAGTTCCCGCCGCCAACACCATCAAGTAACAGCTCGGCTCGACTGAAGCGGGAGGGGCAAGGACGGCCTCACTTTGGGCGAAAAAGGGGGGGCTCCTTTGGGAATCGGCCCTTCGTGCATCGTTCTGCTGTGAGAAGTGGCAGGGGCGGGATTCGAACCCGCGACCTAGGGCTTATGAGTCCCCCGCTCTGACCAGACTGAGCTACCCTGCCGGGCTTTGCGCCGGGACAGCGCTCGCAGTCTCTGAAGGCTCGGACAGACGGGCGTGGCTCCCGGAAACGACGCGGCCGGGACAGAGCCCCGGCCTCGATTGCGAATCGACTGCGTCGTGGATAGCGGGGGCAGGATTCGAACCTGCGACCTTCGGGTTATGAGCCCGACGAGCTACCAGACTGCTCCACCCCGCAACGTTGGCGCGAACCTAGTAACTGCTACTCAGAACGTCAAGGCGAGTTCCCAGCCTCGGCGGTGTCCGGAACGAAGTAGTAGACCCGCTCTCCGTCGCGGATCATCCCGTGCTCCTCTCGTGCTACGCGCTCGATCACGGCGGAGTCGGTGCTCAAGCTGTCCGCCCACGCATCGAGTGAATCCGCGGTGGCCTTGAGGGAGTCGATCCTCGCATCCATAGCGGCGTGCTCGCTGCGCAGCTCGCGGAGGTCGAAGACGTTGAACTCGCCGCCCATGACGAAATAATAGGCGGCCGCCAGCAGGACACCGCCAAGCAGCGCTCGAAACGCGAAACGCGAGAGGCGCTCAGACGTAAACATCGCCGCCCGGGTAGTACGCCTGGTCTCCGAGGAACGCTTCGATTCGCAGCAGCCGGTTGTATTTGGCGACCCGTTCCGAGCGGCACGTGGAGCCCGTCTTGATCTGACCGGCACGCGTGGCCACGGCCAGGTCCGCTATGAAGGTGTCCTCCGTCTCGCCGGAGCGGTGGGAGATGACGGACGAATAGCCGGCCCGGCCGGCCACCGCGATGGTCTCGAGCGTCTCGGTCACGGTGCCGATCTGGTTCAGCTTGATGAGGATCGCGTTGCCGATTCCGTCCTCGATTCCGCGGGCGAGGCGATCGGTATTGGTCACGAACAGGTCGTCCCCGACCAGCTGTACGCGCTCACCGAGCCGCTCGGTCAGCAGCGCCCAACCATCCCAGTCGTCCTCATCGAGGCCGTCCTCGATCGACACGATGGGAAAGCGATCGAGCCAGGACTCGTAAAGGTCAACCAGCTCGGCGGCCGTACACTCGCGCCCTTCGCCCGCCAGGTTGTACATACCGCCGTCCTTCACATAGAGCTCGGTCGCCGCGCAATCCAATGCGATCGCCATTTCCTCACCCGGCGCGTAGCCTGCCTCCTGCACTGCAGCCAGTACGAGCTCGAGCGCCTCCTCGTTCGACGCGAGGTCGGGCGCAACACCGCCTTCGTCACCAACCGCCGTCGTCAGGCCCCGCGCCGCCAGCATCTTCTTGAGCGCGTGGAACACCTCGGTGCCGGCCCTCAGTCCCTCGGCGAATGTCTCCGCACCGACCGGCACCACCATGAACTCCTGGATATCAACACTGTTGTTGGCGTGTGCGCCGCCGTTGAGGATGTTGAGCATCGGCACCGGGAGCACGGCGCTCAGCGGATCACCCAGGTAGCGGTACAGAGGCAGGCCGAGCTCATCCGCAGCGGCTCGCGCCGTGGCCATCGAGACAGCCAGAATCGCGTTTGCACCAAGGCGGCCCTTGTTGGTCGTGCCGTCGAGCTCGATCAAGGCTTCGTCGACCACGGTCTGCTCCAGCGCCTCGGCGCCGAGGAGCGCGTTGCGGATCTCCCCGTTGACGTGGGACACGGCATTGAGCACGCCCTTCCCTCCGTACCGCGACCCATCGCCGTCGCGAAGCTCCACAGCTTCGTGCTGACCCGTCGATGCCCCACTCGGCACCGCCGCGCTACCGGCCCCTCCACTGGCCAAGTGCACGTCCGCTTCGATCGTCGGATTGCCTCGCGAGTCGAGGATCTCCCGGCCCGCGATTCCCACTATCTCTGACATCTCGATTCCCTCGAGGGGGCTCTTTCTGTCGTCGGCTGATTCGCCACGGAAGGTATTCGGGTTCAAATTGCCGAAAGCAACCAGATCCAACAAGGGTGACAGAATACGAAACAGGAGACTCGAGACATGAAACCCAACGCACAGCGCGCTGCAGCGATCTTCGTCGGCCTTGGCCTGTTCCTGGTCCTCGTCATCGCCATGGTCGGTTTCAATCGAATCGACGAGTTCGAGGTCGGGGTTAAGAAGAACCCGCTCACCGGGGCCGTCTCATCAACGCCGTATCGCCAGGGCCTGTATCACGCTGTCCTCAGATCGTGGACCAACTATTCGCTTCGCGAGGTTCAGTACCCGCCGGAGGGGAGGAGCGAGCGGCTGCAGGCGCTCACGTCGGACCAGCTGACGATCGGGATCGACGCGGCCTTCCGCTACAAGCTGAACCCGGATTCCGTGGTGCAGCTCTATCTCACCGTGGGCGCGCCCAGCGACATCCACGCCTTCGTCTACAACACGTACCGCTCGGCGGCCCGCGACGCCGTAGCGGCGGTGAACGCGACGGACATCCTCTCCCAGCAGCGGATGGGGATGGGCGATCGGATTCGAGGAATCATGGATGAGAAGTTGAGCCCACGTGGCATCCAGGTGACCGAGTTCTTCGTGCGCGACATCGAGCCTCCGGAGGCGATCCGGATCGCGATCGAGGCAAAACTGGCGCGGGAGCAGCAGGTACAGGCGGAGAGCTTCCAGACTCAGGTCGTGGTCGAGCAGGCGAACCAGAAGCGGGCCGAAGCGGAAGGCATCCGGGACGCACAGGACATTATTGCGGCCAGCCTCACCGGCGTCTCAGGCCAGCGCTACCTGTACTGGCGCTACCTCGAGATGCTGGGTGAGATCGGCCAGGGGAACAACAACATGGTGATCGCCCCAACCGAAGGCGGAATTCCCCTCTTCTTCACGCCGGGACAGTGAACTAGCTCAACCTGGGGGTGGCAAAGGCGCAACTCGGATCTCGGAGAGCATTCCGGAGATCTGACCCTCGACCGCTTCGAGCACCGCATCGCGGTCGTCCTTGGTCAGGCCGGCGAGCGGCATCGGCTCGCCGCAACGGATGCGCATGCGCCCGGATCGAACGCGGAGCCGGCCTTTCGGCATGATCAGGCGACCGCCGTCCATCGCCAGGGGCAGGAGTGTCGCTCCCGTCTCGATGGAGAGGACGAAGCTCCCCTTCTTGAAGGGGAGCAGGCGTCCATCCGGCGATCGCGTTCCCTCCGGGAAGAGCACCATCGACAGCCCCTGGTCCCTCATCCGAACCCCGGCTCCGCGCATGGCCGCGACGGCTTTGGCCCTGTTCCGTCGGTCGAGGAAGACGTGTCCTGCCGCTCCCATCGCCTGCGCGAACAAAGGAATACGGCTGATCTCCTTCTTGGCCACGAAACGCAGGGACACGGGCAGCGTGCCGAAGAGGGCCACGATATCGAACCACGACTGGTGGTTCACAGCGAGGATCAGCGCCTCGTTGGGCGGCAGGCGCTTCATCCCTTCGAGCTCTACCCGCACGCCCGCCAGCCCGAGCATGCTCCGGCCCCAATTGCGGTGCACCCAGTCGAAGTACCCGCGGCGGGCGCGGATCAGGCCGCCCGCAATCGCGGCGAGGGTGAAGAACACAGTGGATGGAATCCCCAGCAGCGCGAGCAGGAGGGTCCGCATCTTCAGCGTCGCGCCTCGAAGTGGTCGAATCCACTCCCGTCGACCTGCTTCAAGCTCCCATCCTCTCCGAGCCAGCGTACCCCTTCCCCATCCAGCACCCGCCCGATCCTGGTGATCGGAATCCCGAATCGGTTCTCGAACTCGCGGGCCCGGCCGTCAGCCGTTCCCGCCGCCACGCTGAACAGCAACTCGTAGTCCTCGCCGCCGCCGAGCGCCCGGTTGAGAGCCAGGTCGCGATTCGCGTAGTGCGCGAGAGGCTCCGCCACCGGGATGGCGGTCGTTGCGACCTCGAGAGCCACGCCGGACGCGGCGGCTATGTGCGCCGCGTCACCGGCCAGACCGTCCGAAATGTCGATCATGGCGGTCAACCCCAACTCGTCTGCCAGCCATCTCGCCTCCCGCGTGCGCGCGGACGGACGCTCGAAGGCTCGCCGCGCCCGGGGATCCGGCTCCAGCGCTGCCTGCCAGTCCGCAACCGCCGTGGCGGCCGCACCGAGCGCGCCCGTCACCCACAGCTCGTCTCCGGGCCGGGCACCAGCGCGCGACACGGGCCGCTCGGCGCTTCCCACCGCCACAACGTCGATCATCACGGGCCCGGGCGATTGGGCCAGGTCGCCACCCAGCAGGGCGGCGTCCGCCCCCCGCAGACACTCTCCCACGCCGCGACCGATCGACTCGTACACGGGAGTTTCGAGCTCGGGGGGCAACGCGAGCGTGATGAGCACGCCGATCGGGTCCGCGGCCATCGCGGCCAGGTCGCTGAGGGCGGCCGCCGTGGACCGGTATCCCACAGCCTCCCAGCGCAGCCAGGCGCGCCGGAAGTGGACGTCCTCCACCGCGACGTCCGTGCCCAGCACCACGCTGACACCGTCCGGCAGACGGAACGCCACCGCATCATCGCCGGGCCGCACCACACTCCGGATGTCGGAGCCCGTCGCTCCAACCGCTTCGGCGAAGGCCCGGATCCGATCGAACTCCGCGCCCTCCCGCATCCCGATCCACTCCCGGGGCGTCATGTTCCTCAGGCCCTGGCTCAGAAGATCGCGCTGATTCGAAGCGCGCCGGCCGGCAGCGACGCCCACACTTCCCGAGGCCCGACTGGCAGAATGTGCAGCACGGCGTCACGGAGGCCCGGCTGCGAGGGAATATCGCCGGCGGAAAAGCTGAGACGATTCAGCTCGTTGTCGGCCGACGACCAGCGCAGGATTCCTTCCTGGCTCCCAACCCACACCTCGTTCTCTCCCGTCGCCAGCGCCGTGATCGGACTGGGGCCGACGGCGATGAGATCGAAGCGCCGACCATCCTGGCCCGGCGGGAAGATCCATACTTCTGTTCCGACGCCGGCAAACAGGGTGTCGCCGCGTGTGGCCATCGCGGCGATCGGTTGGGTCAGGCTCAACGACTCCTCCCTGGGTTGCACCAGGCGGCCACTGGCCAACTCTACCCGGTACAGGCCGCGGCCCGTTCCCAGCCACAACCAGCCGGATGTCTCCGCGACCGCGAGGATCCGCTGCCGAGCCAGAATGCGGTCACCGGCCACCCCCGACGCGGAGCTCAGGCGCACGGCGCCCCGACGCGTACCGACCCACACGCCGCCTTCAGACGCCGGCGCCAGCGAGTAGACCTCGGTCGACGTCGCCCCGCTCCCCGTCGCCACCAGCCGCCACTCCCCGAGCTCCTGCTGGAACGCGTACAGCCCCGTCTCGCCGCCGGCCCACACGACTCCGTCCCGCGCGAGCATGGCTCGCACACCTCCCGCCGGCGCCGTCCGCGCCTCGACCGCATCCCAGAGCTGCCAGTGCTGAAGCTCCGGGTCCCCGACGCTGACGCCGAAGCGGCCCCGCCCACGCGTCAGAGGTCCGAACCAGATCCCCTCGGGAGTGACGGCCGTCGCGCCGACGCCCTGCCCCAAGAACCCGAACGCGATCTGCCTCCAGCGTCTCGTGACGGCGTCGTACTCGACGACGAAGTTGCCGGCTGTGGCGACCCAGAACAGCGAGCCTTCCCAGGCCGGCATGACATCCGTCACCGAAAAGCGTCGACCATCCGGCGTGCGCCCGAGAAATCCCGACAGGACGCCAAAACCCGTGTCGCGCAGCAACTCCTCCCTTCGCCTCAGGTCGGGGTTGCGCTCGATCGCGGCCCGGACCTCACTCGCCGAAGCAGGACTCGTGCGGCCGGAGAAAGTCGCGAACCGGAACCACCCGCGGCTTGTGCGAATGAAGAGATCGGAATCCGCGAAATCGCCCGGCACGATCGCATTCACCGGCGCCGGGAGGCGGAACGACTGGATGAAGCGCCCCACAAACGGATCGAAGCGATGCATCTCCTTCACGCCGGCGATCCACAGCATGCCGCTCCGGTCGTCGTACGCCATGGCCATCGCCCCCTCGGGAGGGTAGCCGTCCATGACTGTGACGGGATGCCTGAAGTAGCCCTGCGCGTCGTTGTAGATGACGAGGCCGCCGCGGGAGGCGATGTAGAGCTCCGTGTTGCCGCGCGCCAGCGCGGACACGTTGCTGACGTCGGTGATCAGCGTTCTTTCCTCCGGCCTCCAGCGTCCCAGTTGAGCCGCTGCCGGAACCGGCGCCAGAATCGCGAGCAAGAGCACCGCGCCGCCGGCGAGCCGTGTACGGATCCGGCGCTGAAGCATCACACCCGCGGCGCGATGGAGCGGAACAGAACGACCGGGTCCGCGGGCGAACCCAGATTCTCGACGGCCGCCCGGACAATCGGGATCCTGTCCGGCACGTCGGAGGCGGTGTGACCGATCGCGTGCGCGCTCAATTCGGCCGCCCCGCCGGTCAGGAACAGTGCTACGCTGAGCGCATCGGGCGTCGCGTAGCCGGCGGCCAGGAAGGCGCCGCTGGCGCCCGACAGGATGTCGCCCGTTCCGCCGGCGGCTAGTGCCGCACCACCGGTGGTCGAAACGCGCAGCTCGCGGGCGAAGGCCAGAAGCGACGGCGCACCCTTGAGCAACACCGAGCAGCCCAGAGCGTCCGCCGTCGAGCGCGCAACAGCCACCCGATCGTCCTGGACGGCGGATAACTCGACACCCAGGAGCCTGGCCAGCTCGCCGGGGTGCGGCGTGATCACGTCGGAGGGTACGAGGTACTCCGCCAGTCCGGCCAATTCTCCGGCCCACGCGCTCAGCCCATCGGCGTCGATCAGTAGCGGGCGATCGCCGCGTTCCTCCAACACCGACTCCGACAATCGCCGCCTCTCGTCGCCGCGGCCGAGACCGGGCCCGAACACGATCGCGTCGGCCCAAGAGATGCTCTCCCGGACGGCCTCGTCGGAGTCCCAGCCGACGTATACCGCGTCCGGCACGGATTCCTGGATGATCTCGCGGTTGGCAGGGTCGCTCACGATGCGGACGATTCCGGCTCCGGCCCGGGACGCGGCGCGGCCCGCCAGGACGGCGGCTCCCGCCATCCCTTGCTGACCCGCAACCACGGTGAGGTAGCCCGCGTCTCCCTTGTGTGCGTCTGGCGCCCGTCCGCGCAGGAGCGACGCGACCCAGCGCCCCGTGATCGCTCGAGCGCCAGGTGTTCCGTGGGGCGGTGGAAAGCCGATCTCGACGGCCACCAGCTCGCCGCAGTACTGGCGGGCCGGGTTCAGCAGCAGACCCAGTTTCGGCCAACCGAGGGTCACCGTAAGGTCGGCCCGAATACACGCCCCTTCGACGCTGCCGGTCGTGAAGTCGGCGCCGCTCGGACCGTCGACGGCCACCAGCGGGATGTTCAGAGCGTTGACTTCTTCGATGATCGCGGACAGACGGCCACGAGGAGCGCCACGAGCCCCGGTGCCCAGGAGTCCGTCCAGGATCACATCGGCGGCGCCACAGGTGGCGGCAAGCGCGTCGGCGTCGCTCCACTCGAGATCCCACCCGGCCGTCACGTCCGGCTCCGGGTGCCGGCTGCCGCACTGGACCGCAAGGACGTCCCAACCCCACGTGCGGAGAGTGCGAAGGGCGACCAGGGAGTCGGCGCCGTTGTGCCCACTGCCGGCGAGGGCCACCGCGCGGCCCGGAGCGTAGCGGCCCTGGATCTGGCGAGCCACTTCGCGGCCCGCCGTCTCGATCAGGACTCGCTCGCTGGTCGCGCCGGAAGCGACCGCATGCCGGTCGATCCCGGCCATTTCGTCAGCGGTCGGGAGCCAGACTACGGGAGCGGCAGCGGTCCAGCCGCCGGCCGCCCCGTCCGAGGACGCAGCGTCAACAGCTGGAACCGTAGGGGGCATTGTCGAGGGCTGGGTACCTACTTGTAGGACTGCGAGATCGTGCGGCCGATGCTGATCTCGCCGTTATCGATCCGGATGTTGAAGCCGCAGTCCGGACTCGAGCACACCCACGCCTTGTAGCGGATGGGCGCGCCGTCGCGACCGTAGTCGGACATCGGTAGCAGGATCCCCTTGTCGCATTTCAGGCACTTCGGAAAGCTCTCACTCTGTTCCACTCGATCACCACCTCCCATCGGGTTCGAGCCATGGCGCGGACGCTTCGGTCCGGGCGAGAAGGGGTTGGGTGCGGATCAGCCACCCAATCGGTAGCTGGTCTCGAAGGCCTCCTCGAAGCTGAACAGGCCCTCGAAGTCCTCTCGACTGTCCGTCGGCTGCTTGATCAGCACCCCGCAGTCTACGAGGATAAAGACGATCTCGCCCAGATCCGACGTGGAGTGGATACCCCAGTGCTCAAGGACCGTCCGGGCCAGTGGGCCGAACCGCCGCAGGGCCAGGTCGCGGACCTCCTCCGACAACTCGGCGCCTGACACGTGCCGGGGCGTCGAAAGCCGCTCCAGACACTGGTGCAGCGCTGCCAGGACGAACAGGTAGGCCTGCTCGGCGTATCGCGGGTTTCGCCGCAGAAGCCGTGTGAGCATGTCGCTCACCTCGATTTCGTGCATGATACGGAAAGTCTGGACCGCGGAAGGTATCGTCAAGACCTGAGGCGAATGAGGACAAGACCCTCCGCGACGCGGACTTGCGTCCGGCCGGCCGTGGAATCTAGGAGCAGGCGGCTCATTTGCTCGCCATCCCGCACCGCTGTCTCGACCTTCAGCCCCGGGCGAGTGGCTACGACTCGGGGTAGAGCGGGAACTGATCGCACAGTGCCTTCACGTCGCCGCTCACTCGGTCCAGGATCGGCTTATCGCCTCCGGCCGCCAGGACATCGTGGATCAGACCGGCGATTGTCTTCATCTCGGCGGTACCCATGCCCCGCGTGGTAAGAGCCGGCGTCCCGATCCGGATGCCCGATGTGACGAACGGTGAGCGCTCCTCGAACGGAACCGTGTTTTTGTTCACGGTGATCCGGGCCTCGCCGAGCAGTGTCTCGGCGTCCTTCCCCGTGAGCTCCGTATTCCTGAGGTCCACCAGCAGCAGGTGGGTATCGGTTCCGCCGCCGACCAGATCGTAGCCGTGGGATTGTAGCGCCGCTCCGAGCGCCCGGGCGTTGTCGACGACTTGCTGGGAGTAGGCGCGGAAATCGTCGGTGGAGGCCTCGTGAAGCGCCACCGCCTTGGCGGCGATCACGTGCATCAGCGGTCCCCCCTGCATGCCCGGAAACACCGCTTTGTCGATCGGCTTCGCATGTTGCTCACGGCAGAGGATCAGGCCCCCGCGCGGTCCGCGCAGCGTTTTATGCGTCGTGGTCGTGACGACGTCCGCTGCCGGGACGGGCGAGGGATGGATGCCCGCCGCGATGAGCCCGGCAATGTGCGCCATGTCGACCAGAAGGTAGGCGCCGACCTCGCGAGCGATCTCAGCGAACGCATCGAAATCGAGCGTGCGAGGATACGCGCTGGCGCCCGCCACGATCATCGCCGGGCGCTCCGAGCGGGCCAGCCCGGCCACCTCGTCGAAGTCCACCAGTTGATCCGACGCACGCACGCCGTACGGGACTACCCCATAGAGCTGGCCGCTGAAGTTGACCGGCGACCCATGCGTGAGGTGGCCGCCGTGCGACAGATTCATGCCGAGAATCGTGTCGCCCGGCTCGATGAGCGCGAAGTAGGCGGCCATGTTGGCCTGTGCGCCGCTGTGCGGTTGCACGTTGGCGTGATCGGCGCCGAACAGGCGCGTCGCACGGTCACGGGCGAGATTCTCTGCCACGTCGACGTCCTCGCAGCCCCCGTAGTAGCGCTTGCCCGGGTAGCCCTCCGCGTACTTGTTGGTGAGCACGGAGCCAAGTGCTTCCAGCACGGCCGGCGAGACGAAATTCTCGCTCGCGATCAGCTCGAGGCCGTTCCGCTGACGCGCGGTTTCCGCCTTGATCGACTCGTAGATCGCGGGGTCGACGTGCGCCAGATCGCTGTCTCCGTTGCTACCCGGACGGCTCGATTGCGGCCTCGGTTCCAACACTGTCGTATCGCTCACCTTTCGAGTCCCCTCACAGGTACGATCGATGGAGCTGCGAAACACGCTCGACGCGCTTGCGCGCAAGCTTGTCGGCGGCTTCTGCACTGGTAATCCCGTGTTTCTCGGCCAGCTCGAAAATCTGCAGCAGCGTGGCGTAGATCTCGCCCGCTTTCCTCTTTGCCCGCTCGAGACTCCAATCCACGAGCTCGGAGTAGACGTTGATCAGACCGCCCGCGTTGATCACGTAATCCGGCGCGTACAGAATCCCATGCTCCTTGAGCAGGTTGTCGTGGTCCTCGTTCTCGAGCTGGTTGTTGGCGGCCCCTGCGACGATGTTGGCCTTGAGGACCGGGATCGTCTGATCGTTCAGGATGGCCCCGAGAGCGCATGGCGCGAACACGTTCGCTTCGACCTCGTAGATATCGTCCGGCGCGACCGCCTCCGCGCCAAGCTCGTCCACGACAAGCGCCACCTTCTCGTCATTGATATCAGTCACGAAGAGCTTAGCGCCTTCCCTGGCCAGGTACTCGCACAGGTAGTAGCCGACATGCCCGGCACCCTGGACGGCCACCGCCACGTTCTTGAGATCGTCCGTGCCGTACTCCTTGAGGGCGCAGGCCTTGATCCCACGGTACACGCCATACGCCGTCACGGGAGACGGGTCTCCCGACCGACCGGCGATGCCGACGACGTACTCCGTCTCCATATGCACGAAGTCCATGTCTTCGACGCTGGTGCCAACGTCCTCGGCAGTGATGTAGCGTCCACCGAGGCTCTCCACGGCCCGACCGTGGGCCCGCATGATCAGCTCGCGATCGCGAGTCCGGTTGTCGCCGATAATGACCGACTTGCCGCCCCCGAGGTTGAGGCCGGCGATCGCCGCTTTGTAGGTCATTCCACGGGACAGCCGCAGCACGTCGATCAGCGCCTGCCGGTCCGACTCGTAGAGCCAGAAGCGTGTCCCACCGAGAGCCGGTCCCAATTGTGTATCGTGGATCGCGACGATCCCGCGATACTCACAAGACGGCTCGTAGTGAAAAACGACTTGCTCGTGGTGGTATTCGCTGAGGAGGTCGAATATCTCGTCTGAGCCAACCTCGAGTTGCTCAGCCATACGTTCAGGGGTTTCGAGGCCTGGGTGCGTCACTGGTCACTCCCTCTCTCCAGATGGAGTTCTCTCGCGATGATCAAGCGGTGAATCTCGCTCGTTCCTTCGTAGATCTCGGTTACCTTCGCGTCTCGGAATAAGCGCTCGACCGGGTACTCGCGGCTGTATCCGTATCCCCCAAAAACCTGAACCGCTTCCCGCGTCAGCCGCATGGCTGTCTCACTGGCATGCAGCTTTGCCATGCTCGAGAGATTCCTGCGTCTCGGCTCTCCGGCCATATAGGCCTGAGCGGCGCGGTAGAGCAAGCCGCGTGACGCCTCGAGCTGAGTGGCCATGTCGGCGAGCTTGAACCGCATGCCCTGGAAGTCGCGAAGCAGCGTTCCAAACTGCTTGCGTTCGTTCGCATAATCCAGCGCGTGGTCGAGTGCCGATTCGGCGATTCCGATCGCCTGGGCGGCGATGCCGAGCCGTCCGCCCTCCAGCGCTTCCAGCGCGCAACCGAAACCCCGACCCGCCTCACCGATCAGGTGTTCCGGACCGAGTCGCACGTCATCCAGGAGGACCGCGACGGTCTCGGAACCGCGCAGTCCCATCTTCTTCTCCTTCTTGCCGGGAGTATAGCCCGGCGCGTCCGTCGGCACGACGAAGGCGCTGATCCCGCTCGACGGCCTTTCTTCGTCGCTCGTGCGAACGAACACGACCACCAGGTCGGCGGAGGCGCCGTTGGTGACCCACATCTTCTCGCCACTCAGCACCCACTCGTCGCCATCCAGGCGGCCACGCGCCGCCAGGCTCGCGGCATCGCTTCCGGCATCCGCCTCGGAGAGCGAAAAGGCGCCGAGCAGCTCGCCTCGCGCCATCGGCCGCAGCCACCGTTGCTTCTGCTCCTCCGTGCCGTGGCGAAGCAGGATCTGCGTGGGAAGCGAGTTGTGGACGCTTATCGATACGGCCGTCGATGCGTCGCCCCAGGCAATCTCTTCGAGCGCATACAGGTAGGTTAAGATGTCCAGTCCTAGTCCGTCATACTCCGGCGGGATGAGCATGCCCAGGAACCCCAGCTCGCCCAGCTTGTCCACGAGCGAGCGGTCGAACTCGTCTTCGTGACGATCTCGGTACTCGGCGCCGGGGCGGACTTCCTCGCGCGAAAATTCGCGGGCGAGCTCCACGACTTGGCGCTGCTCGTCCGAGAGCCGGGTACCCGCGAGGGCGCGACGCATCATCGACGGCAACTCACATTCAGCGATCGTACGAGTAGAACCCACGGCCGGTCTTCCGGCCGAGCCGGCCGGCGGCGACGTAAGTCCGCAGCAGCGGACAGGGGCGGTACTTGTCGTCTCCGAGGTCCCGGTGCAGCACCTCGCAGATCGCGAGGCAGGTGTCGAGCCCGACCAGATCCGCCAGCTCCAGCGGCCCCATCGGATGGTTCATACCGAGCTTCATCACGGTGTCGATCGCCTCCGGCTCCGCTACACCCTCCATCAGGCAGTAGACGGCCTCGTTGATCAATGGCATCAGGATCCGGTTCGACACGAAACCCGGAAAATCGTTCACCACCACGGGTGTCTTCCCGAGATATTCGGCGAGGCCGACGGTCGCCGCGGCCGTCGAGTCATCAGTTTCCAGACCCCTGACAATTTCGATCAGCTGCATCATCGGCACCGGATTCATGAAGTGCATCCCGATCACCCTGTGCGGCCCGCTGGCGTGGGCCGCGATCTCCGTGATCGAGATCGAGCTCGTGTTGGTGGCCAGGATCGCATCCTCACGGCACACAGTACCGAGGTGCTCCACGATGTTGAACTTGAGCTCGCGCGCCTCCGGGACGGCCTCAACGACGATGTCAGCCGCGCCGAGCGACTCGATGTCCGTCGCCGTGCTCAGGTGGCCGAGAGCAGCCGCCACCGCATCCTCATCGATCACGCCTTTCGACGCTTGGCGTCCGAGGTTGTTCTCGATCCTGCTGACCGCGCGCTCGAGAATCTCCGAACTCACGTCCACGAGCGTTGTATCGATTCCCGCCAGCGCAAACACGTGCGCGATGCCATTTCCCATGATTCCAGCGCCAACCACACCGGCGGCCCGGACTTCATCAGCGTCCATCGTTCGTCCGCACTCCTATCCGTCCGTTTCTGCCCATTTTCGCCCGTTTGAGGCGTTCATCTCCGCTTGAAGGTCCCCGTTCGCGTCGGTCCGGAACCGGGCCCAGCGCCGTGACCGCCGGATCACGCCGCAAGCGGGGCGAGCGCGCGAGAATCAGGATCGCGACCAGCGCCGCAACGGTCACGCCGAGTCCGGCCTCAGGGCCGAACTCGCCACCGGTCCATAGCGTCGGACCACTCATGACCGCGTCGTACAGCGGCGTGTCCCAGACCAGACCGCTGACAGGCAGGTCGCCGAGGAAGTTCATCGACCAGTTCCAACCGGTATGGATGCCGGTCGCGAACCACAGACTATACGTTCTCCAGTACGCGATGCCCAGTAACACGCCCGCCAGCGCGATGTTACCGATCGCGATCGCGCTGACGTTCGGATTTGCCAGGTGCAGAAGTCCGAACGCGATCGAGGTGAGCCCGATTGCCCACGCGCCACCCATTGCTTCCGCCAGCACCTGCAACGGATAGCCGCGCGCCAGCAGCTCCTCGCCAAAAGCGGCGACGAAGAAAAAGCCACCATATCCGACCAGCGCTGATATGTAGTCGCCGATCCCGCCCCCCGGCTGTGGCAACCAACGGACCCAGCCGAGCAAGGCGAACACGCAGACGACGCTCGCAATGATGACCACCCCGACGACCAGACCCGACGCGGTGGCGCGCACGGCGGGCAGCCCTCTCGGCAGGCCAAGCGCGGCCAGCGGCAGGCCTTCGATCCGACGCATCATCGCCCAGCTGGCTCCGAGCAGCGCCACCAGCGAGATGAGGACGTCCACCCAAATCGAATCGAACGGTGCCGGGAACACCGAGACGAGGATGAATGCGGCCACCGCGATCGCGAATACGGCGATCATGAACAGGACCAAACGCCAGCCGGTGCGCAGGCGGCCTCTGCCGGTCCTCATCAACCCCGCCCGACGGGCGACCGGGGTGGCGGTCGATCCGTCAGGCACGCGTACGGGTCAGGCGAACAGCTTGCGGGACCGCGCTCCTGCGGCGGCACCGATCACGAGCACGAGCAGGATCTTCAGCACGTCGCCCGCGAGGAAAGGAGCAACGCCGGTCGCAAACGCGACCTCGCTACCCATGATCACGCCGAGCCACGCCATCCCGCCCAGGTGGATCACCGCCACGGACAGGATCAACCCCAGCGCGCGCACGAAGAGCCCATCGCTGGTGGCGAAATGCCCGGCGACGGCCGCCGCGATCGGGAAGGCCAGCAGGTATCCTCCCGTCGGTCCGAAGAGGTATGCGGGCCCACCGCCTGCGGCGAACACGGGTACCCCGGCCAGGCCCACCGCCAGGTAGAGGATCTGACTCGCAGCCCCGCCGCGCGACCCGAGCAGCACTCCGGTCAGCATGACGGCCACCACCTGGAAGGTGAACGGCACGAGTGTTCCCGGAAGCGGAACGGCCATGCGCGCGCCGAGGGCGGTTAGAGCCGCGCCGACGACGATTCCCGCGATCCGCAAAGCACGTCGCCCACCGGCGCTGTGCTCGAGCGCCGGGGCGCCCACGATCACTGCGTTTTGGCTCATTATTCCACCGCTCCGGGTGAGTCAGTCTCTTTCGACGCTCAGGGCCACCGCGTTGCCGCCACCGAGACACAGGGTGGCCATTCCCTTCTCCACATCCCGGTCACGCATCGCGTACAGAAGCGTGGTCAGGATGCGCGTGCCGGAGGCTCCGATCGGATGTCCGAGTGCGATGGCTCCGCCTCGAACGTTGACGCGCTCCCAGTCGACACCCAGCTCGCGGCCGTCCGCCAGTGTTTGAACGGCAAACGCCTCGTTCATCTCGACCAGGCCATAATCGTCTACTGACGCCCCTTCTTTCTCCATCAGGCTGCGTACGGCAACGACGGGTGCGAAGAAGAGATCCTGGGGGGCCGTGGCGCCGACCGAATATGCCGAGATGCGCGCCATGATGTCCAGACCATTGGCTTCCGCGTAGGCGGCGGACGTCACCAGAGTCGCGGCCGCGCCATCGTTGAGGCCCGGCGCGTTTCCGGCGGTGACCGAGAACTCCTCCACCTCCGGCGGCGCATCCGACCCGAACGCGGGCTTGAGTTTGGCCAGCGCTTCGATCGATGTCTCGCGGCGGGGTGGCTCGTCGGTGTCGACAATGGTGACGCCTTTCCGGGTTGGAATCGACACGGGAACGATCTCGTCGCTGAACTCTCCTTCATCGATCGCGCGTACGGCGCGGCGGTGGCTCTCGTACGCGTACGCGTCCTGGTCGGCGCGCCCGATCCCGGCCTTCATGGCCGTGTATTCGGCGTGCCCTCCCATATGGCACTCGCCGAACGAACACCACAGTCCATCGTTGATGAGGCCGTCGATGATCTGGCGGTCACCGAACTTCACCCCTTCGCGCATACCGCGGAGCAGGTAGGGAGCGTTCGACATCGACTCCATGCCGCCGGCCACCACCACGCGGGAATCGCCCGCCTTGATCGCCTGAGCGGCCAACATGACCGCCTTGAGACCCGAACCGCACACCTTGTTGATCGTCACGGCCGGAACCGTCTCTGGCACACCGCCAAGGATCGCGGCCTGCCGAGCCGGTGCCTGACCGACGCCAGCCTGTATGACGTTGCCGATGATCACGTCATCAATATCGTTCCGCTCGACACCGGACCGCTCGAGGACCGCCTCGATCGCGCGGGCACCGAGCTCCGGCGCCCTCAGCGATGACAGGCCCCCAAGGAAACGGCCGGTCGGAAGCCGGGCGGCCGAGACGATCACGGGAATCCGTTCTTTATCGCTCATCGTTCGACTCCTGCCTGTACGTTTGAAAATATTTATTTACAGCAATTTACATCGTTTACATCAAGCATATTCAAGACGAATCTCGCACCGGGTCCGCCAGCTCGCAGCCATCGTGCCCACTCTCGACGGGCACCGCCCTTCCCCACGCGATCTCCGGGTCGTGCTCGAACACGAGCCCCCAGCCTTCGGCGGCCGCGAGCCCGAGCAGATCTCGCTTGCTCTCGAGCGTGTCCAGCGGCATGACGTCGTACCCCATGATCCACGGGAGCGGAAGGTGCGCGACCGTGGGGACCAGATCCGCAAGGTAGCAGAAGCGACCAACAGCCGTTTCCACGATGATCGATTGGTGGTACGGCGTGTGCCCTGGGGTGCGCACTACTCGCACGCCCGGCACGACATCGCCATCCTCTTCAACGAAACGTATCCTCTCTTCGTCCGCCAGGAGGTCGAAGTTTCGCGGAATATAGCTGGCTCGCACGCGCTCGTTGTCGAGGTGAGCGAACTCCCATTCGCCGCGACGGATCACGTAGCTCGCGTTCGGAAACGCAGGCACGATGCTGCCGTCCGCCACCAGCAGCGTGTTGCCCCCCGCATGGTCGAAGTGCAGGTGCGTGTTCACGACGTGAGTGATGTCGGTCGGCTCGAGCCCCTCACCGCGCAGCGAGTCCTCGAGGCGCGTCGGTCGTCCTGCGTTCTCGATCGCGTAAATGTCGCGGAACTTCTCGCCGTCCTTGTTTCCGACCCCCGTGTCCACCAGGAGCCGATGGTCCTCGCTCTCCACGAGCAGACAACGCATCGCGAGGGTGATCCGGTTCCGCTCGTCGGCGGGTGTCCGCTTGATCCACAGCGGCTTGGGGACGACGCCGAACATCGCCCCGCCGTCTAGCCGCAGGCTCCCGGCATCGAGAGTCCGGATACGCATGTCCGGGCCATCGTAGATCAGCACGAAGCCTCTCCCGTCTGCGGGAGCGGCGGAATCCCCGTTCGGCCGCGCCTGCCGCTGCTTCGGCGGCGAACGGCCAGCCAGTTCTGGAGATCACCCCATTCAGTGATCCCTCGCCGCTGCACATCGCCGATGAGCCGGATCAATATCTCGGCCGTCGCCCGCGCGTCCCCGCCGGCGCGATGCCGCCCCTCGATCGTCACGTCGTAGTAGCGGGCTACCGAGTCCAGACCGCGGCGGCAAAGGCCCGGCAGCGTGCGGCGCACCAGGTGAACGGTGCAAAGGCGCGGGCCTGTTGGAGCGACGGCGCTCGCGCGTCGCATCTCTTCCGAGACGAATCGCCAATCGAACGTGGCGTTGTGGGCGACGAAGACGCGTCCCTCGAGGCGGTGGCGGATCTCGTCACTGAGCTGGGCAAATCGCGGGGCGCCTCGGAGCATCGGATCGGTGATACCGGTCAGTCGCGAGATAAAGCGGGGGACGGCGCAGCCCGGATCCACCAAAGAGACGAACTCATCCACCACCCGGCCACCCGCCACGTCGATGATCGCGATCTCGATGACGCGGCCACCCGCACCCGGGGCGCCACCCGTCGTCTCGACATCGACCACGGCGTAGCGCAGAGCCGAGAGCGTTCGCTCACTCCCCTGATCGGTTGCCGAGCCGAGTCGCCACACGCCCTCCGCGTCGACCAAGGCTCGGCGGTCGTTTCCCAGCAGCTCGTAAACCAGGCGCGCGGCAAGCCCCGGCGGCGCCTGAAGCAGACCGAACACCTCTTGGGCCAGTGCTGTCGTCGAGCACGGCTCTCGCCCAATCGCGGACAGAGCTCGGGTGATCAGCGCCGATTCTGAACTGAACCTCACACCGTCGGAGAACGTGTCGGTCGATTCCTCGCTCAATCCCCCACTCACCACACCTCCTCACGCAGAACGGGCATCGTCATGCAACGTGGTCCACCACCACCCCGGACCAGCTCCGAACCCTCGAACGTGATCACGGCCCTCTCCCCGTCGGTGACCGCCTCGTCACCCACCAAAAACGCCTCGCCACTGACGATCCGGAAGCCGCCGTCGCGCTCAAGCGCTCTCATCGTATACTCGTTGCGTTCGTACGCCAAAACCTGACCCGGACCGACGGCGAAGAAGTTGCAACCGCTCCCCCACTGCTCGCGCTCCTGTATGGTGCGCTTTTCTCCTCCGCAGTAAATGGGCTCCATCGGCAGCCCGACCGCAGCCAGCGCACTGAAGAGATCGGGCATCTCGCGTGTGCCGCCCCCCGCCCGTCGGACGTGCAGCACGGGCAGGCGCGTGGGTCCGACAAAGTAGGGCGGGAAAACGCAGCACAACTCACGGTCGATCATGGTGAAGATCATATCGAGATGAATCGACGTCCGGTGCCGGGGCATGACGACGACCAGCACATCGTTGAAATCCTCACGTTCGAACAGCACACGCACGACTGCCTCGATGCCGGCCGCGCTCGTGCGCTCGGAGAGGCCCACGATCAGCAGGTCGTCGCGGAGCACGTGCACATCCCCGCCTTCAATGAAGACGTTCATGCGTCGTTCGTCGCTCCCGTCGTATAGAGAGTCGGCACCTGCGAAGTCCGGGTGGTAGGCGAAAATCGTGCGCATGATCACCTTCTCCGTCCACCGCACCTGGTGCTTCATGGCCGAGATCATCACGCCCTGCCCGATCACGGCGGCGGCATCTCTGGTAAAGAAGAGGTTGGGCAGCGGAGGAAGTGTGTAACCCGCTTCGTTGACGAGCTGCGCCAGGAATCCGCTCCGGCTCTCCTCGCCCTCGATGAAGAGCCGGGCCATCTCCGTCGACGTTGCCGGTCGGCGTCCGAGGAACGGATCGCCGCACTGCTGACGGATGAACTCCCGCGCCTCTACCTGTTCCAGCACCTCGGCCAGCAGGTCTCCAACTTCATACACACGAGCGAATCGACGCAGGATCTGCTCGAAGCGGTTGTACTCGTAGACCGCGTTCTCGAGGTCGAGCAGATCGTCGAAGAGGTAGGTGGCCTGGTTCTCGGGCGTGACCACGGCGAGCTCCGGTCCGGGTCGGTGACAGATCACCGAGCGCAGTCGGCCGATCTCGCTGGTGACGCCGATGTCGGGAGTTCCGCCGTTCACGAAACGCCGTTGCCCCGCTCGCTGGTGAGCGCGAAGCTGAGTCCCTCCAGCTCCAGAGCCACGTCCATCGTTCGGACCGTCACCGTATCCGGAGTCGACAGCTTGACGGGCGCGAAGTTGAGGATGGCGCTCACGCCGGTGTCGGCGAGTCGGCGGGCCGTCTTCTCGGCCGCCTCCGGCGGCGTGGCGATGATCCCGATCGTCACGTCCTGACTGCGCACCACGTTTTCCAGTTCGTCCAGTGGCCAAACCGTGACACCAGAAGCGTGGCGCCCGACCTTCGCCTCGTCGATGTCGAACGCGGCCACGATGTCGAACCCACGGCGCTCCAGATCACCGTAGCCCAACAGCGCCGATCCGATCTTCCCCACTCCGATCAGCGCGACCGGCCAGCGCCGCTGGAGACCGAGGATACGGGCCAGGGTGCGCTCGAGCTCATCCACGTCGTAACCACGGCCGCGCTTGCCGAACGACCCGAAGAAGCTGAGGTCCTTTCGGACCTGCGCCGACGTGGTGCCGGTTCTCTCGGCCAGCTCCCGACTCGACAACACACGCTTGCCGCTCGGGCGCGCTTCCCGCAGCAGCCGTAGGTACAGCGAGAGCCGCCGAACGGTCGACTCAGAGATCTTGCGTTGGGTCATTTCGTAGGCTTGTGAAAGGCTTCACAAGCAACATAGCGGGCCCGCAAATCGAACTCAACGTTGGCGTTCGGCACTGCCGGCAACGCTCGCGGCGAGACGCACGAACTGCCGCGGTGACAGTTGTTCGGGCCGCATCCGGCCGTCGAGCCCCGTCTGCTCGAGGAGCGACTCGACCGACTCGGCGCTCAACCCCAGCTCGGGTGCGGAGCGGAGGATCTTCTGGAGCTGCTTGCGGCGCTGCCCGAACAATGCGCGGGTCAGGCGACGCACGTGCGTGAACGCGCCGGGCGAAAGAGCGTCGATCCGCCTGTCCATCACGATCGCCGCGGAGTCGACCGCCGGGACCGGACGAAATGCGCGGCGTCCGATCCTGAACGCGATGCGCGCTTCGGCGCGCACCTGCACACCAACGCTGAGAGCACCGTACGCCTTGGATCCGGGCGCAGCTACGATCCTCTCGGCTACTTCGCGCTGCACGGTGGCCACGATTCGCCGCGGCGGCGGCTCGAGGTCGAGGAAACGGAAGATGAGCGGCGAAGTGATGGAGTACGGAATGTTGGAGATGATCGAATACGGCGCCCCGGCCGGAAGATCCTGGGTCAGATCGACCTCGAGAGCGTCGCCGTGCACCACCTCGAGCTCTGGCCTGCTACTCCACCGGGTCTCGAGCTCAGCCGCCAGATCGTCATCCTTCTCGATCACCACGACGCGATCGACCCGCTGCAGAATCAGCTCGGTCAGCTCGCCGTGACCGGGCCCCACTTCGAGGATCGCCTCGTCCGCGGCGGGGGCCAGTTCCTCGACCAGTTTTCGCCGCATGTTTGGGTCGACCAGGAAGTTCTGACTGAGTGCGCGCTTGGGCCGCCCGCTCACTCCGGGCTCCGGTCGCGCATCTCCTGTCCGGTGACCAGCGACTGGTCCCGCATTCGTACCGCGAGGGCCGTTCGGTCGTCCGGCGGGCAGTCATCGGAGTCCACGTGAAGATCGAAGAGCGCATCCACCGCGCGGCTCGCCCCGTCCGGACACTCGGCGCTGGCGCACCATGCCAGCCGTTCGTCAGTAAACAGCTCTTCCTCCTGGAAGCACTGGGCGAGCCCATCCGTGAAAAGGAGAAGGACGTCCGTCGCCGACCAGCTCACCTGGCTCTCGCTGTACGACTCCAGACCGAGAATGCCGAGCGGAGGATCGAGCGCCGGGAGCCGCGCCGGCCCCCGCGAACCGATCTGAAAAGCGTACGGGTGACCCGCGTTGGCATAGCGAAGCTCGCCACGCATCGGATCGATAACGCCGTAGAAGATGGTCATGTACATCTCGGTGGATTCCAGCTCCCGCATCAGCTCGCTGTGGATTCGGCGGAGAACCTCGCCGGGCTGCTTGCCCTCGCGACCAACGATCGTCGCCGCACTCATTGTGAGGGTCATGATCAGGGCGGCCGAGACTCCATGTGAGCTCACGTCACCGAGCAACACGCCGAGCCGACCCCCGGACAGCCGCACGAGCTGATAGAGGTCGCCGCCGACCGACTCGGCCGGTTCGAATCGCCCGGCCACGTCCGCTACGTCCTGAAACTGGGCAAGATCCGGAAGCAACTTGAGCTGCATCTCGTGGGCGAGGGCAAGCTCGGCTGTGATGCGCTCGCGGTGGAGACTCTCCTCGACGAGGCGCGCGTGCTCGATGGCTGCGCCCACCTGAGCCGCGATCGCTGTAAGCAAGCGCCGCTCCCCGACCGTGAAACCCTCCCCCCCTTCGCGCCCGACCAGGTTGAGCACGCCGAGCCGGAGCGCGTTCTCCTCCGGAGGCTGATACGTCACGGGGACGGAGAGCACCTCGTCATCCCCGGAGACCAGCATCGGCTCCTGTGAGGCGAATACTCGCGCCGTATATGACTCGCGGTCATCGACAGCCAGCTGCCGGGTTCTCGGCTCGATGTCCCCCGCGCTGGCGATCAGCACCAGACGGTGCTCGGCCGGTTCGTGAATCCACAGTCCCGCGCGACTGGCTCCCGTAATGCGCACCACGTCTCCGAGAATGTGGTGAGCCGCCTCGTGCAGCTGCATCACGGAGCCCAGTGTCTCACTGATCGAGGCCAGCAAGTCGACTTCCTCGTGCCGCTCAACGAGCTCCTGGCTCAAAGAGCTGATCTCGCGTTCGCTGCCTGCTAGTTTGGCGAGGCTGACGCCTAGCAATTGAAGGGCCGGCTCCGGGTCCGGATCGCTGGTGCCAACCCGCACCTCCAACACCGTGTCGTCGCCGATATCCCACGCGCCTTCCGCGGTTTGCCATCCGTCGCCTTCGCCCAGCGAGTCGTGAACGACTACGCTCGAACCCTGCGTAGCCATCAGCACTCGGCAGGCGCATCCGCTGGCTCGCTCGAACGCCTCGATGATGGGCGCGAATCCGTCCGTCCACACCGGGCGGCTGGACCGCCCACCCTGACCCGCGCGACTGATCACGACGCGTGCCTCACCGATGCAGCACCAGGGTCACGGCGTTGCCAACATCGTTGTACTCGACCGAATCCATGAGGCTTCGCAAGAGAAAGAGTCCGCGACCGTGGCTCCGCCATCGGTTCTCGGGCTGAGTCGGGTCGGGAACCACGGCCGGGTCGAACCCACTCCCTTCGTCCGAGACCGTCACGGCGACCCGGTCGGGAGCGAACTCGGCCCGCACCCGAACTCGCTTGAAGCGATCCTGGCGATTGCCGTATAGAATCGCGTTGGCGACCGCTTCGCCCAGCGCGACACGCAAGTTCAGCCTCGCCCGTACTCCCGAGATTTCGCGCTCCTCGCACGCTCGCACGATCTCGGCCACCGCTTGTTCGAGATAGGCGACGTCGGAAGGAAACTCCAGCGCGACGCTGTCGGACGAGATGCGTGAGGGAGCCGGGCTGCGGGCCGACTCCACGTGCTTGCGCCAGATGAGCCTCAGCTCGTCGGAGTTGATCGGGAAGAAGAGGTAGTCGTTGCAGCCCGCCGCGAAGGCGCCGATAAGGGCGGACGCCGAGTCGTTGTCTACCAGAGCCAGGCAGCTGACATCCGGGCCGAAGGCGCGCCGGGCGGCGCGCACCAGATGAGTCCCCTGCTCCAGATCCAGAAACACGAGGGCCGGCGGCTGCTTTGGCCACTCGGCGGAGTCGCGCGCGACGTGCGGAACGGCGGAGAGGCTCTGCAGCTCCGGAACCAACGCCTGGATCACGGCCGTCCGTGTGGAGCAAATGAGCGCACGTTGGGGAGCTTGCGTCATCACCGCACTTGGACTGTTCGCCTCATTGATCCGTCAGGTCGGCCAGCGCGGCCGAGCGATCGTCCGTTATGTGAAACAGGGTATCCAGGCGTGTCAGCTCGAACAGTGTCCCCAGGTCCTCGTTGAGAGCCGCCAACCTCAACTCGCCCCCGGCCTCGCGAATCCGCTTGGAGAGAGACACAAGGACGCCGAGGCCCGACGAATCAATGTAGGACGTCTGCGCGAAGTCGATCACAATCTTCCGCTCGCCATTGGCCACCGCATCGAGCACGCCGCGCTTCAAGTCCTGGCGGTTTCCAACTGTCAGTTCGCCCTCCATCGAGAACACTGAGACGTCGTTCTCCCGTCCGGTTGTGAATGTCATTCTCTCTCCTCCGCTGGGTCGACTCCCGCCGCCATGACGGCTGTGATGCAGGCCACGTTCACGATGTCTTCCACGCTTGCTCCCCGCGACAGATCGTTCAAAGGTGCCGACAGACCCTGCAGGATTGGACCGAGGGCATCGGCGTTGCCAAGGCGCTGGACCAGCTTGTAGGCGATATTCCCTGCATCGAGGTTTGGAAAAACCAGCACATTGGCTCTGCCCCCGATCGGCGACCCAGGCGCCTTGCGCTGCGCAACGTCGGGTACGAGTGCCGCATCGACCTGCAACTCGCCGTCAGCCGCCACGTCGGGGCGCCGTGCTCGAAATCGCTCGACTGCCTCCCGCACCAGCTGGACGGGCAAGCCCCCAGCCGATCCGTGCGTCGAATACGAGAGAAACGCGACTCGGGACTCGTCTCCCACGATCGCGGACCGGGCCCGGCAGGCCGCGTCGGCGATCTCGGCTAGCTGGGTAGGTGTGGGCTCGGCCACCACCGCCGCATCGGTGAAAGTCAGCACGTCCTCCGGCAGCGCCGACGGTCCGTCGAACAACATATAGAAAGAACTCGAGACCGTCTCGATTCCGGGCTCGGTTCCCAGCAACCGCAATCCCGCGCGAACGACGTCCGCGGTAGTATTACGGGCTCCGGCGACGACGCCGTCAAGCTCGCCGTCGCGGAGCAGTGCGGTTGCGAGGCGCAACGGCGTCGGCCGTTCGAGACCGAGGCGCTCGATGAGTTCGGCCTCAGGCGCGATGACGGCGACACCCTCGACCCCCATTCCGGACACCGCCCCGCCGGCTAACCACGTCCGCTGCGCGGGACCTCCGACCGCCACTGGTTGGACCAGACCGTTCTCGGCGAGGAGCTTGATCGCCTGTGCCGTTCGCGGCTCATCAGCCTCGGGGAATCCGATTCGCGGACTCCGGGCGCGGGCCCGCTCGTACAAGCTGCCCAGAAAAGTCTTTCGCTCTCCCATGCAGATGCGTCAACCGCCGCTCACGCTCGCCCCGAAGCGTTCCTGCAGTCGTTCCAGAACGGGGGGAGGAACAAACCGCGACACGTCGCCTCCCAAGCGGGCTACTTCGCGCACGAGCGACGAGCTGAGGAACGTGAAGCGATTGTCGGGCGCCATGAAGATCACTTCGATCTCGGGCCACAGCGATCGGTTCATCAGCGCCATCTGAAACTCGTACTCGAAATCGCTGACGGCGCGGAGCCCGCGAACGATCAGCCGCGCTCCGCGGCTGCGGGCGAAATCGACCAGCAAGCCGGAAAATCGCACCACCTCGACGCGCGTGTCACCCCGGAAGCTCTCACGCATCAAGTCCTCTCGCTCGTCGAGATCGAAGAGCGGCTCCTTCCCGTGAGTCGCCGTCTCGGCCACAGCCAGGATGAGACGGTCCACAATCTTCAGGCTGCGCATCACGATGTCGTAATGGCCAAGGGTGATCGGGTCGAACGAGCCTGGGTATACCGCGAACGTGTCGCTATCTGTCACCCGGGTATCCTCCGCACTCATCAGAGGTGAAAAAGGCAAGCGTGGTGTCGCCATAACGGCGTTGCCACACTGCATCGGCTCCCGCCGCAGGGATCGCCCGGCGCCGATACTCCAGGCAAAGCAGGCGGGCGAACGGTTGCTCCCGGTTCAGCTCGATCAAGCGCGGCGCCGAATCCGATTCGTATGGAGGATCGGCGAGCGCGATGTCATACGCAACGGACCCGGCGGTCCGCGACAGGAACGCGAACGCGTCCTCCCTGTACGCGTCTGCCCGCTCAGCCACGTCGAGCACCTCGATGTTGCGTTCCAGCGCCGAGAACGCCGGCGGCGATCGCTCGACGAAATCTACATGGGTCGCCCCACGTGACAACGCTTCGAGGCCGAGCGCCCCGGAGCCGGCGAACAGGTCGAGCACGCGGGCACCCGGCACCCGGTCGCCAAGCGCGCTGAACCACGCCTCGCGCACGCTTTCGCGGGTCGGTCGGGTCGCCCGGCCGCTCGGAGTCGAGATCCGTCGCCCACCAAACTCTCCGGCGACGATCCTCAGCTTCATGCGGCGCTCGAGCCGCTGGTCTCGCTGGGCCGGAAATCGCGCAGCCGGGCCACGGGTCGTACGCGCCCGCGCCACCGGTCTTCGATCAATTCGAAGACGACATCCCAGAGGCGGCTCTCCAGTAGTTCGCGAAACCGACCTCCCATCCCGAAGCCGATCGCCGGCAGGCGGGTGCCGTCGGAATCGACCAGCGTTGTCTTGATGTGCGCCTCGTCTGCCCCGGTGAGGATGGGCCGCTCCATCTCGAGCTGACGCACCTCAATCAGGAGACTCGGGTTGCCGACGCCGAAGGGGCCCAGGTGACGCAGCCACCGAGGCAGCTCACCGGCCGCGTTCGACAACGATGCGACCAAGTCAATGACCAGCTCGGGAACGAGATCTTCGGAGCCCAGCTCCTGTTCAGCGATCGAGGCGAAGCGCTCTCGGAACGCCTCCACGTTGGCGCGCCTGATGTCGAATCCAGCCGCCATGCGGTGGCCGCCGAACCGTTCGAGCAGATCGGCGCACTGTTCGAGCGCCCGGTGAAGGTGAAAGCCGGCGACCGAGCGACCCGAGCCCCGTCCGACGTCGCCTTCGAAGGCCACCAGCACGGTCGGCCGGTGCACGCGCTCGACGATGCGGGATGCCACGATCCCGATCACGCCCGGGTGCCAGTCGTCCGACCACAGCACGACGGCCCGATCGGATCCCGGCTTGAACTGTGCGGTCAGCTGCTCTTCCGCCGCCGCCAGCACCTTCCGGTCGGTCGTCTTTCGGAGCGCGTTCTGCTCGTCGAGGTGCCGAGCGAGGCCGGCTGCTTCTTCTTCATCGTCGGTAACGAGCAGTCGCAGACCGTCCGCGGCGGCCGCCATACGTCCGACGGAGTTCAGCCGCGGGCCCAGTATAAATCCGAGGTGTGCCTCTTCGAGGGTCTCTCGTTCCTCGAGCCGGGCGATTGTCAGCAAGGCTCGAATGCCGGGCTTGCGGCTCCGGGCCATGGCGCGGAGGCCGGCCCGGACCAGCACTCGATTCTCGTCCCGCAGCGGGGCGAGGTCGGATACAGTGCCCAGGGCGACAAGGTCAAGGTGCTCGTTGAGGGCTTCGGGCGGAAGGCTGGCGCGGTTGAAGAGGTGCGCGAGCAATTTGAAGGCGACCCCGACGCCGGCGAGTCCAGTAAAGGGATAACGACTGTTCGCGCGATTCGGATTGACGATTGCGGCCGCTTCGGGCAGGGTGGCTCCTGGCCGGTGGTGGTCCGTCACGACAACGTCGATTCCCTGCCGGGACGCCGCTCGCACCGCTTCGACGGCCGTGACCCCGCAATCCGCCGTCACGATCAGGCGGGCACCAACCTCCACTGCCCGCCTCAGACCCGCCGGGCCCAGATCGTAACCATCCGTCATCCGGTTCGGCACGAAGCCGACCGCGACCGCCCCCAGGCGGGACAGGCCCCGCGTCAGCAGAGCGGCAGACGACATGCCGTCCGCATCGTAGTCGCCGTGCACCAGGATCGGGTGACCCGAGCGAATGGCCTCCTCGATCCGTTCGGCTGCAGCATCGATGTCGGGAAGGTCGGCCGGGGGGTTCAAATCGTCGAGATTGGGGCGGAGAAACGGTCTCGCCACGTCCGGTGTCGCGTAGCCGCGTCGCACGAGAAGCTCGCATACGAGCGGTGGGAGTTGCAGGGAGCGCGCTAGCGCTTCAGTGGCGGCGGCCGAGACCTGCGTCGGCTCCAGCCAGCGGCAGGCTGGGCTGACCTGCTGCGTCATCCCTGCGAGAGGCTTCCCGTGTGCAGAATCACGCCGCAGCCCTCGCAGAGCCACAGCGTCCTTCCGGCCTTGATATCACTCTGGCGCTGCAGCGGGACCGCGGTAAAGCAGTGGCCGCAGACACCGTCCACGAGGAGCGCGAGCACATCCTGTGTCCGTCCGCCACGCACCTTTTCGTACAGCTGAATCACGGGATCCTCCAGCCTGATCGCCCGGTTGTCGCGCTTGTCACGCCGGATCGCGATCTCGCTCTCCAGCTCGGCTTTGCGGGCGTCGACCTCCGCCTTTTCGGCCTCGTATTCGCGGCGGGCCTCCGCCAGCTCGGTCTCGAACTCGGCAAGGTTCACGCGGCTCTGCTCAAGCCGCTGCATCGCCTCTAGAACATCCTCCTCCGCGATCTCCAGGTTCCGACGCGCCGCGTCGCTCTCGGCCCGGGCCGCAAGGTGCTGACGCATGTTCTGGACGTCCTGCGCCCGTCCCTGGAGCCGCTTGTAAGTGGCGCGGCCAGCCTGCACGGTCCGCTCGCGGCGGCGGAGCGACGCCTCGGCTTCTTCGACTGCGGCGGCTGTCTCACTCACCTTGTTCTCGAGACCGGGCAGCTTCTCCTCCAATTCGACGAGTCGCTCGTTGAGAAGCTCGACCTCCAGCGTTCGGGTACCGATCTCGTTGTCCAGATTCTGCAGGTCCAGCAATGCCGATACTATTTCGTTGGCGTCTACGTTGACTTTCATGAAGGCTGCTCTACTCCCCGTTAGCGATGCCCCGTCGGGGCACCGCGTCGATTATGTGCCGTCGCTCCGGCGCGTTCACCTGCCCAGCGACGCAAAAAGCTCAGGGGCTCTCCCGACTCACGCAGCTCTCGGGCGATCC
>JBFILW010000007.1:0-34398 GCA_041612005.1 Gemmatimonadota bacterium
CACAGCGGCCGCGCCCTGGCGCCCGGCTTCCTCGAACTTGTAGGTCCAGCGGCCGTAGTACGTCATCGCCCGGCCGTTGAACAGGTCGGGATCCTCGGTTGCGTAGCCCGGGTCGTTCACCAGCATGATGAGGGTCTTGCCGGCCGGATCGATTCCCTCGAAGTCGTCCCATTCGTACTCGGGCGCCACGGCGCCGTAACCGACGAATACGAGCTCTGACCCGTCCAGCTCGACGGCATCCACGACCCTCTCGGTCACCGCTACGAAGTCCGGGCCGAAGGCCAACGTGTCCGCAAAGCCATCGCCGCTGATGACCAGCTCCATGTCCGGGTCTGCCTCGATGGAGACGAGCGGCACTTCCTGCAGGAAGCCGTCGCGGACGCCCGGGCCGAAGCCGAGACGCTCGAACTCTCCCTGCAGGTAACGAAGCGTCTTCTCCTCACCCGCGGAGGATGGACCGCGACCCTCCAGGGAATCATGGGCCAACACCTGAACGGCGGCCGCTAACCCTTCCGCCGTGATCGCTTCCAGCGATGCGGCCGGAGCCTCGAGCGAACCGTCAGACCCACCGTCCGAGTAATTGCAACCGCCCAGTGCCATGAGCGTCAGGGCGGCGATCGTCGCCTGCCGCGCGCCGGTCACCATGCTGCCATCATCTCCTTCACCGCATAATCGGGTTTGATATCGACCGGAACGACCGCAAGTCGTTCCAGCGCCTCCGACATCTCTGGTCGCACCTGTCCGTACTTCTCCATCAGGGCACCTGCGCCTTCGTAGTCGCCCGTCGCCTGAATGAGGAGGAGCTGGTTGGCCAGTCCGGAAATCCCACCGGGCATCTTCTCCAGCGAAGCCGAGAACACTCCGTTGTCGACGTCATACAAAATGGCGCCGTTCTCCCACAGGTAATTGAACTGGAGCAGACAGCCCTTTCCGTGCGCCTCCCCGATCCCGAACCGGACGCAGCGAAACATGTCAGCGACGTGGTCTATGTAGACTTCCTCCAGGAATTCCGGCGTATACACGCCACGCTCGGTGAGGACGGCCAGACTGTGGGTGCCGACGACATCCGCTTTCGCTTCCTCCAGTGCTGAATAGCGCTCCTGAAGCTGACTGCGGACGGTAACGCCCGACCGGCCGGTCACGTAGTCCGGGCCGAGGCCGTGGGCCAGCTCGTGCATCAGCACACGGGTGAAATACGGATCGACGGTAAGGCGGGCAGCCTGCGTGCTGTCCATTACCGTCAGCGCGATCGGGCGCAGAATCTTCTCGAACTTGGCGTCGATCACGTTGCGCAGCATCACCTTCTTCGACCCCTCCTCTTCCCGGACGCGCTCGTCGTTGGGGAGATTAAAGGCGATCGTCTGGACGCCGGCCCGCGTATCGCCGGCCGTGTAGATCTCGGTGACGACCGAGATCGGCGACGTGAACGGCCGATCCAGATACTTGTATTCGTCAGGGATCGGCAGAGACTGCTCGAGGCTGGGCAGGTGGGAGACGAGACTCTGCAGCCGCTCGCTCTCGACCGGGTCGCGCAGAGTGATGAAGGACTCGAACGCCGTCTTGATGCCCATGAGCTCGTCCTCGTATACTTCGTACGGCCCCATGGTCGGATCGATCAAATTGTCCTCGAGGCGCATCCATGCGACCTCGCTCTCGAAGTAGTCGTCCGAGAGCAGCGCGTCCGCCCGCTTCTCGAGGAACAGCTTGAGCGACTCGTTGTCAGCTAGCTCGGCGGCCTCGCGCATCAGTCTCGCCGCCTCGGTGAGCTCGGTGCGGTATTCCACCGAATACGGTATGGCGACGAGTCCGTCGCCCTCTCGACGAATCACGGTGTAGCCGGAATTGAATGCCTCGGCGTCGTCGGGATGGGCGGCGATCCAGGTCTCGAACTCCTCCTTAGTGATGTCGTTCGGATAATAGCCGGCTCCGGGCGGTTTCGGCCCGACATCGAGAAACGGCTCGTTCTCCTCGAGACGGTTCCAGGGGCCGTACATGATCTCGAAAAAGCTCTGAGAGGCGCTCCCGTCTGCGCTGGCCAGCCGTTGAGCCATCTCCGGGTTGCCGGCCCACACCTGCTTGAGGAAGATCGCGTCCAGCTGGTCGGACGCTTCGACCAGCTTCCGCACCAGCTTCTTCTGCCGCTCGTCCAAGAGGTCGGAGTCGAAGCTGAGCCGAGTGGGTGAGAACTTCTCGACGTCCTCCGCCAGCGCGTCGGCGCTCATGCCGGGCGCCAGCTCCGCAGCCTCTCGGCCCGAGTCGGAGCATGCGCCGAGAGCGAGAGCGAGGGCGACCGCCGACAGAGCCGACGCGCGAAGACGATACATGTATGAGCTAATTCGGTGAGACAAGAAATCCTCCGGGGTGAGATTGCGTCCGTCCTGACTCTGGCTTCTGGTTAGCGGGTCTTCTGACGCTCCTTCCGCACAGCCGTGAGCAGGATGAGCAGAAACCCGCCCCAGACGAAACCGAGTATGAGAATCATCGTGATTATGCCCTGCTTGGTCACGGAACACCTGCCCTTTGCCGGAATGTGCGCGACGGGAGGCCAAATCTAACCGGGCGGCAGAATGATCGCACCCGCGGGGCTAGCGAGGCTCGAAGCAGGCCGTGAAGTGGCGGAGGTACGGTGCCTGCTCGACGATCCGGTAGCCGCCGATCGCTTCCCTGCGGCTGTACACGTCAATGATCGCCTCGACCACGTAGTCGATCTGGCTCTTGGTGTAGGTCCGACGCGGAATGGCCAGTCGCACCAGTTCCTGCTTGGCCGGTCGCTCGTCTCCAGTCTCCGGGTCGACCGCGCCGAACATCACGCTCCCGATCTCGACAGCCCGCACGCCTGCTTCGCGATACAGCTCCACCGTGAGCGCAATGCCCGGATACTCGAGCGGTTCGAGCTGGGGCAGGAAAGCGGCCGCATCGATGTAGACGGCGTGCCCGCCGGGTGGTTGGACGATCGGGACGCCTACCTCAGCGATGTGCTTCCCCAGGTATCCGGTCGAGGCGATCCGGTAGCGGAGATATCCCGGGTCGAGCGCCTCGTAGAGGCCGGTCGCCACCGCCTCCAGATCACGCCCCGCCAGGCCACCGTAGGTGGGAAAGCCCTCGGTGAGGATGAGCAGCACGCGCTCCGCCTCCGCCAGACGGTCATCGTTCGATGCCAGAAAGCCGCCGATGTTCGCCATGCCATCCTTCTTAGCGGACATGGTGCAGCCATCGACGTAGGAGAACATCTCGCGCGCGATCTCGATCGGCTCCCTGTCCGCGTATCCTGGCTCGCGCCGCTGAATGAAAAATGCGTTCTCAGCGAAGCGGCAGGCGTCGAGGTAGAGAGGTATGCCGTGTGCCCGGCACATCTCCGAGGCGGCGCGGACGTTCGCCATCGAGACGGGCTGTCCTCCTCCGGAGTTGTTCGTCACGGTGATCATGACAAGCGGAATGTGGCGATCTCCCCGTTCCTCGATGGTGCGCTCCAGCGCTTCGAGGTCGATGTTGCCTTTGAACGGGTGGGGAGTGCCGATCTGCCGTGACTCCGCGCACGGGATGTCGAGCGCCTCCGCCCCGACGAACTCGATGTTCGCCCGGGTCGTGTCGAAGTGAGTGTTGTTGGGGACCAGATCGCCCGGCTTGCAGATGGTGCTGAACAGGATGCGCTCGGCCGCCCGCCCCTGGTGGGTCGGGATCACGTTCTGGAACCCGAAGATGTCCCGCACCGCCGCTTCGAACCGGTAGTAACTGTCGCTGCCCGCGTACGATTCGTCGCCCCGCATCATCGCCCCCCACTGGGCAGCGCTCATGGCGCCGGTGCCACTGTCGGTCAGCAGGTCGATGATCACGTCGCGAGCCGGAAGGCGAAACACGTTGTACGATGCATCGGTGATCAACTGCTCGCGCTCCGCGCGCGTCGTCATGCGAATTGGCTCGACGCTTTTGATGCGGAACGGCTCGATCGTTCGGCTCATGGCGCGGGCTCCAGCCCCAACTCGGTGGCGATCGGGCGCATGGCGGCGACTACGAAGTCGATGTGCTCACCCATCTCGACACCCAGCTCTTCCGCTGCGGTCACCATCTCTTCGCGGTTCACGGCGGCCGCGAAAGAACGGTCTTTCATCTTCTTCTTCACCGACTTCGCCTTAAGGTCGGCGAGCCTGTTCGGACGTACGAGCGCGCACGCCACGATGAAGCCGGTCAGCTCGTCCACCGCGCGCAGTGCCTTCGCCATGGTCGTCTCCGCGGGCACGCCGGTGTAGTCCGCGTGTGCCAGGATGGCCTGAAGCACGTCTTCAGGAACGTCCCGTTCCCTGAGGATTCGTACGCCCTCGGACGGGTGCTCCCGGTCGGCGCTGTGACCATCGTTAGGCCATCGCTCGTAATCGAAGTCGTGCAGGAGGCCGGTGATGCCCCACCGCTCCGCGTCTCCTCCCAGCTTCCCAGCGTACGCGCGCATCGCGGCCTCCACGGCGTACATGTGGCGCCGCAGATTCTCACTCTCCGTGTACTCGCGCACGATCTCGAGGGCCTCGTCACGGCTCGGCAATTCCGACATCTCGACTCTCTCCCGGTCTCGTTCAGGCAGCGATGCTACTCGCCCTCGCCGCGACTCGCTATGTCTCCCGCCGGCAGGGTGTTCATCCGCTCGTCGAGCAACTGCACACAGGCGTTGATCTCCTCGATGAACGGAGTCGGGACGCCCAGCCTTTTCCCGATCTCAACCACCGAACCGACCAGAGCCTGAACTTCGAGCCGGCGCCCGGCCTCGACATCCTGAAGCATGGAGGTGCGGTGGTCGCCCACCCTTTCCGCCCCTCGAAGGCGCCGGGCGATGGGCACGCGCAGTCTCACACCGAGCGCTTCGGCGACGGCCTCGGCCTCGGTCATCAACTCCATGGCCAGGCTGCGCGTCGCTGGATGGGCGCAGATCTGGGCCATCGTGGCGCGGGTGAGAGCGCTGATAGAATTGAAGGCGAGCACGCCTACTTCCTTGAGCCAGATCTCGGACCGGATGTCGTCGACCACTATGGAGTCGAAGCCACCGCGCACGAACAGCTCGGCGATCGCGCGCGCCCGGTCCGTGTCCCGTCCGTTCAGCTCGCCGACCGGAAACCGGCGGCCGTACACGTGGCGGATCACCCCGGGCCGCTCCACCGCAGCCGCCGGGTATGCCACGCACCCGATGATGCGCTCGGGCTCGACGTGCTTCGCGATTCGGCCATCTGGGTCCACGCTCTGCAGCCGCCATCCGTCCAGCTCACCGCCGTGCTGGTCGAAATACCACCACGGAATGCCGTTCTGTAGCGTTACGACGACGGTTTCCGGTCCGAACAGGAGACGCATGTCCCGGACGACCTCGCCGATCACGTGCGCCTTGAGGCCGAGGATCACTACCTCCTGCGTGCCTGCTTCGCTGAAGCTGTCGGTCAGTCTGAAGTCGCGCACGACCCGGGGTGCGTGACCGTCCGCCAGAATCGTGATGCCGTCCCGGCGCATGGCCTCGAGGCGCGGGCCCACGTCGAGCAACGTGACATCTTCTCCGGCCTGCGCCAGGCCGGCGCCGACCAGGCCGCCGATTGCCCCCGACCCGACGACACAGACCTTCACGATGCGGCGCCGGTGCGGAGGAGCGGCCGGTCCCCGTTCCGCGTCTCCCGGAACTCGACGCGGCCCAACCGCCTCACGAACGAGATCTCGCCCAGGATCCGAACGGCGCCGGTCTTCTCAGCCGTGCGCACCGAGGGTCGATTGTCGGGCGAGATCGCCCGCCATCCGAGGGCGAATCCTGCGTCGCGGGCAAAAGCCAACCGGGCGGCGGTCAGCGCCGAGCCGACTCCGAGACCACGCTCGCTGTGAATCACAAACAGGTCCCACAGGTAGGCCGCGTCAACGGGCAGCGCGAGTGGAAGAAACTCGATGCTGGTCTCGACGCGCGGCGAGATCCATGTGTAGCCGACGGCGTGATCATCTCGAAAGGCGAGCAGGCACGTGCGTCCGGCCGCCAGCCGCTCCCGAAAGCGCGCAACTCCCCGCCGGGTGAGGATCGACCCGAGTCCGGACCAGTCACCCTCAAATGGAACGATCTCGATGCCCTCGGGAGGAGGGACCACCCGAGTTTGCCGTAGATCCTGTTCGACCACCATGTAGCGGCGCTTCTGATAAGCATGCCCGAACGTTTCCGAAATCGCCTGGCTCACGTACTCGGAAAAGCCAGCGGTTGCGCAGCCGAGCCTCACGTCTCGAACCAGCGATCGCAACCCCCGCGCCTCGCGCGCGCTCATTCCGGGGACTCGCCGCTGCTTGGTGCCTCGAACGGAACTTCGCCAGCGCAGACCTCAATGTGATCGTCGACCAGGTGAAAAATCGGCCTTCGTCGCAAGACACTCGTGAGTGCGGACTCGGGTTGGAGCACGAACCCGGTGGAAAAGGCGAGCGGATCCTGCGCCGGGGCCAGGCCGAACTTGGCCTTGAAGACCGCGAGGCCGTCGTCCGGAAACGGAAGCGTGGTGCCGGCATCGAAGTCCCGGTAGCCCTCAGCGGCGGCCCATTCGAACGTGAGGAGATACAGAGCGCTGAGCGCTCCCTCACGGAGCAGCCCTTCGTCACCGTCGCGGACTCCGAGTCGCTCGAACAGCGCGCACTCCGCGGCCGGCAGGACGCATCCTCCGGCAACTCGAACGTCGCCGCGCCGGACGAACAGCAGTCGGCCACGGTTCCGGAGCTGCCTCAGCGTGTATCGGTTAGGCAACTGCGCTCTATCCTCGAACCGCTTCCTGGCATGCGGCAACAGCATGCGATCGAAGAACTCCCGCCAGTCGGAGTCGGAATCGGCCTCTTCCCTCACGTAGCCGTGCTTCTTCAGCTTGGCCATGTCGCTACGGAGGCTCTTCGACGGGCGCCCGCTCGGCAACCCGGCCAGCTCCTGGCGCCATCGCACGCTCTCCGGAACGATCAGCCAGCCACCCCGCTGAAAGCCGGCCACGAATCGCCGGTGCACCTCCACGAGTATGACATCCGACGTGATTCGCGACAGCCGGTCCCGTCGCCAGGCGCGGCGTGGCGGGCCGGTGCCGACATGCTCCACGTCCCCGAACAGACCCTCGAGCAGGTCCAGGAAGCGCCGCCGGAGACCGACGCACGTAATGCTGACGTCCGATCCCGCGGCCGTGGCCCGGAATTGCTGCACCGGACCCCACGCCAGGACCGGCAGAGTCAAGGCATCGTACGCGGCCAGCCAAACGCCGGCGCGTGGAGACGCCTGGGACGGGATGACGAACAACTGGCGAGAGTGCGCGAGCGCCTTCTCGGCCGCCACCGACAGGCTGGACCCGCTAATCGGTCGCCTCGGTGGTCTTGGTAGCCTCAGTGGCTTCAGTCGGCGACCGTGGCGCACGCTCGTCGCCGAGCAGCGCGGCTCTCATGACCGCTCTGTTCCCGAAGCGCTCGTTCACCCGATCCAAAGCGCTCGCGACCCGCTGATCCACCCTCGGGCCCTCCGCCTCGAACAACGAGAGCTGATTCGCGGCATGCTCATCGAAGCCGGAAACGCCGATCCCGATCAGCCTCACCCGCCGCGCCGGCTGGTCGGCGCCTCGGAACAGCTCGAGCGCGATCGGCCACAGCACGTCTGTCGTGTCCACCGGATCCAGCAAAGTGGTCTGACGGGTCAGTGTCTCGAAGCTCTCCCAGCGCAGCTTGAGTGTCACCGTCCGCCCGGCCAACTCCTTCCTGCGCAGCGCCCGGGCAACGCCGACACAGAGTCGGAGCAGGGTGCGCTCGATGACTTCGCGGTCGGCGACGTCTTCGTCGAATGTGGACTCCTTGGAGAGTGACTTGCGGCCCTGGTGCGGGTTCACCGGCCGTGCGTCCAAGCCCTGGCTGAGCGCGAAAAGCCGCGCACCGTGAACGTCGCCGAACTTCTCGACCAGACGCCTTCGCCCCAGCCGCGCCACACCGCCGATCGTATGCGCCCCGAGAGCGTGGAGTCGGGCGACGGTCTTCGGCCCCGCTCCCCACAAGCGGCGGACATCGAGTGGCGCCAGGAACTCGCGCTCCTGGCCCGGCGGCACGACCACGAGTCCGTCCGGCTTCTCCAGGTCGCTGGCCAGCTTGGCAATGAACTTGGAGCCGGCGACGCCGATCGACGCGGCCAGCGACTCCTCGGCGCGGATGCCTGTCTTGATCATCCGGGCGATGGTCGGGCCATCGCCGAACAACGTCCGGCTCGCCGTTACATCGAGGAACGCCTCGTCAATGCTGATCGGCTCAATCAGATCCGTATACCGCTCCATGATGGAGAAGATCTTCTTCGAGACTTCACTGTAGAGGATAAAGCGCGGCCGCACATAGGCGGCGTGCGGGCAGCGTTGCCAGGCCCGCGAGATCGGCATCGCCGAGTGAAGGCCGAAGCGGCGTGCCTCGTAGTTGCAGGCCGCCACGACGCCCCTTCCGCGGCCCTGTTTGGGGTCCGAGCCGACGACCACGGGCCGGCCCCTCAGGGTAGGGTCCTCTCGCTCTTCGACCGCAGCGTAGAAGGCGTCCATGTCGACGTGGAGGATAGTGCGGGTCATGGCTGTGGTTCGTTCGCCTCCTCCAGAACCCGACGCAGAATGGCCGGATAGTCGCTGATCAGCCCATCGACTCCCCACGCCAATAGCCGGCGCATGTCGTCCGGCTGGTTCACCGTCCATACGTAGACGCCGATGCCCAGCGAATGGCAGCGGCGGATCAGGCCACGGCTGACGACGCGGATGCCCCTGTGCTTCTCCGGCACCATCAGGGCATCCGCGCGCGGCGCAAAAGGACGTCCGAGCCCGACTTTGCCGAGCAACACGAAGCGGCCCAGCTCCTCCTCGGTGGCGGACCTCCAGCGGACGAGATCCGCGGCGGGCTCGACGAATCGCCGCTCGAAGCCACCGAGCGCAATGCGTTCCGCTACGGGGCGGCCGCGCAGCCACTTGGCCAGGGCCACTCCCGCGTCGACGCTCTTCACCTCCACGATCACCGGCAGGTCGCTGATCGCGTCGAGCGCCTCGTCGAGGGTCGGAATGCGCACGCCTTGGCCGCGAAACGGGTACGTGAGCCCCGCGTCCGGGGTAAAGTGGAAGCCTGCGTCGAGCTGTTTGATCTCGCTGAGCGTATGGTCGGCGACCTGTCCTTCACCGTCAGTCGTTCGTTCCAGGGTCGGGTCGTGGATCACGACGATGACGCCGTCACGGGTGCTGTGAACGTCGAGCTCGATCGCGTCGGCGCCGACTTCGATCCCGTGCACGATGGCCGGCAGCGTGTTCTCCGGCGCCACTCCGCGCGCGCCGCGGTGACCGATGAGCCTGATCCCGCCTCCGGGGGCGAAATCGCTCATCGCGGTCGCGGTCACCGGGGGACTCTCTCAGTCACAGACGCGCTCCTCGCGCGTTTCCACGAACTCGATCTCCGCGTCGAGCCGCTCCAGCCGCACGACGGTGACGGGCGCCGTGAGTGCCATGGTCACGATACAGCCCGCGCCCGGCGCCACTTCCCGGACCGCCACGGTAAGAGCGCCGCCCGCCACCGCAATCCTGGCGATTTGCACGGCGTAACCCCCGCTCGGTCGAGGTCCCAGCCCGACCGCGATCAGCATGTCGCGCTCGAAATCGGCTTCGGGTCGCGGCGGCACCGGGCTGTGTCCCGCCATGATCCTGTCCCAGAGCGCCGACCACTCTTCCGCCGAGCGCACGACTTCGCGCAACGGAGCGTCGACGCCGCTCTGCTCGCTCGCGTGGACGGAGTCGTACCGCACATCCGCGCCGCCCGGATCACGCGCCGATCCGCCGCTGCACGCGGCGGCGAAAGCGAGAACGGGCAGCGCGAGGCGGTTCCCCCTTGCGGCCGTTGACTGCCGGACTCCTTGTGTCCTCATGAATGATTCCTCCCCGATCAAGGTACTGTGCTGTCCCACCGACTTTAAAGGCAGCTTCAGCGCGCTCGAGGCTGCCGCCGCCATGGCGCTCGGGGTGGACGAAGTCGTTGGCCGCCGCAGCGCGGCCCTTCTCCCGCTATCGGACGGCGGGCCGGGACTCATCGAAGCACTGATCCACTCGGCGTCAGCTGTCCCCGCGCTGTCGATCGCCGAGGTGCGCGGACCTCTGGGTGCTCCGGCGGCCGTTCGCCTCCTACGCCTGGAAGGCGACGCCGGCGGCACGGTGCTCGAGTCTGCCGACGCCGTCGGGCTTCAGCTCGTGGCGCCGACGGACCGGGACCCGATGAGGACGTCCAGCCGGGGAGTGGGGGAGGCGATCGAGATCGCGGGCCGGCGCCGAGCCGACCGCATCGTAGTCGGCCTCGGAGGCTCGGCGACCGTGGACGGCGGGACCGGGATGGCGAGAGTGTTCGGGTACCGGTTTCTCGACTCAGCCGGAGCCGAGCTGCCCGAGGGCGGCGGTGCGCTCGCGGACCTGGCCGCAATCGAGCCGGGGACCGCGCCGGCAGTCGAAGTGCTGGCGCTTGCCGACGTGCGGAGTCCGCTGCTCGGCCCGGACGGAGCGGCGCATCGCTTCGCGGTCCAGAAAGGCGCGACCCCACCGGAAGTGGAGAGGCTCGAGGCGGGACTGGCGCGGCTGGCCGAGCGGATCGAGCGCGACCTCGGCCGCGCCGTGGCGGACGTGCCGGGTGCGGGCGCCGCCGGGGGGCTGGGAGCCGGATGTATCGCATTCCTGGATGCCAGCCTGGTTCCCGGCGCGCCCTGGGTCCTGGATCGGGTGGGCTTCGACCAGGCACTCGCGGGCAGCGATCTGGTGGTGACCGGCGAGGGCGCATGGGACGCGACCAGCGACCTGGGCAAGGTCGTGCACGAAGTGATCAAACGTGCGCGACAAGCCGGCACGCCCGTACTGCTTGTTTGCGGTCGAATCGATGGTTTAGCGGCTGAGTCCGGCCTGGTGGCTGTGGATGCGGACGGCGTCTGGCTCGACCGGGAACAGCTAATCGAGGCGGTGGCGACCGCCCTTCGAGACAGCCGAGACCGGTTGCAGGGGTCCCGAGGTCCTGCCTAACGTTCACGATCCGGGCGATGCCCCGGAGATTCACTTGACCTGATCCCCGACGCCGACCATGGGTAGCATCCACCCGTTAAAGGCAGCGGGCGGATCGAATAAGAGGAGCGCATGGCGGATCATCCCGAGGGTCTGATGGACAAGCTCGTCTCGCTGGCCAAGCGGCGCGGCTTCGTCTTTCAGTCATCCGAGATATACGGCGGTATCGGATCGGTGTACGACTACGGTCCCCTTGGCGCCGAGCTGAAGAACAACATCCGTGACGCGTGGTGGGAGGCGATGGTGCACCGCCGGCCCGACATCGAGGGACTCGAGGCGGGAATTCTCATGCATCCCGACGTGTGGGTGGCGAGTGGGCACGTGGGCGGATTCACCGATCCGCTCGTCGAGTGCCGCAGTTGTCACCGTCGCTTCCGTGCTGATGAGCTGGAGGAAATCGGGGCCGGCCGACCGGAGGAACAGCAGTGTCCGGTGTGCGGAACAACGGGCGAGTTCACGGAGCCGCGCCAGTTCAACCTCATGTTCAAGACCTTCATGGGCGCCGTCGAGGAAGAGGCCGCCGTCGTCTACCTGAGGCCCGAGACGGCGCAGGGAACGTACGTGAACTTCAGAAACGTGCAGGAAAGCTCGCGCCAGAAGGTCCCGTTCGGAATCGCCCAGATCGGAAAAGCGTTTCGCAATGAGATCACGCCGGGGAACTTCATCTACCGCACGCGCGAGTTCGAGCAGATGGAGATGCAATATTTCGTGAAGCCGGGCACGGAGGACGAGTGGTTCGACTACTGGTCGGGGCAGCGCATGGAATGGCTCGTTTCGCTCGGAATCCGCCGCGATCGTCTGCGCCTGCACGAGCACGGTTCCGATGAGCTGGCGCACTATGCAAAGAAGGCGTTCGACATCCAATACCTGTTTCCGTTCGGGTGGCAGGAGTTCGAGGGGATCCACAATCGCACGGACTATGACCTCAGCAGCCATCAGGAACAGTCCGGCAAGAAGCTCGAGTATTTCGACGCCGCGTCCAACGAGCGCTTTCTCCCCTACGTCGTAGAGACCGCAATCGGCCTCAACCGCACGGTGCTGGTGGTGCTTGCGGATGCCTACGCCGAAGAAACGGTGAACGATGAGGAGCGCGTCGTGCTGCGCCTGCACCCGAAGCTGGCACCGACCAAGGCAGCGGTCTTCCCGCTGGTCAAAAAAGACGGCATGCCGGAGCTTGCAGGCGAGGTGGCGGACGGTCTTCGCAACCGCTTCACGGTGTTCTACGACGCCGCGGGCTCGATCGGCCGTCGGTACCGCCGCCAAGACGAGGCCGGGACCCCGTACTGCGTCACGATCGACGGCCAAAGCACGGAGGACCGAACCGTTACCGTGCGCGACCGTGATACGCTTGAACAGGCACGCGTGGCGATCGACGCGCTGGAGACCTACCTGACCGACCGGATCGCCGAGGCATCTGCGTGAGGTTGACCATGCCGAAGGCTGAGCCCGGGACCGACCGGTGAGACTCGGCATTCCCGAGATCCGCGAGCGGGCCGAACGCTTTGACTCGGCGCTCGAAGAGGAGATCTACCGCACGCGGGCGGGCCTCAAGACACGGCCCGAGTTCCGCGAGCTGTTCAACGCGGATCCCGTCCTCTCGGGGCCGGACGTGATCCCCAGTATCGAGCGACGTCTGGCCGAAGCCGATGGCGAGGATGAGCGCTGCCTTCGATATCTGCTGGAATGGGCGGCCAACTTCCACCTGCGGCGGTTCATCGCCCGCCTTGACGATGAGTATTGGGCGTGGGAAGCATCTTCGGCCCTGGAGCAGGACGGACGGGCGCTGCCGCTGCGGCAGATGGCTCGCTCCGTAGCCTCCGAGGGAGAGCGCTCCGTGCGGTTGGAACAGGAGGTCGGGCGCAGCGAAATGCTCGAAGAGCTCATTCCGATGCAGGTGGACAGGGTGGTACGCGCCCGCGACGCGATGGATGATCTGGGCTACGGGGACTTCGTGGCGGCCAAGGAGCGACTGTGCGGCTTCAGTATGCGGGATCTGGCCGATGAGATGCAGCGCTTCCTGGACGAAACTCGCGACGTCTACTACGACCTGCTCGGCCACCATCTCGGCCGTTATCTGAATGTGAGACTCAATCAGGCCGATGTGACCGATCGGCGGTGGCTGAGCCGGATGGACTGGCTCGACGAGAACTTCGATCGGCCTCGTGTGATCGACCGCGTGCACCAGGACCTGCGCGAGATCGGCTTGTTGAGCGAGGATGGACAGGGCATCGAGCGAGACTTCGAGTCCCGGCCGCTCAAGCGCGCCGGGTCGTTCTGCGCGTCGATTCAGATCCCGGGCCGGGTCATCATCTGTCTCGCTCCGACCGGAGGCAGGCCCGACTGCGCATCGTATCTGCACGAGCTTGGGCGCGCACTGCACAACGTTCACACGGATCCCGAGCTCCTTTACGAGTACCGCGCCCTCGGGGATGCGTCGGTGAACGAAGCGATCGGCAAGCTCTTTTACCGCTTGATGCAGAACCGGACCTGGGTCAAGCGCGCGACGGGATTGGAGGGCGACGCGCTCGAGGATTACCTCGTGCTGGCGCGATTCCTCGACCTCTGCCGACTTCGCCGCAACGCCGCGATTCTTACCTATGAGCTGTCTGTGCTCGGGAGCTCCCACGCGTCGGAGCTTTCCGACACGTACGTCGAGTTGCTACTGGAGGCGACGGGATTCCGCCACGATCCGCGCACCTATCTCGAACACGTGGACCCGGGACTCACCATCACCCGAGTGATTCGCGGCGACATGCTTGCTTCGGTTCTGCAGACGGCGCTTCGCGACCAGTACGACGAGGATTGGTATCGAAATCCCAATGCGGGGGAGTTTCTGGAGAGTGTTTTCTCCGCGGGCCGGCGGCATGATGCGGTGGACCTGGCACAGCAGTGGAGTGGCGAGCGCCTCGGTGTGGATTCGCTCATCGACCTCGAAGGCGAACGGCTGAAGTGAAACCGGGACTCCTCGCGGTCGTCGTCCCTCTGCTCGTCCCGGTCGCCGCCAGCGCCCAGGAGCGCAGCGCTCACTCGACGGGTCTCGCTTCCGGCGCGACCGCGCTTCCGACACCGGCGGAAACGGCCGACTATCTCTCCTATACGAACTTCGATGAGATGGAGGCGTTTCTGGGTCGCCTCGCGGCCGACGCTCCGGAGCTGACCGTCGACACTGTCGCAATGCTTGCCGGTGAACAGGCTCCGGCTCTGCGGACGGAGCCCGCGTTGCTTCTCGTGAGCCTGCGCCGCAAGGCGAGGCAAGAGGCGCCCGAAGACGAGCCGGCTGCAGAGAATCCCGAGCGGGTGGCCGTGCTCATCATCGGCTCGCAGCACGGCGACGAACAATCGGGCAAGGAGGCGACACTGCAGATCGTGCGCGACCTGGCGATTGGATCGCTCAACCCGCTGCTCGACGATCTGGACGTGTACGCCGTGCCCATGCCCAACCCGTGGGGTACGGCCACCGGCCAGAGAGAGAACGCCCGAGGCCAGGACCTCAATCGTGACCACACTCGCCTCGAGACGCCATCCGTCGCGGGACTGCACGCGGTGTTCGCGCAACTGGATCCCGCGGTCGTGATCGATGTGCACGAGCTCGGCCAGGCCGCCTATGACGCCGAGATCGGTCTGGCGACCCACCCGAACGCCGACTCCGCCCTCATCAAGTTCGGCCGGTACCGAATCATGCCATACGTAGCCTATGAGCTGGCCAAGGCGGGATTCACCTTCCACGAGTACGTGACTGCGACGCCCGAGTCGGGACCGGAAAGCGATGGGGTGGAGCGCTACTTCACCTATGGGCCGCTCCTGGCGTCCTACGCTCGAAACGCGTTCGCCCTAAGGGGGGCGATCAGCATGCTGTTCGAGGCGTCGTCGAGCCGCGAGATCCAGGACCTCGATCGGCGGACGGAAGTCCACACCGTTGCCCTGCGCGCCGCTCTCGAAGTAATCGCCGCCGCGGCGTCAGAGGTTCAGGCGGAGGCGACGGCCGCTCGGCGCCGGATGGAGGAGCCGCAGCACGGGACGGAGTTGGACGGGGCGCCGGTCCTCGTCCTGCGCGCGACGTACGAGACCGATCCCAAGCAGCCAGTGCTCACCTGGCTGGTAATGGAGCCGGAGGGGATCAACTCCGGCTCGACGGACCGCTGGAAGCCGGCAATTCACGTGAGCCTGGCAATCAATCGGCCGGCCGGCTACCTGATTCCGGCCGCCGAGAGGCAACTCGTCGCCGCGCTCCTCCGGCACGGATTCGAGCTCTCGGTTCTGGAGGAATCGCGGCTGCTGCGTGTCGGCCGCTATTCGCTAACGGGACCAGCCTCGGAGCTTGCCGGGACGGACACGTTGGTCGGAGTTCCGGTCCGCGCCGACGGCGACGTCGCTTGGCGCGAGGAAGACATTCCTGCCGGCACCTTCTACGTGGATCTGCGTCAGCCCGCGAGCCTTCTGGTGGCGGCGATTCTCGAACCATGGTCGCAGGACAGCTGGTACGGAAATGATTCGGAGAACGCCCGATTGCAGGGCAGCTGGTATCCGGTGGCGCGAGTCGAGGCGCGAATCGAGGCGAGTATGCGCGCTGTACCGACTGCATTCGGCGATGATATACTTGGCGGCCCATGAACACGAGTGAGATGGTTCCCGGCCGGGGTCGAAGAGCATGAATAAGTGGCTGAAAACCGCGCTTGGAGCAGTGGCGGGGGCTGGGGCCGTCGGGGCCTACATCGGGGCGATGACCCGCCGCAACCGTACGCTGGGCCTCAATCGCCCGGGCGTTCGCGACTCGCACGGCGCCCTGCTCCCGGAGCTCAGTCTCGAGTACGGCGACGGCGAGCGTGTCACCCTGATGGACATCGGAAGCGGTCCGACCATTCTGATGGTACCGGGCGCCGATGGCATGAAGGAGACGTTTCGCTTCCAGTATCCGGCGTTTTCCAACAAGCTACGCGTGGTGTCTGCCGATTTACGGTCCCACTTCTCGCCCGACGACACGTTCGATCGTTTCGCGCAGGATCTGTTCGAGATCATGGATGCCCGTGAGACCGGTCCGGTGATCCTGCTCGGACAAAGTCTCGGGAGTGCGATCGCGATGAACTTCGCGGCGCTTTTTCCGGAACTGGTGCGCGGGCTGATCCTAAGCAACCCGCTGGCGAACGTGTCGTACGAGCACGTCGGCCTCAACCGGACCCTGATGGCTCCGATGGCCATGGCGACCACGCGCTATCTGCCCACGCCGGTCAGCCGACAGCTGGCACGCCTGTGGAGCGAGGCCGAGATCTGGATCTACGACGACTCGCCGGGCCGAGCCAACGTGGTCGATTACGCGTTGTGGACCGGCCCCCGCACCGTGTCACCGCGGGTCTCGACCAAGCGAGTGGAGCTGCTCAAACAGGTCGACCTGCGGCCGCTCCTCCCGACGATCGAGGCGCCGACGCTCGTGGTGAAAGGTCCCCGCGATCACTATCTGCCGCCGGAGTGGGCGATGGAGATCGCGGCGCTCATTCCGGGCGCACGCTACGACATCGTTCCCGGAACCGGGCACTGCTCGCACATCTCGATGCCGGGAAGCTTCAACCGCCTGGTACTCGATTGGATCGAGCACGTGTCGGCTGACGAGCCCGCGATCGCTGCCGAGGCCGATTGAGCCGGGAGGCGCCCCGCTTCAGCTCCCGCTGGAGCACCATGCTGGTGATGCTCGGCATGGCGGTAGGGACCGGCAACATCTGGCGCTTCCCGCGCGTCGCCGCCTCGAACGGTGGCGGCACTTTCCTCGTCACCTGGGTCGTTTTCCTCCTCCTGTGGTCGGTGCCACTCATCCTGGTCGAGTTCGCGCTCGGCAAGAAGACTCGGCGCGGTCCGGTCGGCGCCTTCGCCTCGCTCGCCGGTTCTCGGTTCGCCTGGATGGGCGCCTGGGTCGCCTTCACCGCCACCGCGATCATGTTCTACTACTCGGTCGTGATGGGTTGGACGATCCGCTATCTGTGGGGGTCCATCGTGGGCAGCGTCCCGATGAGCTCGCAGGCGGCGGCGACCGGCTTCTGGGAGGGCTACGTGGGTTCGGGGACCGCCGTGCTCACGCACGCGATCGCCATGGGACTCGGGGTTGCCGTCGTGTCGCGCGGCGTGCGGGGCATCGAGCGGGCCGCACGGTTCCTGATGCCGAGTCTGTTCATCCTCGTAATCGTTCTGGCGATTCGCGCCGTGACTCTGCCCGGGGCGTCGGCCGGGCTGAAGTTCCTGTTTACCCCCGAATGGGGCGACCTCCTGAACGCACGCGTCTGGCTCGCGGCGTTGACCCAGAACGCTTGGGATACGGGCGCCGGGTGGGGGCTGATCACGGCCTACGCCGTCTACCTGCGTCAACGCGAGGACATCGCGCTCAACTCGTTCCTGCTCGGTTTCGGAAACAACTCAGTGTCGCTCTTGGCTGGCATCATGGTGCTCTGCACTGTGTTCGCCATCATGCCCGGGGCCGCCGACCAGATCGTCGGGGCCGGTAACGAGGGCCTCACCTTCATCTGGTTGCCACAACTGTTCGGCCTCATGCCGGGCGGCACGTTGTTTATGGTCTTCTTCTTCGGAGCCCTCGTCGTCGCAGCCTGGAGCAGCCTGATCGCGATGATCGAGCTGGCCTCTCGTGTCCTGATTGATCGCGGCATCGCCCGCCCGAGAGCCATCACGATCGTCGGCCTCGCTGGCTTCACCCTCGGGCTGCCTTCGGCACTCTCGATCGAGTTTTTCCGCAACCAGGACTGGGTGTGGGGCGTGGGACTCATGCTGTCCGGCTTCTTTTTCGCCATCTCCGTCCTTCGTTACGGCGCCGACGCCTTCCGGCGTGGTTTCATCACGAGCGAGGGGAACGACATCAGAATCGGCCGCTGGTGGAACGTGGTGATCGGACTGGTCGCCATCCAGGCGGTGGTCCTGATGCTATGGTGGCTTTACCAGGCGGTGGATCCGACGGATCTCACCGCGACGTTCACACCGTTCTCGTCATTTAACGTCGGGACGGTCCTGGTTCAGTGGGGCATCGCTCTGGCGGTGTTTCTGACTCTCAACAAATGGCTGGCTCGCTCGCCGGCCGAACCGTCCGAATAGTCCGGGCCACCAAGCCTTAAGCGGAGGTCCGGCCAGGGGTGTTGTTCACCCCGAGGCCGCCGGACAACCGAGTGGCCCAGATGTCGTTTCCGTAACGCGCCAGGGAGGAACTGATGGTCCGAAGACTACTGCCCTTATCACTGTTGGTGCTCGCGGGGTGTGCGAGCGCACAGACCGACGTGCAGACGGCACCCGCCACAGATGAAGCCGAGGCGGCACAGCCCGCGGCACAGGCTGCCGAAGCGCCCCCACGTCCTCTGACCCCCTCCCAGCGTGCCGCGCAATCGGTCGCCCGGATCGAGATCCAGCCGGCCGAGCTGACGATCAAGGTCGGCGAGACCGCCGACGTTCAGGTGGTGGCGCTCGATGAGAGCGGGGCTGAGGTTCCGCGCGTCCGCATCCGGACGTTTGCCCGTGGCCGCGTCGGCACGATGCGTAACGGCCAGCTGACCGGTACCGAGCCCGGCGATGGCACGATCTGGGCAGGTGTCCAGAAGCCGTCTGACGATGGCGAGATGGAGTGGGTGACGGCCACCGTCGCGTTCAAGGTCGAGCCGCTGCCGGTGGCGCGAGTCGAGATTGAGGTGCCTGAGGGGATCGCCATCTACGCCGGCACCCGGATTCCGATCAGCGCCCGGGCTTACTCCGAGGTACGGTATCGCGCCGACGCCGAGATCGAGTGGGCTTCATCCAATGCACAGGTCGCGCAGGTGAGCTCTGCGGGAGTGATGCAGACGCGCTCGGCTGGCAGCGTCATAGTGACGGCGTCCTCGGAGGGCATCAGCGAGAGCATCGAGCTCACCGTCGTGCCGAATCCGGTTCGGAACCTCAGCGTTGGCCCGGTCGACACGCAGCTTTCGGTCGGCGACGTAACGCACTTCACTGCCACGGCCACCGACCGCCGCAACCGGACCATTGACCTGGCTCCGATCGAGTGGACCGCGGCGGGTATCTCCGGCCAGCCCCGTGGCGCCGCTCACATGGAGCAGAATGGAAGCTTCGTGGCCGATATGCCCGGCACCTACCGGGTGACCGCCACGATCGGGGACCTGTCGGCGTCCACCGAGGTGCGCGCGACCCCTCGCAAGCCCCGCCGCCCCACGAAGCTGATCGCGCACGGTTTGGTCAATGAGGACCACAACACGTCCGACCTGTGGGTGTTCGAGGGCGTGGATGGTCGCGACTACGCGTACACGGGTACCCACGGCGGCGGCGTCGGTGGGCACGTCATGTTCGCGTGGGACGTCACCGACTCATCCAACCCGGTGATCACCGACTCGGTCGTCGTCGACGCGCGAGTGGTGAACGACGTGAAGATCAACGAGGACGCCACCATCGCCGTGATCACGCGAGAGGGTGCCTCGAATCGCAAGAACGGGATTGTGATCCTCGACATTCGGGATCCAGCGCACCCGCAGGTAATCACCAGCTTCACCGAGGGCCTCACCTCCGGCATCCATAACACGTGGATCGAGGGCAATTACGTCTACGCGATCAACAACGGCACCCGCGACGTGCACATCATCGACATCTCCGATCCGGCCAATCCGATGGAAGCAGGCCGCTGGGGGCTCGAAAGAGAAGGCAAGTATGTGCACGACGTGATGGTGAAGGACGGCCTGGCCTATTTGAGCTACTGGGACGATGGCCTGATCATCCTCGATGTGGGAGCCGGCATCAAGGGCGGCACGCCCACCGATCCAGAGTTCGTTTCACAGTTCAAGTCGCGGGCGCAAGTCGGAGCGGAAGAATACGGCAACACGCACCACGCCATCCGCTACGGCAACTACGTCTTCATCGCCGACGAGATCTTCGGCTGCCAGGAATGTGTCAACGGTCCGCGCGGCTATGTGCACGTGATCGATGTGACCGATATCGAGACCCCGCATGAGGTGGCGCGCTACGAAGTGCCCGAGGCCGGCACGCACAACCTGTGGGTCGAGGATGAGCGGCTCTACGTGGCCTATTACAACGGTGGCCTGCGAATCGTGGATATCTCAGGCGAGCTTCGCGGTGATCTCTATCGGCAGGGCCGGGAGATCGGCTGGTACATGACCGAGAGTGCCGAAGGCTTCAAGCCCAACGCGACCAACACCTGGGGGCCCCAGCCGTACAAGGGACTGGTGTACGCCTCCGACATGAACTCCGGATTATGGATCGTGGAGGTGGAGGAGGAAGAGCAGCGGCTGGTTCCCTGAATCTGCGCCAACGAGGACAATCGCCTGGACGGGGCGAGCCTCGTCCCGGAAACGAGCGGGGCGGCCGAGGGCCGCCCCGTCTGCGTTGGAGACACGGTGACGTGCCTTCGCCCCCACACTACCTTGCGGTACGAGTCTTCCAGGTCTACTCCACATCGGTGTCGAGAGAAACATGCCCGCGCACCCCGAGCAGCTGAAGCACGCGCTCAGCCACCTGCCCGGTGGCGTGACTATCGTCACGTCGCGTGATGGAGAGGGGAACCCGCGCGGACTCACGGCGATTTCCGTGTGTTCCGTTTCACTCGACCCGCCGCTGGTGCTGGTCTGCATCGAGCGCAGCACAAATACGCATGCCGCGATCGAGGAATCGCGGGCCTACGGGCTCAATTTTCTGGCCGAGGTTCATGAGGAGCTGGCCGATCGCTTTTCCACCGCGGGCGAGAAGTTCGATGGCGTCGAGCACGAGGTCGATCTGACCGGGGCGCCCATCCTGACTGGGGCGGTGGCGAGCTGCGACTGCACGGTCGTTGTCGCGGTGCCAGCGGGCGATCACACGATATTCGTCGGGAGGGTCGAGGCGGTGAGAGCGAGTCCGCCGCCGGTCGCCGCACCGTTGATCCGCTACCGGGGCAGGTACGGGACGCTGGCGGGGAACGACGGTCATGGAGCGGGCGCGAGCGGTGACTCCGACTGAGTTCCGGGAGCGCGCCTCCCAGATGCTTGGCGAGATCCCGCCAGAGTATCAGGCCGGTGTCGACGCAGTCATCGTTGAAGACGATATGGTCACGTACGCGGCGCTGCCCGGTTTGCTGACGATGGGAGAGTGCGTCACGGAAGCTTGGCCCGATGGGTTGGCGGGATCCGAGACCCGCTCCAAAGTGGTCCTTCACTACGGCTCGTTCCGGGCGCTCGCGGAGGTCGATCCCGCATTCGATTGGGAGGGCGAGATGTGGGAGACGCTCCTGCACGAGCTGCTCCACCATCGCGAGGCGGCCGCCAGCGAAGCTGGCCTCGAGTTGTTCGACCGGGCCGTCGAGCAGGACTATCTGCGGCGGCTGGGTCGCTCGTTCGATGCCACCTTCTACAGGGCCCTCCCGCGCGACCCGGACGGAGTGATCCGCATCGAGTCGGAGATTTTCGTCGAGGCGGTCGTGTCGGCCGGGGCCCGCGAGGCAGTGTTCGAGTGGCGCGGCGAGAGTTACTCGGTGGTCATACCGTCTGAGGGCGATCCGCTGTTCGTCAGCGTCCAGAACCTGGCTGGTGGCCGTCTCTGGGTGGTCGTGTGGAGACGGCGCACCTGGTGGGCCCGCCATTTCGTCGGCCACGGTCCGGAGCCGCGCCACATCGCGCGTCGCGCGCTGCCGCGGCCAGCGGGATAGAGACATATGCCGCTCTTCGGCAGCTTCAGCATCGGACGCTGGTTCGGCTTCAAAGTCCGGATCGACTACTCGTGGTTTCTCATCTTCGGTCTCGTCGTTTGGACGTTCAGCTCCTACGTCTTCCCGACGCAGCTGCCCCGGCTCACGACGGGCGAGTACTACGCCATGGGAACGGCGGCGGCGCTGCTCCTCTTCCTCTCGGTGCTGCTCCACGAGCTGGCGCACTCCATCGTGGCCCGATCCCGAGGCGTCGAGGTCGAAGGGATCACACTGTTCATCTTCGGCGGCGTCGCCCAGACGAAATCGGAAGCGAAACGGCCGATCGACGAGTTCCTAATCACCATCGTCGGACCGTTGACCAGCCTGGCCCTGGCCGCCGCCTTCTGGGCCACGGACCTCGCCGCCGACTTCTTCGCCTGGCCGCCGGCCGTCGGCGCCGTCGCCGCCTACATCGGGGTGCTGAACCTGGTGCTGGCTCTGTTCAACATGGTGCCCGGCTTCCCGCTCGACGGAGGCCGCATCTTCCGCTCGCTGGTATGGCAGGTCAGCGGGGACCTGGACAAGGCGACCCGCTGGGCGACATGGGCCGGCCGCGCCTTTGGGTATGCACTGGTCGCGTTCGGCCTCCTCTCACTTCTCCAGGGCTTCCTCCTCAACGGTATGTGGATGGCCTTCATCGGCTGGTTCCTCGCCAACGCCGCGACCGCCAGCTACCGCAATTTCCGCATGCGGGCCACGCTGGCCGGAGTCCCGGTGAGCCAGGTCATGGCGCACCGGCCCGTCACGATGCCGGGCGACCTCAGCGTCCAGGAGGCCATCGACCAGTTTTTCCTGCGCCGGCCCTACAGCGCCTACCCGGTGGTCGAGAATGAACGACTGGTCGGATTGCTCTCGGTCGAACGCGTTTCGGACGTCGAGGCCGCCCAACGCGGCTCGACGCTGGTGAGCGCCGTGATGCGTCCGCTGGACTCGATCCCGACCGTAGATGAAGACGCGACGCTGGAGGACGTGCTTCCGCACATGGAGCCCAAGACCGAGGGCCGGGCGCTTGTCGTCCGCGACGGGCAGGTGCTCGGAGTCCTCACCCTCGGAGACGTCGCCCAGTGGTTGCGCCGGGCCGAGCTCCTCGGGCTGCGGCCGAAACCGCAAGCGGAGTCGTGAAGCGGGCCCCCAGGCCACGCAGTCTGAAGGCGAGACGGGCCCTCGCAGCGGAAGCCTCCCCGCTCCTCGCCGAGCGCTATCCGGGGTTGCAGATCTCGCTTGGCTACGCGAACCCGCTCGAGCTCGTCGTCGCCACCATTCTCTCGGCCCAGTGCACGGACGAACGCGTGAACCGTGTCACTCCAGCCCTTTTCGAGCGCTATCCAACAGCCGCTGATTACGCGGAAGCGGACGAGACCGAGCTCCAGGAGCTGATCCGGTCCACCGGGTTCTTCCGCAACAAGGCGAAGAACATCCAGGGCATGGCCCGCCGCCTCGTTGATGACTTTGAGGGCGAGGTTCCCCGAACGATGGAGGAGCTGCTCACGCTGCCGGGTGTAGCGCGCAAGACAGCGAACGTGGTGCTCAGCAACGCGTTCGATACACACGTCGGCGTGGTTGTCGACACTCATGTGAAGAGGGTGTCGTATCGACTCGGGCTCACGAACCAGATCCAGCCCGAAAAGGTGGAGAAAGACCTGATGAAGGTGCTCCCGTCGGAGGAGTGGCGCCCTTTTGCATGGCGGCTGATCCTGCATGGTCGCGCCGCCTGCACGGCTCGCAGACCTGACTGTGATGGCTGCATCCTGGTCGCCCTTTGCCCGAGCGCGGGCACGTTCGGGTAGCAGGCTGCTGAGGATTCCGGCCAGGTCGCAGGAGGCGCGATGAGCAGCCCCGCCCTCGAGATGCGAGAGCGGCTCCGGGCCGAAGGCCTCTTCGTCGGCTTCGACCAGGTGGGTTTCGCGCCCGCCGCGCCCCCTCGCAACGCCGAAGCCTACCGTCACTGGCTCGAGAACGGCTGGCACGGCGAGATGGCGTACATGGCCCGCGAAGACGCGGTCCGGCGCCGGCTGGACCCGGCGGAAGCCCTTCCCGGCTGCCGCTCGATCATCGTCGCTAGCCTCCGATACGGCGACAGCCCCGCCGAGGACGCTGGCCCGACCCCCGCGAGCAGAGCCCCGCTCGTGGCGCGCTACGCCCGCGGCCGCGACTACCACCTCGTGTTCGAGGAGCTGCTCGGACAGCTGTCGGCTCGGATCGCGGTGCTGGCGCCCGAGTCGACGTGCAAGCCGTATGTCGATTACGGACCGGTCATGGAACGGGACCACGCGCAGCGCGCCGGGCTCGGCTGGATCGGCAAGAACACCATGCTCATCAACCCTCGCCTCGGATCGTATCTGCTCCTCGGGGAGCTGCTGACCACGTTGGACCTGCCACCCGACGAGCCGTTCACCGCGGATCGGTGCGGGACCTGCCGGCGATGCATCGACGCCTGTCCGACCGGCGCCATCGTGGAGCCCGAAAGGGCGGTGGACGCACGTCTCTGTATCTCGTACCTGACAATCGAGCTGCGCGGGAGCATCCCGCACGAGCTCAGGCCCCTGATCGGGAACCGCGTCTTCGGCTGCGACATCTGCCAGGAGGTGTGTCCCTGGAACGACGATCAGCGCACGTCGCCCGAAGCCGGCCCGCCTGCGGCCGGACCCGCGGCGCCCCCGGCCGGCCGCCCGTGGGCCATAGCATCCATGCTTCAGTGGGCCGAGGAGCTGCTCGGGATGGACGAGGAGGAGTACCGGCAACGCTATCGAGACACGGCGTTGACCCGACCCCGCCGCGACGGGATGCTACGGAACCTGTGTGTCGGGCTCGGGAACAGCGGAGATCCCGGAGCGCGCGAGACCTTGGACCGATGCGCACGCGACGGTTCGCCGCTTGTGCGCGAACACGCGACGTGGGCTCTCGAACGCCTCGACGGCTGACTGACCGCACACACGCCCGCCTCGCCCCGGAATCCTTCCACACGGCCCCGACTCGCCTTGGAATCCTTGTGACGGATCTTGACGGAACCCAGTCTACCATCTAGTGTTTTAGATTAGACTAAATTTCTCTCGGGCCGCCGATATAACGGGGATCATGGACATACAGCGTTTGACGCGCCGCGATTGGCTCAAGCTCGGCGCGGTCGGAGTGGCGGGCTTGTCCGGCTCGACGGTGCTCGGCTTGGCCCGGCGAAGCTCCGCGGCCACGGCCCTGGCCAGGGCCGGGCTCCAGGAGACGCCGGCGCCGGATCCGCACAGCATGGATGAGCTGCAGCTGCGGATGGGCGTGTTCGGCGCCGGCTCGCCGGGCGACGGCTTCGACCCCGTGGCCTACCTGACAGAGTTCGACTTCGGCGAAGTGAGCCGGGCGGCGAATGGCCAGACGGTTCGTGAGTACGAGTTCGTCGCCCTCGACCGCGAGATCGAGATTGCGCCCGGGGTTTGGTTCCCGGCCTGGACCTACAACGGCCGCGTGCCCGGCCCGACCATCCGTTGCACCGAGGGCGACCTGCTGCGCGTGAAGTTCACGAACGCCGGCTCGCACCCACACACGATCCACTTCCACGGCACCCATCCGCCGGAGATGGACGGGGTGACGCCGGTCATCGGCCCGGGCGAGAAGTTCACCTACGAGTTCGAGGCGAAGCCAGCCGGCCTCCACCTTTATCATTGCCACGCACTGCCGCTCAAGCGGCACATCCACAAGGGTCTGTACGGTGTTTTCATCGTCGATCCGCCGGGCGGCCACGCGCCGGCCCGCGAGATGGTGATGATGATGAACTCGTTCGACACCAATTTCGATGGCGACAACGAGGTGTACGCCGTCAACACCGCCGCCTTCTACTACCAGCAGAACCCGATTCAAGTCGGGGTCGGCGATCCGGTGCGCATCTACCTGATCAACATCACCGAGTTCGACCTCATCAACTCGTTCCACCTCCACGCCGGTATGTTCAAGGTCTACCGAACCGGCACGCAGATGGACCGCTACGAGCTGACCGACACGATCATGCTGTGCCAGGGCGAGCGGCACGTGCTGGAGTTCGCGCTCGAGAACGAGGGTCTGCACATGTTCCACGCCCACCAGAGCGAGTTTGCCGAGCTCGGGTGGATGGGCTTTTTCGACGCCGTGCCCCGCCTGGCCGCGGACGCGGGCGTGCCGGTGTATCGGTATGGTTGAGGGCGCGGGCCGCCGCTGGCTGCTGGGCCTGGCGCCGATCCTGCTACTGGTCGGACTGATTTTCCTCTTCCGCTCGGTGGACCCGACCGGTGTCATTCGGACCGCCTTCCCACCGCTTGAAGAGCTGACGATCGAAAGAGTCAGCTTCCCCGAGCCAGGTGCCATGGTCGCGCATGTCGTGAATGGAGGTCCGGAGGCCGTGACCATCGCTCAGGTGATGGTGGACGAGGCGTACTGGCAGCATTCGGTCGAGCCCGATCGCCTCGTGCCACGGCTCGGCCGGGTCGAAGTGACCATCCCTTACCCATGGGTCGACGGCGAGCCGCACGAGGTCGTGCTCGTGACCTCGACCGGGCTGACGTTCGCGCACGAGGTGGCGGTCGCGACCCTGAGCCCGAAGAAGAGCGCCCGCTTCTTCGGTGTGTTCGCGCTCCTGGGGCTCTACGCAGGTGTCGTTCCCGTGCTGATCGGACTGCTCTGGTATCCGTACCTGCGACAGATCGGCGCAAAGTGGATCAACTTCTTCCTCGCCTTCACTGTCGGTCTCCTCATCTTCCTGGCCGTGGACTCTCTGGACGAGGCGTTCGAGACGGCCGAGCTGGTGCCCGCCGCCTTCCAGGGCGTTGGGCTCATCGTGCTGGGTGTGTTCGGCGCCGTCCTGGCCATCCTCGGCCTCGGCCAGCATCGGCGGTCCATCCGCGCAGTGGGACCAGACTCCGCGTCCGGACTCGAGGTGGCCTACCTGGTGGCGCTCGGTATCGGGCTCCACAACCTGGGCGAGGGGCTGGCGATCGGTTCCGCGTACGCGTTGGGCGAGATTGCGCTCGGGAGTTTCCTCGTCATTGGCTTCGCGATCCACAACACGACGGAGGGACTGGCGATCGTCGCTCCCGTGGCGCGCGACAGGCCGCGTCTGCGCCACCTGCTGTTCATGGGGCTGCTGGCAGGGATCCCGACCATCATCGGAACCTGGATCGGCGGTTTCTCCTATAGCCCGATTGCCGCCACGTTCTTCCTCGCGCTTGGCGCGGGCGCGATGCTGGTGGTCGTGTACGAGCTGTGGAAGATGTTGGGGCGGCAGTTGGGCGGTGGGATGATGGCGCCCCTCAACGCGGCCGGACTCGGCCTCGGACTACTGGTGATGTACGCGACGGCGCTCCTGGTCGTAGCCTGACGACTCGTAAACGACAGCTGGGCGCCACAGGAGAAGCCGGTCGCTACTCGAACAGCCGAGCAAGCCAGTTGGCGACCTCGCGCAGTCCGGCTTCATCGGCCGGAGTGAAGGCCGCGATCTCATCGCTGTCGAGGTCGATCTGGCCGTGGACCCTCCCGTCTTCCGACCGGATTAGCACCACGAGCTCCGACTTCGTCTCGATGCTGCAGGCGAGGTAGTTGTCCTCCGCGCTGACGTCGTCCACCCGGATGTCGCGGTTTTGGGCCACGGCGGCCCCGCAAACACCGACGCCGACCGGGATCTGCGTATGCTCGGTCGGCCGGCCGATGTAGTTGTGGAGGAGCAACTCGTCTCCCTCGAGCAGGTAGATGCCGACCCAGTTGAATCGATCCTCGGCTCGATCGATTCGTTCGACCGCTTCACGAAGCAGCGCGTCGCGCGACTCGCCTTTCTGTCTGGCCGTCTCGAGCTCCTGAATCGTGTGCGATGAGTCCAGCATGCGTACCTCCCGGGTGTTCAGAATTCAAGCGAGACGTGAACGATCGATGAGCACCGCCCGCACGGGAGAGGCGTCTCCCGCCACGAGTCGCAGCGGCAGCGCGATGAGCTCGTAACGGCCGGGCGAGACTGCCGCCAGGGCCAGGTTCTCCAGGATCTGGATGCCGTTCCGGACACAGGCGTGATGCGCGTCCAGGCTCTTGCTGTCGACCGGATCGACCGACGGCTGATCAGTTCCGAGTAGAGGGACATCCAGCGCCGCCAGCCTGTCTATGAACGCCGAAGGAACGGCCCGGATCACCTCCGGGAACCGCTCGTGGTCCGTTCGTCCCCAACCGAGCAGGACCCGGTTTCCGCGCCCGACCGCCTCCTCCAGCGCCGAACCGGAGAGATCGATCGTCTTCTCCGCCTCGACCACGACGGCAGGACCGATGAAGGCGTCCAGCGGCAGCTCGCTGACTCCTTCCATGTCATCGGTGACGTGGAGCGGCGCATCGACGTGGGTACCGTTGTGCACGCTGGAAGTCAGCGCTCCCACGTTCACCGGAGCGCCATCCGCGATGCGTGCGACCGGACGGAATTCGAACGGCGTGTCGCCGGGCCAGGCTTCGATCCCCGACGCGAGTGGGGCGGAGATATCGATGATCTTCACGGCTCTTAGCAGGTGCTAGAGATCAATGATGCGACCGGGCGCCTCGTCCCGGGACTGGTCCTGCGCTGCCTGGTTCCACCGGAACGGTCCATCCGTGATCGTCTCCACCTCGATTCCGCCCACTTCGATGCGGCCGACGAACCGCTTGCGCAGCCAGCGCAGCAGCCGACTGCGGAACGGCCGCGCGAGAAGCGCGAATCCGAGTCCATCGGTGATCACCCCGGGTGTCACGAGGAGCACTCCGGCCACCAGGACCAGGAACCCGTGCAACAGTTCGGTCGCTGGAACGCGACCCGCCGTCAGCTCGGAGCTCACCGCCGCCCACGCCCGGATTCCTTCTCGGCGAGCCAGCGCCGCGCCGAGCAGTCCGGTGATGACGACAATGGCGATGGTGGGCGCCGCGCCGATCGCGTTACCGATCCGAATGAGCAGAAACAGCTCCAGGAGCGGAACGAGCGTAAAGAGAAGGAATAGACGTCCGAACATCGTGAGGGCCTACGTGTCTCGCGGAGAGTCGGCGGCGGCGGGAACATCACAGCCGGGACCGGCGAGCCGTGACACGGCGTGCCGGTGATCCGCCACCAGCCGATAGCCGAATCCGAGCAGCTGCCTCAGGACCGGGAGTCTCAGCAGGCGCCCCAAGAATCTCCCGTGTGGAAGGTCCTCGATCACCCGGGCCACGGCGAGCCCACCCGACCACCGGACTCCTTCGTCGGTCACCAGGTACATGGCGTCGGCGGCCTCTTCGCGGGTCACCCCGGTCGCGCGGAGTGCCTCATCGTCCTGGAAGGGGACGAACCGGAATCGCCCGGCGTCGTCCCGACGCCGCACGCGCCGGACAAGGTTCCGACAGAAGCCGCACTCGCCGTCGTATACGATCGTTTTCAGACCAGGCTCTCCTTTATGCGCTCGATCTGCCGCAGGTGTACCATGTCGTGTGCGGCCAGCAGACGAATCAGTTGACGGACGCTCTCGCGTCCGCGCTCCGCGTGCACGCCCCAGCGGTTCAGCTGCTCCTCCGACAGCGACTGGTACAGCTCGAGATTCGCGACCCTGAGCACGACCAGCTGATCGAACGCGTCTCCGAAATTCCGGTTCGCATAGTCCAGGTCCTGCGCCCACGCATCCTGGTCGTACCCCGCGATGGCCGGCTCGACCTCGGTGAGCACGGCGCGGACGCGGTAACCGTTGACCAGCTCCGAGTCCGCCAGGTGCTGGATTACCTGAATGATCGACCACTTACCCGGTGCTTCGGCGCGCCGCAGGTCTTCGGGATCGACGCCGACTACCGCCTGGGCGACGGCGGCTGGCAATCGGCCCAGTACCTCGAAAGGATCCTGATCACCCAGCAGCTCGAGTAGCGCGCTTATGTACTGCTCGGCGGCCTCGGAAGCCGCTCCGGCCGGGTTGGTAAAGCTCATGGTTGACTCTCTCCAGCTCGAGGCGCGATGCGTTCAGGGCCCGGGCGCAAGCGCGTACGCGACTCCCAAGGTGTACGCGCCGGCGTCCGCCTGCCAGACCACCGTGCCGCTGTCGAGGTCGATCGCCACCACGCCGCCCGCGTGCCGGACGTCGCCTTCATAGGTGAGGAACGCGATGCGACCCTCCGGCTCGATCGTCACCCCGTGTGGGTGAGCGCCCTCGATCGGGACGCGCTGCTCGCGCAGGGTTCGCACATTCACGATCGAGGCCGATTGGTCTTTCCGATTCGCCGTCACCAGAGTGCCGCCGTCCGGCGACAGCGCAAGCTGGGCGGGTCCCGCGCCAACTCCAACCGAACCCAGCTGCCGGCCCTCGAGGTCGAACAGCCGCACTTCGCCGGTCAAATGCAGACTCACGAACAGAGTGTCGGCAGCACCCGACCACACGACGTTCAGCGGTTTGAAGCGCGGGCTCCCGGGCGCGCCGGGATTCTCGTCGACCGGGAAGCGCGCCACTTGTGCGAGCGTCTCCGCCTCGATCACGACGATCTCGTCGCCCAGCGAGCAGGCGATCGCGACGAGCCTGCCGCTCGGTTCCACCTGGGCATCGTGCGGGCCGGGACAGACCGTGAGTCGCTCGACCACCGTGAGGTCCAGAAGCGTAACTACGGTGACGTAGCTGTCTTGTCCGCCCCCGCTTCGGAAGTAATCCGGGATGAACGCGCGCCGGCTGTCCGGCGTGATTCCAATCCGCGCCGCGCCCGCCATCGCCAGCCCCAGCCGGCCCACCAGCCGATTGTCCGGCAGCTCGAACTTCCACAGGCTGGGCTCCCCGTGTGCGACGGTCGCATACCAGTGGCGGGCGTTGGGAGCGACTGCGATTCCGTGTGGCTCGTCGACGTCGTGCGGTCGCCGGTCGAGAGACACCCGCTGCTCGATGCGGCCGGTCGTGGGATCCAACTGCAGGACCTCATCGGTAAAGCCGGAGGTGACGTAAAGGCGTTCCTCCGAATCCGGCGCAGGCGCGCAGTCCGCGAGCCCCAATCCAAGCAGAAGCGCCAGGCACGAACGCGACACCGTCCCGCCCTCCACTTTTTCGAAGTGGGTCAGAAGTTGGGCTGCAGGACTATGAGGCCGGCGTCCAGATCGGATACGTAGAGCCTCCCGTTATGCAGTTGCGGAGCCCAGGTGCAGGTCCTGCTGACCGTAGCCGGAGAGGAGAAATCGCACCCGGTCGAGCCATTGTAGCGGCTGTTCGTAATCTCCCGACCCTGCAGGTCCAGGCGGCCCAGCAACTCGCCGCTCACGTCCATCGCGTACACCCCGTTGCCATACCAGGCGGCGTAGAGGATCCCGCGGGCCTCGTCCAGCCAGAAATTGTGAGGGGAATCGCCGCCCTGTTGAAAGGACGCGACTTCCCGCGGGGTGGCCGGGTCGGAAATGTCGACCACCTTGACGATCCCGACCCCCAACGATGAGTTCGAAACCTCGTCACCCACGAAGACGTACCCCGCCGCAGGCCAGTACCAGGCGTTGTGAGCCGAGAAACCACCGAATCCGATCCGGCTCACCTCGCGCGGGTTGTTCGGAGACCCGCCGGCGACGCCGTTCCCCACATCCACGATGATCAGTCCATCGGTCCAGTTGGAGAGGAATGCCAGTCCGTCCCGAACGTACACATCGTGCAGGGCGGGGCTCGGTCCGGCGCCGAAGTTCTGGCTGGACACCGTGGTGGGAGCCTGCGGGTTTGATATGTCCACTACCCGCATGAGGTTCGTGATGCTGTTGGCGACGTATGCGTACCCCTGATCGAGCCAGACGTTGTGCACGCTGTTGTTGGTCGATGGCTCCAGCAGGTCGGAAAACTGCGTGATCACGACCGGAGTGAGCGGACTCGACATGTCGAGAAAGGTGACACCGTTCGTGTTGCCGCGTTCGTGGGAGAGGACAGCCAGCGAACCATCCGGGCTGAACTTCACGTCGTTCACGGTCCGGGCATCGACGACCACCGAGTCCGTCAGCACGGGCGAGTCGGGCGAGCTGATATCCCAGACGTTGAGCACATTGCCGGGATTGCCGTTCCGGGTGCTCCAGGTGCCCGTGAGCACGACGTTCCCGTGCGCCCACAGATCCGATGTGAAGCGATCGGCGACCACGCCCTGGCCGGTCACGGCGAAACTTCCGCTCGGTGTCGAGCGCGATGTCACCGTCACCTGGATGGTATCGGCCGCCCCGCCCGCGCTGGCGATCACTTGTGGCTGTCCGATTCCGTATCCCACGAACTTGCCTTCGGCCGTCATCAGTCCCGCGCTCGACGGCTCGACCGCCCAGTTCACCTGCACCCCGTTGAGCGGGGAGCCGGCACTATCACGCGCCTCCGCCACGTACGCTCCGACCGCTCCCTGTTCGGCGCTCACCGGCCCGGCGGTGATGACGATCGAGGCGACGGGTCCACCGCCACCGCCCGAGGAGACGGAAAAGCTGAGCTGGACAGTCGCCAACTCGTCGCTGCCGCGCCTGGCGCTGAGCGTGGAGGTGTACGTCCCGTCCGAGAGGTTGGTAGCGTTGACGGAGAGCTGCAGGGTCTCGGTGTCGTTCGGGTTCATCGTGGCGATTGACGCGGGCGACGCTGTCATTGAAGCACTCGGCTGCTCGACACCCCCGGAGTTCCGTACCGGACAGGCGTCCAGGCTGATCGGCCCGACCGCCACGTTGCCGGTGTTCTGCAATTCGACGGTCGTGCTGCGGCCCGAACCGATGGCGGTCGATGCGGGGGTGAACTCGATGCGCTCCACGATGTTGCCGCCGGGCCCCACCGGATTGGACTCTCCGCACGAAAGCAGCGCCAGCGTGGCCACGACCATCGAGCTTCGCGTGATCAGACGACTCAACTGCATGCACACCTCCGATAAACCCTTGAGCGCGAGACACGAGCCCCCGGCTCGGGACCGAGCGCGTTAGACCCTTGCGAAGAGAAGGAGTTCCGTCCGTTCGATGTCCAGCGTGGTTGAGAGGAGGGGTGGGCACGAGAGTGCTTCCGCGGTGCTGCGCCCGGGGCCGCTTCGCCACTGGTTACCTGACCGTCCATCACACCGGATTGACAGGCCGCGCCTCACCCCATTTGAGTTCGGCCGTCGGGGCTCCGGCCGTGTGCCAGGCACGTTGTCCGGGTCCGTCATCCTCGGCTCAACGCGAGCCACGGCACGCGCGACCAGCGGGAGGACTAGAAGCCGAGGGCGGCGCGAACCTTCGGGTCGATCTTCTCCGGTGTCCAGAACGGCTTCCAGACCAGATTCACGTCTGCGCCGTCGACCCCGTCCACAGATTCGGCCGCTTGCTGTGCGCCGCCCATGATGACCGCCCCGGCCGGGCAGCCCGGACTGGTCAATGTCATCGTGACGTGTGCCGTACCGTCCTCGACGCTGATGTCGTAGATCAGCCCCAGATCGACGATGTTGATGCCGAGCTCGGGGTCCGTCACGCCGCGCAGGGCGTCCCGTACCTGCTCGACCGTATCTCCGTTCTCCATTATCGTATCCTCCGCTCATTCGCGAAAACCGCGTAAATCAGACCCGCGCCATATCTACACCATCAATCGGGAGAGGTCCAGCAGACCGTCGTCCCGGGTCAGGCCTGGCCTCAAGCCGGCCATTTCGGGCCGGCGCGCCATCAGCTCACGCGCCGCCTCGAGCTCGGCCGCGGCGTTCACCAGCAGGACTCCGGACAGTACGCCCGCGACCGACGTGAGAGCGACGAGCGGTCCATCTCCCAGCGCACCTCTAATTTCGAGCTGTTCGGCGTCGGCGGTTCGCCCCACCGCGTTGATGCTGAGGTCGAAAACGTCCGAGAAAAAGTAAGATGTATGCTCGTACCCGACCCGCGCGCCCGCCATGTTGCCGCCTACGATCCGCCCGTGCGCGCGTGCGTGGTCCCAGTGCTCCACCCGGGTCAGGTCGCCGAACGTCGGGTCCGGAAAGCGGGCCACATCGCCGGCGGCATAGATGTAGCCGTGGCTCGTCTCGCCGAACGCATCCACCACGACTCCATCCTGTACGGCGAGCCCGGCGGCCTGGGCGATCTCCTGATTCGGCACGATCCCTACTCCGATGATCGCCATCTCGCATTCGATCCGCGAACCATCGTCCAACTCGACGATCTCGAGACGGCCCTCACCGCCGAAGCCGGTCACGGCGTGTCCCAGTCGGAAGCGGACGCCACGCTGTTCGAAGTATGCTTGCATCGATACCGCCAGCTCGGGCGGCAACAGACGCGGCCATACTCGGTCAGCGTGCTCGACCACGACGGTCTCCACGCCATGGTGATGGAGTGAGGCGGCGAGTTCCATCCCGATGAACCCGGCACCGACGAGCACTGCCCGTTCGATGGAGGGGGCGGCGGAACGGATCGCTTCGGCGTCCTCGACCGTTCGGAGCGTATGGATGCCGTCCAGGTCCGCCCCCGGTACCGCCAGCTCCAGGGCGCGACCTCCAGTCGCGATCAGGATGCGCTCTCCGCGGTAGTCGTTGCCCCGGGCCGAAATCACCGTACGCTCCTGCGGGTCCAGAGATAGCACCCTCTGCTCGCGTTCCAGCGTGAGGCCCGCCTTGTTTTCGAACCACCCGTCTGGCTTTACGTACAGCAGCGCGCGCGGGATCTCGGGCGCCTGCAGGTATTCCTTGGAGAGTGGCGGCCGGTTGTAAGGGGGGTCGCTCTCCTCCGTGAGCATGAGAATG
>JBFILW010000008.1:0-33247 GCA_041612005.1 Gemmatimonadota bacterium
CCGCCCGCTCACGAACAGCCGCGCCGTACTCTCCGACACTGCGCTCAAGTCCGTGAGTACCGGTGGCGCGTCATCTTCGGCGAACTCGGCGAGCCAGCTCCGTGACAGCGCTCCGCTCGCGGGCCGTCCCGCGTACCGCTCGATTCGCTGCCTTAGCCGCATGGTGCCGAACAGCAGCTCGGAGCACGGGCGGGTGAGCGAGAACGGATGCCAACCGTCGGCGATTTGATCGTCAAACAGATACAGTTTCACGCGTCACCGCCGTTTTCCATCCGGACCAGGAGGCGCTTGAGGTCCGGAGCCGCCTGCCGCGATGTAACGAGGGTCCTTCCGCCGCTTCGCACCACGACCAGCCCATCGACCCCGAACAACGTTACGTCGTCGTCCTCGACCCAAACGATGTTGTCGTGGGACTCGACCAGGCGCGCGTCGCCTACCACAGCGTTGCCGTCTTCGTCTGTCGCCTGGGTGCGGCCGAGAGCATTCCACGACCCAACGTCGTCCCAGTCGAAGCTGGCCTCGACCACTCCGACCGAGTCGGCCCGCTCCATCACACCGTGATCGACCGAGATCGGTTCCACCGCCTTGAAGAAACCGTCGACATCTCCGGCCTCCAGCCGCTCCAGTCCCCGGGCCAACTCGGGAGTGAACTCGCGGATCGCCGCGAGAAGATCGGCCGGACGCCACACGAAAATGCCGCTGTTCCACAGATGCTCGCCCGAGTCGCAGAACTCGCGAGCCGTATCCAGATCCGGCTTTTCCACGAACTGGAGTGCCGGGTGGACGCCTGGGGCAGCTTCATCACCGATCCGGACGTACCCGTAGCCCGTCTCCGGGCGCTCCGGCCGGATGCCGATGCAGTAGAGTCGGCCGTCGGAGGCAGCGGCGTCGGCGGCGCGCGCGACAGTCTCCTCAAACGCCGAAGTCGGAGCGATCACGTGGTCGGCGTGTAGGGAGATCATGACGGCGTCCGGGTCGCGATGCAGAACCTCGGCCGCCGCCCAAGCCAGCGCTGGACCCGTACCCTTAGGCGCGGGCTCGATCAGAAAGTTCTCTTCGGCGAGCTCGGTCACCGTCGATGTGAACGGACCAACCAGGCTGCTACCGGTTACTATGAGCAGTCGGTCGAGCCCCGCGATGCGGATGGCGCGGTCGACGGTGTCTGCGATCAGCGGCTGCTCGCTGCCGAGAGGGAGGAGTTGCTTGGGTCGTTCGGGTGTGGAGGCGGGCCAGAACCTGGAGCCGATACCACCGGCCAGAATGACGGCGAACCGGTTCGGAATGGCTCCTCCTTGGCTGATCACCGGGGGGTGTTTCACGGCGCGGTCAAGCTAGAAGTGGCCATGCGAACAGTCAAGAAAGCGCCGTTTGTACGGGCGTTTCCGGTGGTTTCACTTTCTTGACACTCTCTCGAAGCGATCGTCATCTTAACCCCCGGCTTCAGTCGCGCGAGACAACCCACGAGCCGAGCCGGGCGTCCAACAGCGACTCACGTACGACCGAAGCCCACCTCAACGAACGGATGGGAACAGTGCACAACATACATGGACGGCTTCTGTTGGGTGTCATCGCCATTACGATTGGCGTCGCGGCCTGTGGCAGTTCAACCGCGGTTGATACGATCGCCAACCCGGACGACCCGACGGAGGCCGTGCTGTTCGATTTTCTGGACCAGAACATCCGTAATCCCTCGGGCTTCGACATTCTCGCCTCATCGCCTGTGCGGCTGGACTCGAATACGCGCTGGGATTTCTTGTTCCAGATTCGCCAAGACGGTACGGCCCACTTGAGGCCTCGGGGCGTGATCATCGACGAGTCGGAGACAGATGCCGGTTTGCAACAGCTGACGGTCACATTCGATGAGGTACGAAGCGCGCCGACGGATGGCTACGAGCGATTGCGGGCGACGACGATCGAAGAGGGAGACGTGCTGGCGATGCAGAGTCAACGTGACGCCAACCTCGAACCGGTCCGCTGCCGTCGGTACGGGAAGATGGAGGTGCTCACGATCGATGTCGCGGCCGGCACCGTGACTTTCCGGCACCTGATCAACCCCAACTGCGAGAATCGGAATCTGGTCCCAGGCGCGTCGGTCCCGGTCGAAGACCAGTAGTGCTCGACATCAAGCGGCTCCGGGCTGAGCCGGAACCGGCGCGAAAAGCGCTCGCGCGTCGTGGTGATCCGGATCTCTTGGTCCTTCTGGATCGTGCGCTGGAGCTGGACGAGGCACGTCGAGAACTGATCGGTGAGGTCGAGGCTCTGAAGCAACAGCGCAACGAAGCCTCCAAACAGGTGGGCCAGCGCAAGCGGAGGGGAGAGGACGCCGCGGCGCTCATCGATGAAATGCAGGGCGTGGCCGAGCAAATCCGGGGTCTCGACGCGCGACTGTCCGAGGTAGACGACGATCTCGAAACAACCCTGCTGGGGATTCCCAACCTGCCGGACGCGCGGCTCCCCGAGGGGGGCGCTGACGACTACGAGATCGTGGCCGAGTGGGGCGACCCGGTCCCATCGGTCGGGCTCCGCCCGCATTGGGAAATCGGCGCGGAGCTTGGCATCCTGGACCTGGAGCGCGGAGCCAAACTCGCCGGTTCCGGGTTTCCGCTTTTCATCGGCGAGGGAGCGCGGCTCGTTCGGGCACTTCTCCAGTTCATGCTCGACCTTCATACGCGCGCGCACGGCTATACGGAAGTCGCGCCACCCTTTGTCGCCAACCGGCCGACGATGACGGCAACGGGGCAGCTTCCGAAGTTCGAGGAGGACATGTACCGGACAGACCCGGACGACCTCTTTCTGATTCCGACCGCGGAGGTACCGCTCACCAACATCTCTCGGGATGAAGTGCTGGAGGGTCCCGATCTCCCGGTCGCCCTCACGGCCTACACGCCCTGCTTTCGACGCGAAGCCGGAGCCGCCGGCCGCGATACGCGCGGGCTTCTGCGCGTACACCAGTTCGACAAGGTGGAGTTGGTCCGCCTCACGACCCCCGATCGCTCCGACGAGGAACTGGAGTTGCTCACCGGACACGCGGAGCGCGTGCTTCAACTGCTGGAGATCCCGTACCGGAAAATCCTCCTCGCGAGCGGAGACATCGGCTTCGCCAACGCCATCACGTACGACCTGGAAGCATGGGCCGGCGGCGTCGGAGAGTGGCTGGAAGTGTCCAGTTGCTCCTGTTTCACGGACTATCAGGCTCGCCGTCTGGGGCTCCGGTTTCGGCCGGCGCCCGGTCAGTCGCTGGAGTTCGTGCACACACTGAACGGATCCGGCGTGGCGCTGCCCCGCACGATCATCGCGCTGATCGAGAACGGGCAGCGCGAGGACGGAAGCGTTCGGCTTCCCGCGGCTCTTCACTCTTACTTCGGCGGGGAGCTGATCGAGGCATCGTGAGGCGGCGACTCTTCACGCTGTTCGGCGTGCTGCTGTTTGCCAGCGTCCTGATCTCGTTCTTCATCTACACGCGGCAGATGGAAGCCGAGCTGCGTCGAAATGCTGCCGCCTTCGGCACTATCTACGCGAGAGTGATCCAGGGGGCCGCCGCAGGAGGCCAGTGGGAGCCCGACGCCGAGCTGGAGGTGCTGAGTACGATCGAGAGCCTGCAGGTCGCCGTCGTGCTGGCGGACACGCTCGACGTACCGACGTTCACGGCCAACTTGCCGTTCGAGGCCGACCTGTCCGACTCGAGCGACGTCGCTCGCATCCAACGTTACATCGTGGAGTTGGCGGAGGAGAACCCGCCTCTCGTTGCGCCCGCTCGCGAGCTGGCGCCCGACACCTACATAGGGCCGTGGCGAATCTATTACGGAGAGTCGCTGTTTCTCAGGCGCCTCAAGTGGATCCCGGTCCTGCAGGCGGGCGTTCTCCTGGCCATGGCGATTGCCGGAGCATGGGCCATTCGCACGTCGTTTCGGAGTGAGCGCGAGCGGATCTGGTCAGCGATGGCGCGGGAGTCGGCGCACCAGATGGGCACTCCGCTCAGCTCGCTCTCGGGTTGGCTCGAGATGCTCGCTGATACGCCGGAGATCCGGGCCGCGGGCGGAGAGAGCCAGACCGTTGTCGGCGAGATGGAGGACGATGTCGAGCGGCTCAAGAAGGTCTCGCGCCGCTTTGAACTCATCGGGCGCCCGCCCACTCTTCGCAGTCTCGATGTCGGTGAGGTGCTGGAGCGCCTTCGTCGCTACTTCACCGTCAGGATGCCTCACGGGACAGGGAAAGTGGAGTTCTCGATCGACGTGAAAGGCGCGCCTCCGATTCGTGGAAACGAGACGTTGATCGAGTGGGCGTTCGAGAACCTGATCAAGAACTCGCTCGACGCGCTCGCGGGAGAGGGCGGGCGGATCAGCGTCGAGTACGCGGAGACCTCACATGGCCTGGTCAGCTTCCTCGTCTCCGATTCCGGTCCCGGCGTTCGGCACGATCTGCGCAGGAACTTGTTCGAGATCGGGGTCAGCACCAAGGAGCGGGGGTGGGGAGTCGGGCTCTCACTGACCCGACGCATCATCACGATAATGCACGATGGCCAAATCTCTCTCGACGAATGCGACGAAGGCGCCTGCTTTCGCGTGCAGCTGCCCGTAGATCCGGGGAACGGGAATGCAGATCGAGCTTAACCCGGAGCAGCGCGAAGCCGTCTGGCACGGCGATGGTCCGCTGCTGATCCTGGCCGGAGCGGGCTCGGGAAAGACACGAGTGCTCACGGCACGCATCGCCCGCTTGCTGGACAGCGGTGAGGCCGCGCCGTGGGAGATTCTCGCGGTCACATTTACCAACAAGGCCGCCGGCGTCATGCGCGAGCGGATCGCCGGCCTGGTCGGCGAGGAGCCGCGCGGCCTCTGGATGGGCACATTCCACTCGATCGCCGCCCGCCTCCTGCGTCGGGACGGAAACCACCTCGATATCGAGGGCAACTTCTCTATTTACGACGAGGATGACTCGATTCGTGCCATCCGTACGGGAATGGAGGAGGCCGGGATCGATCCGCAGCGATGGTCGGCCGGCGCCGTGCGCGCCCGCATCTCGCAAGCCAAGAACGCGCTGGTCACGGCGGTGGAGTACGAGGCGGCGGCGTTCGATCTCGCAGCGAAGACGACCGCGTTGGTCTATCCCGAGTACGAGCGGATCCTGAGGCGCTCCAATGCCCTCGACTTCGACGACCTCCTTCTCAACGCCGTCCGCCTGCTGGAGGAGTGCGAAGAGGTCGGCGAGGCCTACGCCTCCCGATTCCGATACGTGCTAGTCGACGAATACCAGGACACCAACCACGCCCAGTACCGTATGGTGCGCGCGATGGCGGCCGTGCATGGCAACATCTGCGTGGTCGGCGACGACGACCAGTCGATCTACGGCTGGAGGGGTGCGGACCTGCGAAACATCCTGGATTTCGAGCGCGATTTCAACGGTGCTCGCGTGCTTCGGCTGGAGGAGAACTATCGCTCGACGGCGGCCATCTTGGAAGTGGCCAATTCGGTGATCGCCAACAACAGGGCCCGGAAAGAGAAGCGGCTTCGCACGTCGCGCGAGGCCGGAGAGCCGGTCGCCGTAGTGCGCGTGCCGGACGAGCGCGCGGAAGCAAGCTGGACGATTCGTGAGATCGAGGCGTTCGACGGACGCTATGGTCCGGAGGAATGTGCCGTGCTCTACCGTACCAACGCGCAGTCGCGCCCCTACGAGGATGCGCTTCGGCGGGCCGGTATTTCGTACCGGATCGTCGGCGGAGTACGATTCTATGAGAGGCGCGAGATCAAGGATGTCCTCGCGTACCTGCGTCTCGCGGTCAATCCGGCCGACGAAGCATCGTTTCAGCGCGCCATCGGATGGCCGCGCCGCGGAGTCGGGAGCGTCACGATCGGCAAGCTGCGATCGGCTGCCCGGGCCGAGGGTCGCGGGCTACTGGATGTGGCCCTCGAGGCGGAGGCGCACTCGGATCTCCCGGCGGCCGGTCGGCGCGCCCTGGCGAAGTTCGCGACCGACATTGCGGCTCTGACCGAGATGCAGATCGACGCACCGGTCGAGGAAGTGATCCAGGAGTGTCTGCAGCGTTTCCAGATTGTCGAAGCGCTGGAGCGCGAAGAGGACGGTGCCGACCGGATCGCCAACGTGACGGAGCTGTTGGCCGCGGCTGCCACGTTTGATCCCGATGAAGTCGAAGACGACGGGGAAGTTTCGTCTCCTCTCGGTCTCTATCTGCAGTCCGTGTCGCTGATCGCGGACATCGACCAGTGGGACCCGGACCGGGGCTCGGTGACGCTGATGTCGCTCCACAACGCGAAGGGGCTCGAGTTCCCGGTTGTGTTCGTGGGCGGTCTCGAGGAGGGGTTGTTGCCGCTGTCGCGGTCGGCCGAATCCGCCGAGGGATTGGAGGAGGAGCGCCGCCTGTTCTACGTAGGGATCACGCGATCGCAGGACCGGCTGTACCTTTCACACGCTGATCGCCGCTGGCGAGTCGGGGCGGAGTCGCGCTCGCGGCCATCGTCATTTCTGGACGAGTTACCGGTCGGCGCCGAAGTCGAGCGTCGGATGGTCGGCGGGCTGACCGCGGCTCGTGGCGGTTGGCGTGCGGGCGCACGACCGAGCTGGCGGGACACGCCGGCCGGCCGGCGTGAATTTGGAGTTGGGCCCCGCTGGAGCCAGGGCGACGCCGAGCCGCCCGCCTGGGTGCAGCGTCCGGGGAAGAGTGCCCGGAGCGGACGGCACTACGACTACTCCGACAGTCAGGTAACGCTGGAGCTGGAGGAAGGGGCGCGCATTGTCCACCCGCGCTTCGGGCCGGGGACGATCCTGACCATCTCCGGCGCCGGACGCGCCACAAAGGCCGAGATCGAGTTCGACAGCGGCGAGTCGAAGAAGGTGATGGTCGCTCACGCCGGCCTTCGGCCGGGCTAGAAGCGGCGGGGCTGTACTCTCTGAGAGGAACATGTAGCGATGAGCGAGATCGAGCGCAGCCACGTGCGCCACGTCGCCAACCTGGCGCGCCTCGAGCTGGACGACGACGACATCGATCGACTGGCAGGAGAGATGGCGAGCATCCTGAGCCACTTCGAAGAGCTGTCGGAGATCGATATTCCGCACGAGGACGGGCCGGCTGGCCGCGGCCTGGCGTCGCGCCTCCGGGATGATGACGTGAGTTCCGATCCGCTTTCCTTCGGCCCGCCCGAGATGGCGCCGGAATGGCGCGACGGCTTCTTCGTCGTGCCACGCCTGCCGGCTCTCGACAGCTCGCAGCTGGCAGAGGATGAACCTGCGTGAGCATACTCACTTCGCTCGGTGCGGCACGGGCGGCGCTCGATGGCGGTGAGCTCGACGCGGCCGGCCTGTTTGCCCTGGCGCGGGAGCGGGCCCGGAAGCTTGACGACGGAGACCGCCCGATCCGCGCGTTCCTGAGCCTGTCCAAGAACGGACCGTCCGCCCCGATCAAGGCGGGCAGTGCCGGCGACGGGCCGCTGGCCGGCGTACCGCTGGCGATCAAGGACAACATCTGCACCAGCGAGCTCCCGACCACCTGCGGATCCCGCATCCTGGAGGGTTATGTGTCGCCGTACGCCGCGACGGCCGTGCGGCGACTTGAGGCAGCCGGCGCACGCGTGCTCGGGAAGACCAACTGCGACGAGTTCGCCATGGGCTCTTCGACCGAGAACAGTGCTTACGGACCGACCCGGAATCCGCTCGACCGCGACCGCGTGCCGGGCGGCAGCTCGGGTGGTTCGACCGCTGCCGTCGCGTCTGGTACCGTTCCGGTCGCGCTCGGTTCATCGACCGGCGGCTCCGTCCGCCAGCCAGCCGCGTTCTGCGGCATCGTCGGAGTGAAGCCCACCTACGGGCGAGTCAGTCGCTACGGGCTCGTCGCCTTCGCCTCCAGTCTGGACCAGATCGGCATTCTGTCACGCTCCGCGCGCGATGCGGCGGTTGTGCTGGAGTGCATCTCCGGGTTTGACGCGTACGATTCGACCTCTCAAGACAGACCGCCGCCACGCGCCGCGGCCCTGGACGATGTCGATCTGGCCGGTGCGGTGATCGGTGTCCCGACTGAGTACATGGGGCAGGGGCTCGACGACCGCATCGCCACGTTGATCGAAGAGACTCTGGCCGCCGCCTCGGCCGCGGGCGCGACAGTCAAAGAGGTGTCGCTTCCGCACACGGCGTACGCCATCCCGTGCTACTACGTCGTGGCGCCGGCCGAAGCGTCGAGCAACCTGGCTCGCTACGACGGCGTGCGGTACGGTTTCCGCGCCTCGGCGTCCGACATCCGGGACATGTACGAGAAGACTCGGGGAGCGGGATTCGGTGCCGAGGTAAAACGCCGCATCATGCTCGGTACGTATGCGCTGTCCGCCGGCTACTACGAGGCATACTATCTGCGCGCCCAGCACGTCAGGCACGCGATCGCCGACGACTTCCTGCGAGTTTTCGCCGATGGCGTCGACGTCATCTTTGCGCCGACCACGCCGACCCCCGCGTTCCTGCTCGGTGAGAAGTTCGAGGATCCGTACGCGATGTACCTGTCGGACGTGTACACTGTCTCCGCCAACCTCGTCGGTATCCCCTCCATGTCGATCCCGATCGGCGAAGTCGACGGCCTGCCCGTGGGTGGCCAGCTGATGGCCCCGCACTGGGAGGAGGAGCGAATGCTCGGTCTGGCCGCGAGGCTGGAGCGCCAGATCGACTTCGAGCTCCCGGAGGTGTCGCCGTGACAGGCCCACACGGCACCTGGGAGACGGTCATCGGCATCGAGGTCCACGTGCAGCTCAGGACCGTTTCGAAGATGTTCTGCGGGTGCTCGACGCGCTTCGGCGCAGCGCCGAATACTCAGGTTTGTCCGGTCTGCCTCGGTCTTCCGGGAGCGTTGCCGGTGGCGAACAACGAAGCGGTCCACCTGGCGCTCCGCGCCGCGCTCTCTCTCGATTGCTCGATCAACCTGCGCTCCGAGTTCGTGCGTAAGAACTACTTCTATCCCGACCTTCCGAAGGGGTATCAGATCACACAGCTCGCGTACCCGCTCGCCTACGCCGGTCACGTGGACCTATGGGATGGCGAGGGTGACACGACGATTCGGGTCCGGCGCCTGCACATGGAGGAAGATGCAGGGAAGTCGATGCACGACCGCTTCGAGAACTCAACGGCGGTCGACCTCAACCGGGCCGGGGTACCGCTGGTGGAGATCGTCACCGAGCCCGACATCCGGTCACCGGCCGAGGCGCGGGCCTATCTGACACGGCTCAAACAGATCCTCGAGCACTACGCGCAGGTCAGCGACTGCAATATGGAAGAGGGCAGCCTGCGCGTGGACGCGAATCTCTCGGTCCGGCCGGCTGGCACAGATGCCCTCGGACAGAAGACCGAGGTCAAGAACCTCAACTCGTTCAGCAACGTGGAGAAAGCGCTCGCTCATGAACGCGATCGTCAGATCGCGATCCTGGAGCGGGGCGAGTCGGTCGTATCGGAGACCCGGCTGTTCGATGCGGCGCGAAGTGAGACTCGTCCGATGCGGGGCAAGGAAGAGGATTTCGATTACCGTTTCTTCCCGGAGCCGGACCTGCCGTTGCTCACGGTGGATGCCGTGCGTGTGGAAACCGTGCGCGCCGAGCTTCCAGAGGCGCCACACGTGCTCGAGCGCCGTCTTGTGGGTCAGTACGGTCTCTCCGACTACGACAGCCGCGTGCTGAGCGCCTATCCGTCGCGGGCGGCCTTCTTCGAGCGGACGGTGGGCGGGCGCGGCGCCGAGTTTGCCAAGACGACCGCCAACCTGATGATGGGTGAGGTGGCCAAAGAGCTGAACCGGCGGGACGGCGGCGGACGAGAGGAAGACGTCGTCGGCTCGGGCAGCCTGGCGCGAGTCGTCCAATTGCGGCTCGACGGGACGTTGAGCGCGGGGACCGCCGCGCAGGCGCTGGCCCTGCTCATGGCCGAAGGCGCGGCCGACGTCGATGCGCTCGTCGAGCAGCACGGCCTCGCCCAGGTGCAGGATGACAGCCAGCTGGCCGAGTGGGTGGAGCACGCGCTCTCCGCCAACCCCGGCGAGGTGGCACGCTACCGGGGGGGCGAGGAGAAGCTGTTTGGCTTCCTGATCGGCGCCGTGATGCGGCAGGCCGCGGGGAAGGCCGATCCGGGTCGCGCGCGGGAGTTGCTCAAGGAGCGCCTGGAGAGCGAACCGTAGACGCTCCCGACACGATCCTCGCCGGCGGGCCGATATGGACCGGTGTGCATGGCCCGCCGATACCCGCGGCGGCTGTGGCCGTGCGGGACGGCCGCGTGTTCGCGGTAGGCCCCGAGCGCGCGATTCGGGAGATCGCCGGGCGCGAGACGCAGGTGGTCGAGCTCGATGGTCGCCTCCTGCTTCCCGGCTTCATCGACGCCCACGTCCACTTCCTGACCGGCGGCTTCCAGCTGGGGCAGGTAGACCTCCTGGGTGCGGACCGACCGGACGAGCTCGCGACTCGAATCGCCCGCCACGCCTCCGGCCTGCCGGCCGGGAGCTGGATCACCGGAAGTGGCTGGGACCACCAGCGCTGGGGCGGGACACTCCCCGAGCGCTCCTGGATCGACGCGGCCGCGCCGGACCACCCTGTGTTCGTCACCCGGCTGGACCTGCACATGGGTGTGGCGAACACGGAGGCATTGAGCCGAGCCGGAATCGACCGCAACTCTGTCGCGCCGGAGGGTGGGGCGATCGAGCGGGACGCGCGTGGCGAGCCCACGGGTCTGCTGAGGGATCGCGCGATGGCGGCTGTGCTGCGGGCCATCCCGACTCCGAGCGCTGAGGAGGAGGACGCGGCGCTCCGTGCCGCGCTGAGTCACGCCGCCCGCCTCGGCCTGACCGGTGTGCACGACATGGGGAGCTGGGATCACCTGGAGGCGTACCGCCGGGCCCGGAGTGCGGGCGACCTGACGCTGCGAATCACAGCCTACCTGCCGATCGCGACCTGGGAAAAGGTAGCCGACGAGGTCGGGCGCCGAGGCGCCGGCGACGAGTGGTTGAGGTGGGCGGGCGTCAAGGGATTCGTGGACGGGTCACTCGGTTCGAAGACCGCTCTTTTCTCCCAACCCTACGAAGGAGAGCCTCACAACCGGGGATTGCGGGTGACGGATCCGTCCGACCTGGCCCACTGGGTTCGCGCTGCCGATGAAGCCGGTCTGCAGGTGGCGGTGCACGCGATCGGAGATGAGGCGAATCACGAGCTGCTCGATCTCTTCGAGGCGGTGAGCGGTGAGACCGGTCCTCGTGACCGGCGCTTCCGAATCGAGCACGCTCAGCACCTGCATCCCGCCGACACCGCCCGCTTCGCCGTTCTCGGGGTGGTTCCGTCGGTGCAACCGTACCACGCGATCGACGACGGCCGCTGGGCGGAGTCCGTGATCGGCGTGGGGCGTGCCGAGCGCATGCACGTGTTCCGGACAATCGCGGACAGCGGCGCCCGACTCGCGTTCGGCTCGGACTGGACGGTTGCTCCACTCGATCCTCTGTCGGGGATCGACGCGGCGGTGACGCGCCGGACGCTTGACGGACGAAACCGCGACGGCTGGTTCCCGGCCGAGAGGGTGAGCCTGACCGTGGCGCTGCGCGCCTACACGAGCGGAGCTGCCTTCGCGGGGTTCGGTGAGGACGCTATCGGTACGATCGAACCGGGCAAGCGGGCCGATCTTGTCGCGCTGAGCGACGATCTGTTTACGAACGGGCCGGAGAGAATAGCTGGTGCGCGGGTGGAGATCACGATGATCGACGGAAAGGTCGTCTTTACGGCTTGAGCTGTGCCTCCCCGCTGCGCAGCGCCTTCGCGATCTCGGGAGTGCCTCCGCGCAATTTCCACTGCGGCGTCTCTCCCGTGGGGAGCGGGAAGTGATGGTCGGCGGTCGACTCCAGCGCCTCCCCGCCGCGCCAGCCACCGGCCTTGAGCACTCGGCGTCGAATCCGTTTCGCTTCCGACAGCGCCTCCTGTCCAATCGGGTCGCCATGGGCGGCCTTCGAATCGCGGCCCTCGTTCAGGAACTCCGACACGCCGTTGAACGTGTGGCGGCGATACAGCTCGATCTCGTCGTCAGGCAGCTCCCAACGCGAATTGTCGATCACCGTGTCGAAGATCGCTTGCCAGTTGTCGTTGTCGTTGATCCGGATCAGGCTTCGAAATAGCCTGCGATTGGTGCGGAAGCTGAACAGAGTCCGGGAGAGGACGGTGTCGAACAGAGCGTCGGCCCGGGAGTGATCGAAGTCGGTGACGACCGAGCGGGCGAGGGCGGCATACCGGCTGCCCATGGCGGCGTCCATCCGATGCTCCCAATACGAGTGGCCGAGCGCCCGTGTCGATGCCGTCATCAGGAGTTGCCGGGGGACAAAGGCGTTGTGTGCGGTGACGTCCGCCGCTAGGTGGCACAGGTAGCCCAGCATTGTGGCACGCAGCTTCCGGTCCTTGCCGGTGGCCTCGTACATTTCCCACGCCACGTGCCAGTGGTGGCAATGCCGTCCTACCGGCGCGTACTTCTTGGCCATCGAGATATCGGCCGCGACGCTGCCGTAGAGGAAGTGCACCGGGTAGGTGGATAACAGCGCCCGGATCGTGTCCGAAAAGAGATTCAACGAGGCCAGGATCTCGACGCCGAGGTATATGTGCGTACCGGGACCCCAGGCGAACGCCGCGTCGGGCAGCAGAAACAAGAGCAGGATCGCCAGGCCCGCGCCTCGTAGAATGGAGCTGCGCCTCAACCGGTTCTCCGCTTTCCCTTTTTGGCGCGCCGCTGGCCACGGCCGGCGATCAGCCGGCTGGCCCGGAGTCCCCGGAGCAGCGATGCGGTCGAGAAGAACGTCTCTTCCGCTTCTTCCTGGACGACCTCGAGAAAGCTGCTGATCTCTATCGCCCGTTCTTCCGCCAGTTCCACGATGGCGGTGAGCGAATCGGTTGCGCGCTCCAGCGACTGGCTGACTCTCTCGGTGTCGGACCGGACGGCAGTAGCGATGTAGTTGGCGCTGTCGGCCGCCCGCTCCAACTGCCCCAGAATCGGGCGCGAGCGAGTCTCCACGTCCCGCATCATCGTCTCGATCCGGCCGGCCGAGCGCATGAAGCGCCGCATGCCCGGGACCAGCGAGACGAGGGTCAGGAGAATCCCGCCGGCGAGCAGGATCCACAGCCCGAGGCTGATGATGGTTAGAATCTCGATTAGTGACACGTTGTCTCCCGTGGCGAGCCGTCAGATTTGATCGGTCCGGCCAACGCCTGAAGTATAGAGTTTATGGGGGGTTGGCTCAAGGATCGAGTGGGCCGCGTCCCTTGATTGGACGCCGCGGGGAAGCCCGGCGTCACGCGGCTCAGGCCTCGTGGCCCTCCTCGAGCAGGCTCGGGGCAAGGCCGATCACACGGCTGACCGGGAGTGTGAACGCGATGCCCGTGGCGGGGCTGGTGAAGGAGCCGCAGATCCGCTGGATGGTTTCCAGAGCCGCTTCAAGTTGATCACGGCAACCAACAGGCCCATCAGTCTCCTCGCTGGCGGAATCGCTACCATAGGAACAGGGTCGAAATACTGTCAAGCGCGTTGCCGGCTCGCATTGGGCCCACCTAAGTTGAGGCCCCATGATATCACGCCGGGTTGGAGAGAGCGCCAAATGAGCGTGTTCAGGATTCGGGGGCCGGCACGCCTTTCAGGCAGTTTCCGGCCTGCTGGCAACAAGAACGCCGCCCTCCCGATCCTGGCCGGCTGCCTGCTTACCGACGAGCCCATCGTTCTCCGGAACGTCCCGGAAATCAATGATGTCCGAACGCTGATCGAGATCCTCACCGGACTCGGGGCCGATATCGAGTGGGAGGCGCCGAACACTGTTCGTGTCCAGGCGTCCAACGTCGCGGACCCGTCGATCAACCGCGACCTGGCTCGCGACATTCGGGCGTCGATTCTGCTTGCCGGACCCCTGCTCGCCCGACTCGGCGAAGTGGAGCTCCCGCCGCCGGGAGGCGACGTCATCGGTCGTCGCCGGGTCGATTCGCACCTGCTGGCCCTGGGGCAGCTGGGGGCGGAGGTGGAGGCGGGTGGGTCGTACTTTCTTCGCACCAAGGAGCTGGTGGGCGCCGACATTTTCATGGATGAGCCGTCGGTCACCGCGACAGAGAACGCAATCCTCGCGGCCGTGACTGCCACCGGCCGCACCACGCTTCGCAACGCTGCCGCCGAGCCCCACGTCCAGGATCTGTGCCACTTCCTGGTCGGCCTTGGAGCCTCGATCGAGGGAATCGGAACGAATACACTAGCCATCGACGGCGTTGAGTCGTTGCACGGCGGTGAGTTCGAGATCGGTCCCGATCACATCGAGATCGGCAGTTTGGTTGGTCTGGCCGCCATCACCCATTCGGACATCACGATCGAGGCGGGCGCGAAGGACTTCGATCCGCTTCGGATCGGCTTCGAGAAGCTCGGAATCTACTGCGATATGCGGGGCGACATGATCCACGTGCCGCCCGAGCAACCTCTGGAGATTCAGTCTGACATCGGCGACCAGATCCCCCAGCTCTACGATGGGCCCTGGCCGGCGTTTCCGGCGGACCTGGTGAGCATCGCGCTTGTCGTGGCCACGCAGTGCCGCGGGACCATACTCATACACGAGAAGATGTTCGAGTCCCGCATGTTCTTTGTGGACAAGCTCATTTCGATGGGAGCCCGGATGGTCCTCTGCGACCCGCATCGCGCGGTCGTCATCGGGCCGTCCCGTCTGCACGGGTCGAGGTTGGACAGCCCCGACATCCGGGCCGGAATGGCCATGGTGATTGCCGCTCTGGCCGCCAACGGAGAGAGCGTGATCGGCAATGTTCGCCAGGTCGAGCGCGGATATCAGCGCATCGAAGAGCGCCTGCGCGCGTTGGGGGCCGACATCGAGCGAGCCGACGTGTGATCGAGCGGCTCGCCTCCCAATCCGCGGCGGTGCGCGAGCAGCGATCGCCGGCCTCACCGTACCCCCTGTTTATTCACGAGGAGTGGGAAGGGCGCTTTCCGGGCCTTCGCGCCGGAATCACCGCCGCGGGCCCTGATGCGGACTTCGGACTGTCGCGCGCTCCTTCCGAAGCCGCTCTCCGTCTCGCGTACGAGCGACTCGGCTCCCAGCTCGGATTCTCGTCCCAGGCCGTCGCCCGTCAGGTGCACGGCGCCGTCGTGGTCGCCGTGAGCCGCGCGCAGCGGAGAGGCCTGTGGCTGGCCGGGGACGCCGATGGCCTCATCTGTGACCGGTCTGGGGTTCTGTGCTGTGTGACGGCAGCCGATTGTGTGCCCGTATACATCCTGGACGTCGATAGCGGAGCGTTCGCCATGTTGCATGCGGGCTGGCGGGGCACGGCCGCGGGCGTGCTCGAGATGGGGCTCGCAGCGATGGGCTCCCACTACGGATCACGTCCCGAGTCGCTCACGATCCACTTTGGACCTGCTATTTGCGGCCGCTGTTACGAGGTGGGCCCGGAGGTACGGGTCGCACTGGGCCTGAAGGAGACTGCGGTGAACGCCGGTTCGGATACGCCCGTCGTTACGAGTACGGTCGACCTGAGAGCGGAGCTGGGCCGCCGGGCCGCGCGGTGGGGCGTGCGGCCGGCCGAGATCACGACGTCGAGCTGGTGCACTCGCTGCAGCTCGGATCAATTTCACTCCCACCGGGGTAAAGGGTTGGCAGCAGGGAGGATGGCGGCGTTTCTCGGCTGGCGCCGGGTTGCCGAGGCGTAACAACGCAGCTATCTTAACGATTCGCACATCGGCACGGCGATCAGGCCGCGCCCGAGGTATTTGAAGTGGGGAAGCTTTCTACGAGCCCCACTTTTTTGTTGGTGCTATGGATTGGTCGGGGTGGCGCCGATGAGTGAGGAGTTCGAGAGAGCGATCGAACGCTTGGTTGAAGAGTCGGGCTTCGAGCTAGTAACGCTGGAGCGAGCTGGTGCCCGAAACAGACCGCTGCTTCGGTTGCGGATCGATCGGCCGGGAAGTGTGGCCGGACACTCGGGCGTGACGGCGGATGACTGTGCGCTTGTCAGCCGCGTGCTGCACGAGCGGCTCGAGGCGGGTCCGAACAGCCTCGAGAATTACGTGCTGGAAGTGTCGTCGCCCGGTGTCGAGCGGCCGCTGGTCCGGCGCGAAGATTTCGATCGGTTCGCCGGGAACGAGGTGGTTCTGAGAGGTTATCGGCCGCTCGTGGGCAACAGTCGCCAGGTCGAGGGCTTGCTGACTGGCCTGGTGGGCGATGCGGGTGATCGGCTCGCCCTCGAAATCGAGGGCGAGCATGTCGAAATCCCGCTCGATGCAGTTGCAAAAGCGACGCTGGCCTATCGCTGGCAGGAGGATCTGTAGAGATCCGACCAGCATAACATACTAGGAATCAGGGACAGCATGGTTGATCAGATCCCAGTGGTCGAAGCATTTCGCATAATGCTGGCCAACAAGTCGATCTCGGAGGAGGAGCTCCATGAGCTCATCCGCGACGGGATCGGCGCTGCGCTGGCGCGCCTATACGGTGGTCCAGTGGAAGCGGAGATCGAGATCCTCGACGACGGGAGCATCCGCACCGTGGTCCTCAAAGAGGTAGTCGAGACCGTAGAAGATCCGGCTCGACAGATCAGCCTCGAGGAGGCCCGCTGGGATGACCCCGACTTCCAGGCCGGCGACCTGATGGAGATCCCGGTTTCGTTCCAGGAATTCGGTCGCAACGCGGTCATGGCCGCTAAGCAACGGATCATTCAGCGCGTACGCGAAGGGGAGCGCGACAAGATTCGCGAAGAGTTCGCCGATCTGGTCGGCGAGCTGGTCTCGGGCGAAGTGCAGTCTATCGAGCACGGGAAAGTCGTGGTGCTGCTCAATCGTGCCCGTGAGGCGGAGGCAATCATCCCGTGGCGCGAGCAGAATCCGCGTGAGCGCTTTCGCCAGGGCGAGCCGATCCGTGCCGTGCTGAAGAAGCTCGAAGAGACGCCGCGCGGTCCGCGCCTCATTCTGTCACGGGCCGATCCGCAGTTCGTGGCGGCTCTGTTCGGGCTGGAAGTGCCCGAGATTTATCAGAGTATCGTCGAGATCAATGAAATCGTTCGGGAGGCTGGTGGACGCACCAAGGTCGCAGTCTCGTCTCGTGACGAGTCGGTGGATCCAGTCGGCGCCTGCGTGGGCCTGAAAGGTTCGCGCGTTCAGGCCGTCGTCTCGGAGCTGGGAGGGGAACGGATCGACATTGTCCCCTGGCATCCGGACCCGGAGATCTTTGCCCGTCGCGCATTGGCCCCCGCCAAGGTCGCGAAGGTCGTGTCCGATCCCGAGCGCCATGTGATCACCGCGATCGTGGACGAGGACCAGCTGTCGCTGGCGATCGGCAAGAACGGACAGAACGTGCGTCTCGCTTCGCAGCTCATCGGCTGGCAGATGGACCTTTATTCCAGCCGGGACTGGATGGATCGGGGCGCGGAGGCCTCCCTGTTCGGTGGTGGTGAGGACTACGAGATGGCGGACTTCCCGCTAGCTGAGCTGGCGGACATCACGCCGGCAACGCTGGCGGCGCTCGAGGCGGCGAGCATCTCGACCTTCTTCGACGTGCTCGACATGGATCGCGACGATTTCCTGAACCTCCCTGGCATCGGTCCGGAGGAAGCGGATCAGCTCGCATCACTGATCGACGAGCTGACCGTAGTCGAGGAGGCCGCCACGGCGGCGGCGGAGCCCAAGGGCGATGCTGTTCCGACTGAGGTTGAGGCAGACGTCGCGACAGAGGCAGACGCCGCGACTGAGGCCGACGCCGCGGCTGAGTCGGACGCCGAGGCGGAGCTGGAGGTGGAAGCCGAGGACAAGGCTGCCGTAGCGACGGCGGAAAGCGATGACGATGAGGCCGCGAGTGCCGTCGCTGCCGACTGAGGAGCAACCCGATGGCGGGTCGGAGCTGGCTGATATGGACGTGCTTCGACTGCTGGGTCTCGCCCGCCGCGCAGGCTCACTGGTCGCCGGGAGTGAGGCCGTAAAGGGCGCGGCCCGGTCGGGGTCGCTTCGTGCGGTCGTGTTCGCGCGTGACGCCTCGGCCAATGCGGTGCGTAGGATTGCACCGTTGTTGGATCGGCAGGGTGTCCGGTCGTCGGCTTGCGGGGACCGGACGGCGCTTGGCGCGGCGCTCGGAAAGGGCCCGGTCGCGGTCGTTGGTGTCACGGACCCGGCGCTGGCGAGCGCTGTTTTGAGAAGTCTGAAGGCTGGCAGGAGGTAGTTTTTCTTGGGGAAGTTCCGAGTCTATGAAGTAGCCGAGGAGTTGGGGATCGAGACCAAACATCTCATCCACATGCTTCGCGAGATGGATGTACCGGTCCGAAGTCACATGTCGACTGTGGATGAGGGTGCCGTGGCACGCCTGCACGCGCGCCTCGAGCGAGAGCGCCGTCAGGGCAGCGGATCGAAGGACGACGAGCAGCCGGGCACCCGACGACGACGTCGCCGTCGAGTAGCGCCACCGAAACCGGTCGCGGTGGAGGAGGCAGAGGAGGCTCTTCCCGTCGAAGAAGAGGCGGTCGCGGACGTCGAAATCGATCTGGCAACGGCCGAGGTCGAGGTCCCCGAGCCCATCGCCGAGGATGAATCTATCGAGTTCGAACCGGAACCGGTGGAAGAAGAAGTAGAGCCGGTAGTGGCTGAGGCGCCGGAGCCGGTCGAAAGCGAAGTCGTAGAGGATGAGATCGATGAGGTCGAAGACCTCGAGGATCTCGAGCAGGCGCCCGAAGATGAGCTGGCGGCGGAAAATGGCGCTGCTCCGCCGGAGGAAGGCGCCCAACCAGCGGGCCCGCGCCGACGCCCCCGGCCGGTTCGCCGTGATATGCCGGCTCCCAGCGCTCCAGCAGCTTCAGCCGGCCCTGGCGGGACGGTTCGAATTCAGGCCGAGGGATACACGGTTGACGGCCGGCGCAAGAGCCGTCGCGACAAACGCAAGCAGCGACGGGTGGATCAGGGCGCGGTAAAGGAGAACGTCAAGAAGACGCTGGCCGCGCTCGGGGGTGGCACTACCAAGAAGCGCCGGCGTGACACCGGCCCATCCCGACAGGAAGTCGAGCGCGAGCGACTGGAGCAGGAGCGCGAGGTCGAGAAGACGCTGGTTCGCGTCAATGAGTTCCTCACCGTTGCCGAACTATCTGACCTGATCGGGACCAGCGCCCAGGAGATCATCACATCGGCCTTCAAGAATCTCGGGCTGATGGTGACGATCAACCAGAGGCTGGACTTCGATCAAATCGAGCTCATCTGCGAGGAGGTCGGATTCGAGGCGATTCGCGAGCAGGCCTACGAGGCCGACATCGTCGAGCTCGAAGACGAGGCAATCGCAGATGAGGAGCAGGTTTCCAGAGCGCCGATCGTGACGGTCATGGGTCACGTGGACCACGGAAAGACTTCGCTGCTCGATTACATCCGCAACACCAACGTCATTGCCGGCGAGTCCGGAGGAATCACGCAGCACATCGGAGCCTACCACGTGGAAGTGGGCGACGGTCGCTCGGTGACATTCCTGGACACTCCCGGCCACGAGGCCTTCTCCGCAATGCGGGCGCGTGGCGCAGAGCTCACCGACGTGGTCATCCTCGTGGTGGCCGCTGACGACGCCGTGATGCCGCAGACGATCGAGGCGGTCAGTCACGCCAAGAACGCCGGCGTGCCCATGGTGGTGGCCATCAACAAGGTGGACCTGCCTGCCGCCGAGCCGATGAAGGTGAAGCAGGAGCTCCTCTCCCAAGAGGTCGTGCTGGAGGAGTACGGGGGAGACGTGCTGTCGGCCGAAGTATCGGCGAAGACGGGTGCCGGCGTCGAAGAGCTGCTGGAGAAAGTGTTGCTTCAGGCAGAGCTGCTCGAGTTAACGGCGGCAGCCGATGTCCGAGCCAGGGGCACGGTTGTCGAGGCAGAACTGGACCGTGGCATGGGGCCCGTCGCGACTGTGCTGGTCCAGAACGGGACACTTGAAGTGGGCGATGACTTCATCTGCGGTCTGTTCGGAGGGCGCGTCCGCGCCTTGCTGGACGAACGCGGCAACAACGTCGCTTCGGCGGGTCCTGCGGTTCCGGTGCGTGTGCTGGGACTGGAGGGCGTTCCGCAGGCCGGCGACTCGCTGGTCGTGCTGAGTGCCGAGCGGGCGCGCGAGATCGCCACCCGCCGCCGGCAGCTTGAGCGCGAGAAGGAGATGCGTCGCCGATCCGTCGGCATGCGGCTCGAGTCGTTCCCGGAGATGCGGGCCGAAGGCGAGTCCGTACTGCATCTCGTCATCAAAGGCGATACCGACGGCTCGATGCAGGCGCTGGCCGACTCGTTGGAGCAGCTCAGTACCGACGAAGTGTCGGTCAAGGTGATCCATCGCGGAGTGGGTGGCATCAACGAGTCGGATGTTCTGCTGGCGACGACCGGGCAGGCGGCCATTATCGGGTTTCACGTTCGTCCGGACGGAAAGGCGCGTGCCGGCGCGGAACGGGATGGCGTTGAGATTCGCACCTACAGCGTGATTTACGAGGCAGTCGAAGACGTACGGTTGGCCCTCGAGGGCATGCTGCGACCCGAAGAGCGCGAGGTGATCGTCGGCGCGGCCGAAGTGCGGCAGCTGTTCAGAGTTCCAAAGGTGGGAACGGTGGCAGGCTGCTACGTCAGCGACGGCAATATCCAGCGGAACCTGCCCGTGCGAGTGCTGCGCGAGTACGTTCAGATCTACGAGGGTGAGATCGACAGCCTCAAACGCTTCAAGGATGATGTGCGCGAGGTCAACGAGGGCTACGAGTGCGGGATCTCGATCGTCGGCTACAACGACCTCAAAGTCGGAGACGTGATCGAGTGCTATCGCGTAGAGGAAATCGCCCGCACGCTGGCGGAGAGCGCGGCGGGCTAGACCCTTCAAGACCCGGTGGACGGCAGCCATGGCCGCTGTCGTAGGGGTGGCCCGCTGGGTGCTACACCTGCCCGGATGCCATTCCCTGAAGGCGAAGCGAAAGATCGTCGCCGGCCTCCGCGACAGACTCCAATCGCGGCATCGGGTCTCGGCCGCCGAGACCGACTTCCAGGACAAGTGGCAGATGGCCGAAGTGTGCGCGGTGTTGGTTTCTTCGGACCACTCGCTCGCCCGCAAGCTGATGGAGCGTCTTGACCGTCAGGTGGAATCCGAGATGAGGGTCCAGGTCGTGGAACGCGAGATAGTCTGGTACTGAACGTGACCCCCTACTGACGCATCGCGCGCCAAAGAGCTGCGAACATGCCGAGCCCGATCCGCCGTCGTCGCATCAACGAGCTCCTCAAGGAGGAGCTGTCCAAGCTCGTGCTCTACGATCTCAAAGATCCACGCGTTCGCTCGGTCACGATCACCGGAGTCGACGCCACCCCGGACCTGATGCAGGCGGTCGTGTACGTGCGCAGCCTCGGTGACGACCCCCCGGTTGAGGAAGCGATCGAGGGTCTCGACAGTGCAGCCGGCTTCATCCGCCACACCCTGGGCCGCGAGCTCCGACTGCGCCGAATCCCCGAACTGCGGTTCGAGGCCGACCGCATTCTCGAAAGTGCCCAGCGAATCGAGTCTCTGCTCGAGCAGGCCCTCGGAAGCGACGATCCGGATGTGTCCGAAGAAGAGTGACTGCGCGTCCGGTTTGCTGCTCGTCGACAAGCCGGCCGGACCGACCTCACACGATGTAGTGCTGGCGGCGCGTCGCGCCCTGCATATACAACGGATCGGCCACACCGGCACCCTGGATCCGTTTGCCGACGGACTCCTTCTGCTGGCGGTCGGCAGCATGACGCGGATGGTCGAGTACTTTCATGCCTTGGACAAGGAGTATGTGGCGGAGCTCGTGCTCGGAGTCGAGACGGATACGAACGATCCGACCGGTGAGGCTTTTCGCCGCTCCGATTCGTGGCGCCAGCTAAGCGAGACGGAGATCGAGGCGAGCCTCAACAGCTTCCGGGGTGAGATTCAGCAACTGCCTCCGGCCTTCTCGGCCAAGAAAGTAGGTGGCCAACGGGCATACGACGCGGCTCGGAGCGGCCGCGCCGTAGCACTAAAGCCGGTGACAGTTCACGTACACGATCTGGATCTGCTCGAGATCGCGCTGCCGCGGATCCGGTTCCGCGCTCGCGTGTCGACAGGCACTTACATCCGCGCGATCGTCCGCGACTTGGGCTTGATGCTCGGCTGCGGCGCCCATCTCACCGAGCTCCGCCGCACAGCGATCGGACCGTTTCATGTAGAAGATGCGCTTCCCGACGCGAACATCAGGCAGGGATGCGAGCTCACGGAACCCCACTGGCTCTCACCGGCCCGAGCGGTCGATTGGCTGCAGAGCAGGGAGTTGTTCGGTAACGAGCTCGAGCTGGTCCGATCGGGGCGACGCGTGCCGCGTGGGAGCCTCGAGGCAGGATCAATGGTTCCGCCGCTGGCGATGGGCGGAGTGGACTTGCCTGTGGTGCTGCTTTCGGAGGGGCGGCTGATCGGGGTCGCGGAGCGAGCTGGCGATGAGCTCCAACCGCGTAAAGTGCTCTCCGATGTCTGAGTTCCGGGACTACTCGGATAGCGGGTTGCCGCCGGATGTGCGGGGCACCGTGGTCACCGTTGGCACCTTCGATGGCGTTCACCTGGGACATTGGGCCGTTCTCGAGGAGATTGGTCGGCGAGCTCGCGGAAGTGGTCTTCGGAGCGTCCTCATCACATTCGACCGGCACCCGTTGACGGTCGTGCGGCCCGAGTCGGCCCCACTCCTGCTCACCACTCCGGATGAAAAGAAGGCGATCCTCGCGCAAACAGACTTGGACTACGTGGCCTTTCTGCCGTTCACCCGTGACCTCTCTCTTTACGAGCCCGAGGAATTTGTGCGGCATGTGCTCCTGGAACGATTCCGGGTCAACGAGCTCGTTATTGGCTACGACCATGGATTCGGTCGCGCTCGTACCGGCGACATCGACGTGCTGCGGACTCTGGGCGCGAGATTCGGGTTTGCCGTGGACGTCGTAGACGCCGTGCAAGACGGCCAGCAGGCGGTCTCGTCCAGCCACATCCGGAAGCTGCTGACCACGGGGGACGTGTCCGGGGCCGCTCTGGGCCTGGGGCGGCCGTACTCGTTCCGGGGTCCGGTCGTTCACGGAATGGGTCGCGGTCGGGAGCTCGGCTTTCCGACGGCGAACATCAGACCACCCGGAGAAAAAAAACTTCTGCCCGCATCAGGTATCTACGCCGTGAGGGCTTCATTGCGCTCCGAGATCCTGAATGGACTCCTCCACCTCGGTCCACGTCCGACGTTCGCCGGATCTCCACCGTCCGTGGAACTGTACCTGCTCGATTTCGACGACGATATCTATGGAGAGCTGGTCCGGATCGAGTTTCTGACCCGCCTGCGGGATGTTCTCCCGTTCCGGTCCGCGGAGGAGCTGATCCGCCAGATGCAGGCGGACCGGGAAGCGGCACGCGAATACTTCTCCCGCGTGCCACGGTGAAGCCGGTCCCATAGCGATCTTTACAGGTCAGAAACGAGCGGATATGTTGTTACGGCTTGGCCCCGGCCGTTCACCGACCGGGGCCGATCGTATAGTTGGGACAACCGCAAGACGGAGGATTCCAGGCGGATGACGATCGCTGCCGCTGAGAAGCAGGACATCATAGAGAAGTTCAGTCGGGGTGAGAAGGACCACGGAAGTGCATCGGTTCAGATCGCGCTGCTCACGGCGCGCATCGAGGAGCTCACGGCGCACTTTCGGGACAATCCCAAGGACAATCACAGCCGCCGCGGCCTGCTCAAGATGGTCGGACGGCGTCGGCGCCTGCTGGAGTTCCTCAAGCGGGATGACCTCGAGCGCTACCGTTGGGTGATCGAACAACTGGGGCTCCGGCACTAGTATTCGCCGCGATCGCCGGTGGGCGAGAAGAGTGTAGTGGCCGTCGGACGCGCGCTTTCTTGGCGTCGGACGGCCTTCTTTGTGGTAGCCTTGTTTGAAGTTGGACGTGCGAAGAGAAGAAGCTGACGTGGAGGAAGAGAGAAGGAAGTACGCCGGGAGACGGCGAAGAAAGGGAAGAAGAGAAAAGAAATGGTCCATCGAGTAGAGAGAGAGTTCGCCGGCCGCAGGCTGGTTGTTGAGACAGGTAGAATGGCGCGCCAGGCTGACGGCGCGGTTCTGGTTCAATACGGTGAGAGTGCCGTTCTGGTGGCGGCCGTCGCAGAGCGGAAGCGGAAGAACCTACCGTTCTTTCCCTTGAGCGTCGAATACCGTGAGAAGAGCTATGCCGCAGGCAAGTTCCCGGGCGGTTTCATCAAGCGCGAGACGCGTCCGGGCGATAAAGAGACGGTGTCGGCCCGCCAGATCGACCGGCCCATCCGGCCGTTGTTTCCTTCGGACTATCGCAACGAAACGCAGGTTGCCTGCTTCATCATCTCGGCCGACCAGGAAAACGACGCCGACGTACTCGGGCTGCTCGGCGCCTCGGCGGCGCTCAGCTTGTCGCCCATCCCCTGGGGCGGTCCGATTGCCGCCGTCCGGGTGGGCCGAATCGATGGTGAGTGGGTGATCAACCCGACGTTCCAGCAGCTGGAGGAGTCGGACACAGATATCGTCATTGCGGGCTCCGCCGATTCGATCGTGATGGTCGAGGGCGCAGCCGCCGAGATTTCCGAGGATGAGTTCATCGAGGCGACCGACGCGGCCCATCGAGCGATCCGCGAGTTGATCGACTTACAGATGGAGCTGGTCGAGGCTGCCGGGGGACCGCCGCAGAAATTCGATTACGAGACGGACGAGCTGGACCCGGAGCTGCGCGAGGCCGTCGCCACCCGTGGCGGGCAGCGGGTCGAAGAGGCGCTCAATCTGCCGATCAAGGAGGAGCGGAATCAGGCTATTTCCGCGCTTCGCGAGTCGCTGATCGGGGAGCTCGAGGAGCAGTTCCCGGAGAGTGGCAAGGACGTCGGTGATCTCCTGCGCGAGTTGGAGAAGAAGACAATGCGCCGGCAGATCCTCGAGCGCGGGGAGCGTGTCGACGGTCGCAAAGTGGACGACATCCGGTCGATTTCCAGCGAGGTGGGCGTCTTGCCCCGCACGCATGGATCGGCCCTGTTTACCCGAGGCCAGACGCAGGCGCTGTGCGTTGTGACTCTCGGCACCGTTCGCGACGAGCAGCGGATCGATTCGATCGACGTTCGTGAAGAGACGAGCAAGTCCTTCATGCTTCACTACAACTTCCCGTCCTTCTCGGTCGGAGAGGTACGTCCCTTCCGCGGCCCGGGCCGACGTGAGATCGGACACGGCATGCTGGCCGAGCGGGCTCTGCAGCCGCTGCTCCCGCCGTACGAGGATTTCCCGTACACGATCCGGATCGTCTCCGATATTCTCGAGTCGAACGGCTCGAGCTCGATGGCGACGGTTTGCGGCGGCTCGCTCGCACTCATGGATGCCGGGGTTCCGGTCGCCAAGCCATGCGCTGGCATCGCGATGGGCCTCGTGATGGAAGACGATGAGGTTGCCATTCTCACCGACATCCTGGGAGTGGAGGACGCGCTCGGCGACATGGACTTCAAGGTCGCTGGCACCGCCGACGGCATCACGGCGATCCAGATGGACATCAAAGTCGAGGGACTCTCGGTCGACACGATGAGAACGGCGCTGGAGCGCGCCCGCCAGGCGCGACTTCACGTGCTTGAGCAAATGGCTCAGACTCTGTCCGATGCGCGGAGCGACATGTCGCAATACGCGCCCCGGATCATCTCGATCCAGATCAACCCGGAGAAGATCGGCGAGGTCATCGGCCCCAAGGGGAAGACGATTCGCGCGATCCAGGAACAGACGGGCGCCGAGATCAACATCGAGGACTCGGGCGTGGTAACGATCTCGTCCGTATCGGGCGAGGGAAGCGCGCACGCGCGCGAAATGATCGAGGCGATCGCGGAGGATCCAGAGGTCGGCCGCATCTACGAGGGCGTCGTCAAGAACACCACGACATTCGGTGCCTTTGTCGAGATCATCCCCGGAGTGGAGGGACTCTGTCACATCTCCGAGCTTGAAGATGGTCGCACGGAGAAGACCGAGGACGTGGTCGCCACGGGCGATGTCGTACAGGTGAAGCTGTTGGCGGTCGACGATCGCGGGCGGCTGAAGCTGTCGCGGCGTGCCGCCATGAACAACAGCTGAGCGAGGCCCGACCCGTCGTGGATGGAGTCCACGAGGCGTTGGACGACAACGTCCTTCGTACTCGCATCCACGACGGGCCACTTGTCCTGTCCGAGCAAGTAGATTGGGTTCGCTCGGTCGCCGTTGGCATCTGGATTCCCAGCGGAGCCGCTCAGGAGCCTCCCGCTCAACGCGGTGCCTGTCACTTCCTGGAGCACGCGGTGTTCAAGGGCACCGAGGCGCGTAGCGCGTTCCAGATCGCGGCCGAGATCGAAAGGCTCGGCGGTGTGGTCGACGCCTACACGACTCACGAGTATACCGCATTCCTCGTCCGCATCCCCGATGTTCACCTCGATCGAGCCCTCGACGTCCTGACAGATGTGGTCTTTCATCCGTCGTTGGACGAGCAGTCGATCGAGTTGGAGCGCAATGTTATCCTCGAGGAGATCGCGGGCATCGAGGACTCTCCGGAGCAACTAGTGTTCGAGCTCCAGGCCCCCCTCATGTACGGAGGTCACGCGTACGGCGAGCCGATTCTGGGCACGCACGACACGGTTGGCCGGCTGGCCGCGCCACAGCTCCGGGAGTTGCATGCGGGTGCCTACGGTCCGAACCGAGCGATCGTGGCGGCGTCCGGTCGCCTCAGCCATCTTGAACTGGTGGACCGGCTGTCGGAGATTCTGGAGCCTGACGTCAGCGTTGACGATCGGCCGCTGCCGGCGGTTGCCGAGAGCACGACGGGCCGCCACACAGTGCGAAGGCCTGGCGGACGTCAAACCCACATCGTGGCGGGCGGTCTCACTGTTCCGTATGCGCATCGGCTCCGCTACGCGGTCGTTCTGGCGGAAACGGCGTTGGGGGCCGGCATGAGCTCGCGCCTGTTCCAGACGATTCGAGAGGACCTGGGCCTCGCCTACGCGGTCTACAGCTTCAGCGCGTTCCACTCCGTCGCCGGCCACGCTGGAGCGTACGTCGGAACACAGCCCGAAACGGCCGAGGCTGCGCTCGAGGCGCTCTCGGCCGAGCTGCGGGACCTCGCGGAGGGCGGGCTCACGACGACTGAGATCGACGACACCAAGCGCCAGTTGAAGGGTCAGCTGATGGTCGCTCTCGAAACGCCGGCAGCTCGGATGCAGCGCCTGGCCGGGATCTCGTTGTACGACGAGCCGTACATGTCACTCGATCAGATCGCCGGGAAGATCGAATCGGTGACACGCGACGAAATCAACGAGGCCTGTACGATGTTTCATCCCGACCGGCTTGCCATTGTGGAGCTGGCGCCGGCCTGACCGGGTCACGACTCGGATCACCTTTGCAGGAGGACGTTCCGATGGTTGTAGGCGTTCCCAAGGAGATCAAGCCGAACGAGAACCGGGTCGCCCTCGTCCCGGCAGGCGCCGAGGCGCTGGTTGCGGGGGGGCATCAGGTACTGATCGAGAGTGGGGCAGGCGAGGGAAGCGGGTTCGAGGACTCGACGTATGTGACCGTTGGTGCCGAGATCGTCAGCGAGCCTGACACCGTGTGGCAACGCGCCGACATGATCATCAAGGTGAAGGAGCCGATCGCGGTCGAGTACCCCCGGATGAAGGCGGATCAGGTAGTCTTCACCTACTTCCACTTCGCCGCGGACGAAACGCTGACCCGTGCAGTGCTCGACAGCGGGAGTATCGCCATCGCGTACGAAACGGTCGAGCTCGAGAGTGGCGAGCTGCCGTTGCTCACTCCGATGTCGGAGGTGGCCGGGCGCATGGCCGTGCAGGAAGGGGCCAAGTACCTGGAGAAGTTTCACGGAGGCCTCGGCATACTGTTGGGCGGCGTTCCCGGCGTCTTGCCGGCGGAGATCGTGATTCTGGGCGGCGGTGTGGTAGGGGCCAACGCCGCAATCATCGCGGCCGGATTCGGGGCCCACGTCACGATTCTGGACGTGGATCTCGACAGGCTCCGCTACCTGGCCGAGATCATGCCGGCCAACGTGGATACGCTCTTCTCCAATCGTCGCAACATTGTCGAGCAGCTTGCGCGCGCAGACCTGGTGATCGGGGCGGTGCTGGTGACCGGCGCCAAGGCGCCGAGGCTCGTCACCCGTGACGACCTCTCCACGATGAAAGCGGGCTCCGTGATCGTCGATGTGGCTGTCGATCAGGGCGGCTGCGTTGAGACGGTCAAGCCGACGACGCACGCCGATCCCACCTACGAGGTGGATGGCGTGATCCACTACGGTGTGGCGAATATGCCCGGCACGGTTCCGAGGACTTCGACCCTGGCGCTGACCAACGCGACCTTCCCGTACGCGGTCCAGCTGGCCAACAGGGGCTGGATCGATGCCGTGAAGACCGACGAGGCGCTCGCCCTCGGTGTCAACGTCGTACGCGGCGCCTGCACATACGTGGCCGTCGCCGAAGCGTTCGGGCTCGACTATACGCCGCTGGATCAGGTCCTGTAAGCTGTGACCGCGTAGTGAGATCCGTCGTCTTTCGGATAGTGGAGCCAGCGCCTAGATTGGGGCGTCCGATCGTGGAGTGGCGGGTGCGACAGCCGTGTCGCGAGTGATGGCGGCGAGTGGCCGGACCGTTCGGGATCCTCGAACCGATCTCAAACTTGATTCGTAACTTCTTCCGAAAAGGCAGCCTGCTGCCGATCAACGACATTGGTGTTGATCTCGGCACGGCCAATACGCTCGTGTATGTAAAGGGTGAGGGCATCGTCCTCAACGAGCCCTCGGTTGTCGCTGTCGAGAAGAGTACAGGGCGGATCAAGGGAATCGGGCTGGAGGCGAAGCGGATGCTCGGCCGTACCCCGGCCGGGATCGAGGCCGTCCGGCCCCTGAAGGATGGCGTGATCGCGGATGTGGACGTGACCGAGATCATGCTGCGCTACTTCCTCAAGACCGTCACCGCGAACCGTTTTTTCAAACTTCGGCCGCGTGTCGTGGTCGGCGTTCCGTCAGGCATCACCGAGCTGGAACGGCGCGCCGTTCGGTCGAGCGCCCATGCTGCCGGCGCCAAGGAAGTGTACATGATTCCCGAGCCAATGGCGGCCGCCGTCGGCGTCGGTCTGCCGGTGGAGACGCCGACGGGAAACATGGTCATCGACGTAGGTGGTGGAACCACGGAGATCGCGGTGATCGCGCTCTCCGGCTCAGTCGCCGACACATCGATCCGGGTGGCCGGCGACGAGCTGGACTCGGCGATCGTGGCGTTCCTGCGCAAGAACTACAACCTTCTGATCGGCGAGCCGACGGCCGAGGCGATCAAGATCCAGATCGGATCAGCGTTCCCAGTGGAAGAAGAACGGGAGATGATGGTCAAAGGACGCGACCTCGTCTCCGGCATTCCGAAGACCGTCCGGGTGCATTCGGCCGAGATCCGGGAGTGCATGCAGGAGCAGATCCAACAGATTGTGGGAGCCGTGCGTCGTGCTCTGGAAATCACGCCTCCGGAGCTGGCATCAGACATCGTCGACCGTGGGATCGTGATGACCGGTGGGGGCTCCCTGATTCGAGGCCTCGACGTGCTGCTTCGGGAGGAGACGGGGCTGCCGATACACGTGGACGAAGAGCCGCTGACCTGCGTGGTTCGCGGAACGGGCCGCGTCCTCGACGACCTGGAACGCTATCGGAGCGTTCTTACCACGTAGCGCCAGCGTTTCGGTGCCCTATCGAGCGGCCGGACGGCCAGAGCACACCCGCCGAGACCTCATCACCGTCCTGGTCCTTGTCGCCACGAGCATCTTTCTCACCACGTTGAATCTCGATCAGCAGCTCGGGGTCGTCCGCGCCGTTCGTGCCACCGTCCTCGTCCCGGTGATCGGCCTCCACAACATCTTCGCCGAGCGTAGCCGCCTGAGTCGGCGGCTGTCGGAGCTTCAGGCAGAAAGAGACGCGTTGGCACGCGACCTCGCCGCCGCCCGGGTAGCCACGGCCGAAAACGCCAGCCTGCGTGCCCTGATCGCCGCCGGGGAACGCCCGACGGGTGATTTTTTTCCGGCGTCAATCGTTCCGGGTCGCCCCAGCATCGGCCGCTCGCACTCCTTTGTCCTCCTGGCAGGCCGAGCGGACGGCGTGCTGCCGCCGACGGCACTTCTGACCGGACATGGCCTGGTCGGGGTGATTCGGACGGGAGCCGAGCGGAGTGCGGTGGGTGATTACTGGACGCACCCCGACTTTCGCGTGAGCGTGCGGACCGAAGACGGAGAGAACACCGGCATTATCCGGGCGTTTCCCGCCGACTCAGACCAGCCGCTGATGCTACTGGAGGGTGCGCCGTTCCAGACCGAGATAACGGCCGGGACACTGTTGGTGACGACGGGACTGTACGGCATCTACCCATCGGGCATCCCGGTGGGGCGGATCCGGGAAGTGGCGACCGTCGAGTCGGGTTGGCAGAAGAGCTACACGGTCGAGCCGCTCGTGCGACCGGAGCTTGTGGACGTGGCACTGGTGTGGCTGCGGGCGCCGCTGCCGTCGGACGAATGAGCGAGGTCCCCCGGCCCGCGTACGGCGCGGTTGCGATTGTCATGCTGCTGCTGCACCTGCTGCTGAGACCTTTGCTGGAGGGGCTCCCGGTCTCTCCGGATTTCCTCACTGGCGGGGTTCTCGTGGGTGGGCTCGTGCTTCGCGCCGGGTCGGCAGCCACGCTCGGATTCGCGGCGGGACTCATCGAGGCAGCCCTCAGTGTCGGCGGGCTCGGTCGTCTCACGATGGTGTACACGCTGCTCGGGTACGGAAGCGCGCGGTCGAGGGACCTGATCTTTGCGGACCTTCAGTACTTCCTGTTCGCCTACCTGCTGGTGGGAACGTGGATGACGCAGCTGGTGCTGGCGGCGCTGGCCGGGTCCGCCCTGACATGGACGTTCGCGTTCGTGGTCGCGCCGCTCAGCGCTCTGCTCACGGCCGTCCTCGGTGAGCTCGGAGCGCGGGCTGCCTCCGCCGTCATCGGCTAGTTGGCATACTCGGAGATCATCTAGGAGGCACCGTGCTCGGAGAAACTTCGACCAGCACTACCCGGTGGCAGAGAGCCCGGGGCGCATCGCTGCTGCTGGTCCTCGTGGTCGTTTTCCTCGTGGCCGCCTTCTTCCGGCTTCAAGTCATGCGAAGCAGCGTCTACGCGCTGCAATCCGAGGACAATCGGCTGCGCGCCATCCCGCTCGCGGCGCCACGAGGAACGATCTACGATCGAGACGGCCGCATCGTTGCCGAGAATATCCCGGGCTATTCGATCTCGCTCCTGCCCAGCAACCCCGATACGATCGCGGCGACCCTGGCGGGAATGGCGCCGTTTCTGGATCTCAGCCCCGAACGGCAAGAGCGGCTTCTGGAGCTGTATCGCCGCTTCCCGAACCGGCCCTTGACGATTGTGGACGACGCCGATTTCGCGCAGGTCTCGGCAATCGAGGAACGCCGCCCGGAGTTCCGGCGCGCCGTGATCGATATGCGTCCCCGACGCCGATACACGGCCGGATCGGCGATCGCACACGTGATCGGCTACGTGAGCGAGATCAGCGAAGCGGAGCTGGCCCAGGAGCGATTCGAGACATACGAGCCGGGGCGAACTGTCGGGAAGGCCGGTCTGGAACGCCAGTATGAGAGGCGGCTGGGTGGCACTCCCGGTGTTCGCTATGTCGAGGTCGATGCCAAAGGCTCGATCGTGAGCGAAACGGGACCGAGACAGACCGTGCTCCCCGTTCCCGGTGAGGATCTGACACTGGGCCTGGACCTGGAGCTGCAGTACCTGGCCCACTCCACGTTCCCGGTGGGCATGCGCGGTGCCGTCTTCGCGATGGACCCCCGCAACGGGGAAGTGCTGCTCCTGTACAGCCATCCGACCTACAACCCGAACGAGTTCATCGGCGGGATCGACGCCGAGCTGTGGGAATCGTTGCGAGACGACCCCGATCACCCTCTGCTGGATCGCGCTGCCGGCGCCTTGTACCCACCGGGTTCGACGTGGAAGCTGTTCATGTCCGCGCTCGCCATGCGGCTGGGCGTGGTGACGATCGACACGCATCAGCCGACATCGTGCTTCGGTGCGCTGCAGTACGGAAACCGGGTCTTCCGCTGTTGGCGCAGAGATGGGCACGGCGACTTGGAGCTGGCCGGAGCAATCAAGGAAAGCTGCAACGTGTACTTCTACCAGCTCGGCCTCAAGGTCGGGCTCGATCCGCTGCTGGAGGAGGGCGCCGGTCAGGGGTTCACCACGGCGACGGGGATCGATCTCCCGCGTGAGGTGAGGGGAATGCTCCCGGAGTCCCGCGAGTGGTACAACGAGCGCTATGGACGAAGAGGCTGGACGGAATCGGTGATTCTGAACCTGAGCATCGGGCAGGGAGAGGTGTCCCAGTCGCTTCTGACCATGGCGATGTTCTACGCGGCTCTGGCGACGGGCCAGTCGCCCGTCGTCCCCCACATCCTGCGCAGCGAAGTGCTGGCGGACAGGCGTGCCGAGTGGGATCTCGATCTTCCCGAGGCCCGGCGTCTGGAGCTGGTCGATGCGATGACCCGGGTGGTCAACGAGCCCAGAGGTACGGCATTTCCCTATCGGCCGGAACGCTGGCTGTTGGCCGGCAAGACGGGGACCGCACAGAACCCTCACGGAGAGCCCCACTCGTGGTTCGTCGGCTTTGCGCCAGTCGAGGCTCCCGAGATCGTGATCGCCGCCATCGTAGAGAACGGGCACCCCGACAACACCACGTCGCTGGCCGTTCCGTACGCGAGCCGAATTGCTCAGTCGTATCTGGACTCGAAGTACCCACCGCCGCCGGGGACGGATGGGCCGGGCGCCGCACCGGGTGAGCCTGCGGGTGCGCAGCTGCCGCCAAACGTGGCGCTCGTGCCCGGCGAGCTGGCCCCGTGACCGACTGGACGGAGCGGTTCCGCAGCGTTGGGGATCGGCGCCTGCTGGTACTCGCTCTCATCCTCACCTGCTTCGGAATTGCAATGATCTACTCGGCGGGACGCGTAGACGTGCCGTCGGCCGTCACCGGTGTGTGGAAGAAGCAGATGGTATGGTTTGCTCTCAGCCTGGTGGCCTTCGTCCTGGTGAATCGTATTCCGCTTCGGTGGCTGGAATGGGCCGCTCCCTGGATCTATGGTCTTTCGATCGGGCTCCTGATCCTGGTGCTGGTCGTCGGCGGCGGCCCCAACACCCGGAGCTGGCTGCGCATCGGTGCCTTCAATCTCCAGCCGGCC